>DATDUW010000001.1:0-19278 GCA_035290185.1 Patescibacteria group bacterium
GACCCCGCCACGTCGTCGCCGTATCCGTCCCCGTCATCGTCATCCCAGAGGACCTGGGCGTCGACAGCCTCCTCGTCGACCTCACCGTCGCAGTCATTGTCCACGCCGTCGCAGATTTCGTCGGCGTTGGGACCTACCGCCGTCTTGGTGTCGTCGCAGTCGCCTTGGAGCCCGGTGAAGCCGTCGCCATCGGCATCCGTTGTTCCACAGGGATAGACGGATCCGTCGCAGTTCTGGTCTACACCGCAGGCGACCTCGGTCGCACCCGGATAGATGGCCGGGGCTTGGTCGTTGCAGTCGCCGCCGAGGTCCGCGAAATCCTCGGGAAATTGTGACGGGCATGCTGCACCCGTCGATGAACCGAACCCGTCGCCGTCGGTGTCATAGAAGAACACCGATTCGTCGACGGCCCCTGCCTCGTCCACCGTTCCGTCGCAGTCGTCATCGAGTTCGTTGCAGGTCTCGACAGCGCCGGGGTTGATGGTGGCAATGGTGTCGTCGCAGTCCCCATTGTTGGGGACGTAGCCGGACGGGGCCGAACAGGCCTCGATCTCGCCTTCAACCGCGCCGTACCTGTCCCCGTCTGCGTCCTGGTACCAGGTTGTGAAGTCCTGGTCTTCGTCGATCTGGCCGTCGCAGTCATTGTCTTTGCTGTCGCAGACTTCGATTGCGCCGGGGTAGACGTCTGCATTCCGGTCGTCGCAGTCGCCGTCGCCTACCGAGTAGCCGTCCTCGTCGAGGTCAGGCTCGGAAGTCGGGGTAACGACCGGCTCCGGGGTCGGAGTTGACGGCACAGGTGTGCCGGTTTCTTCCGACGACGGCGTCGGGGTTTCGTCAGCGGGGGTGGGGGTCACGAGAACTTCGATCACCAGAGGAGTGGGGTAGTCCCACTCATAGATAGTCTCGTCCCCGAGCAACCCAGTCTCACATCCGCCAAGAATTATCGCGATCGCGGCAATGAGCCGCAGGGCGTTTTTTTTCACTGGCCTCTCCTTCTTAAAAAGTTCCACTGATTGCCAGCCCGGCGCCACCAAGGCCGCCGAGCACCGCGATCCCGAACTGTTTCGGACCGGGATGGACCCGATCCAGCTGTCCGTGGGTCAGGTGGTCATCCTGAATTCCCAGATTGTAGCCCTGGGCTCCGACTAGGGTGCCGGTGAACCCGACAACGAATCCTCCTCCACCCAACAACAGCCTCTTCAACAGCTTGGGATGCTTTTTGGTTGGGATTGGATCCGTCATTGGCTTCCGGTCGTCCGCAGCAGGAGCTGGCGGGTTATTGATGATCACGTCCGGGCATGTCAGGGTCGGGTTGCAATCAGGACATTTGAAGTCCTTGATCTTGACGGTCAGGATGCCGTCCTTTTCAGTACAGAATTTCCCCCCATCTGCTTCCTCAGTTCCACAGTCCGGTGGCGGATTCGTTACGAACCAGCCCCCGTCCACGTAGAATCGAACGACCCTGAACTCCTCCCCTTCTCCAGATTTGGACGCGCCGGTTCCGAATGAGTCCAGACGATATCGCGGGATCCCCAATGAAACCAGAAAGTCCGCAGCCGCGTCAGCCCTATCGGTGCTGAGGTGTAGGTTTTTCAACTCACCACCATCCCGACTTGCCTGACCCCGATCCAGAACCTTCAACTCGGGATTTTCCTGGATGATGGTTGCTACCTCCCGCAGAGTGTTTTCTGCTTCCGGCGAGAGCTTGGCGCTCCCGACCGAGAAATAGATCACCTGCTGGATCCGGATGACCTTCGTCTCCTGTCCCCACGCCTTTCCGCCCACAAGGACGGTCAGGGCGATGAGGATTCCCGCTACCACTGCCGCTTTCATCGCGGCTTTGCTCAGCTTCAGCATCAGTCATTCCTCCTTATTCAAGACGTCCGCCATCGATTGGCGGCAAATTTTTCAGCACCAGCCATCCCCCACCGGAGATGGCCGTTATTGCCCAAATGAAGTGGTTCCATGAACCAACTCCGAATAGCAACGAAAACAGAATCGCTACTCCTACCAGGATCAGGGCGAACCCAATCCCGAAGAGCAGTTCTCTCATCTTCATCTTTTTTCCTCCAGCGCCACCACCGGATTCCGGTAAATGGCAAAATTGTTCAGTTGTTTAGGTGCTGTACCTTTCCTCATTTCTGAAGAAAAGCACCTGCGAAAAGGCGATTTAGGCGCCCTTTCGTTGATGTTTTTCATGTTTTTTTGATATTTCAAATTTGTCCTCCACCCATATGGGGCTCTGCCCCAACATCCCCGACCCCTTTTCTTTGGAATCCGTCAAAGAAAAGAGGTGAAAAGAAAGACGTCCCGAAGTCCCGCGCTGTGGAACTCGCTGGGCCGCCTTCGTCCTCGAGAGGGACTTGGCGGCCTGTGCTCGGCAGTCCTCGCGCGGGCTTCGGGCGAGGTTCGAAGTCGGTTAGTGTGTGAGGTGATTTTCAAAATTGAATAGGCATATTTTTATGGAACTCAAAATGTTATCATGTTTTGACGAAAAAGTCAAGGGTTGGAAAAGTCGTATTGAAAAATGACAATAGACGTCTTTCCATTGATTTTCCACCAACGATCCGCCTGCGTTTTCGCGGTTTCCTCGATGCGGTCTGCTTGCCACCAATAGCTGCTTACAAGAAAGTAAACGATCTCCGTTTCTGAAAGAGAAGCGGCTTTGGCAGCGGTTTCCCGAGAGGGGAAGTCATTCATTTCCAGGAAAATTTTGTAGAGAGGTCCTCCGGTTGGAATGGGATAATAGAAATTATTTTTGTAGTAATGGGCGAATCCGAATTCTTTCATAGCTGCTGCCGAGGTGGTTTGATTGGCGAGGACAACATAGGGCTGTTTACCCGCGTTCGTTTCGATGGAACGGACCGCTTCGATATCGGCGCGGCTGACATTGTAGCCATGGCCGGTCGCGTAGACGTCATGTCGAGGATAGGCGAGGTACCAGGAGCCTGTGATGGCGGCAGCGAGGAAAACGGCGGCCGCGATTCGAACAGCGAGAGGGCGGGTTCGAAGCCAATCGGCAATATGTCCGCCGGCCAGAATTAGGAAGGGAACAAGAAAAAAGATCGTCAGAGTCAAGAGTCGGTCCGCGTAATTGGACTGTTCGTAGTCAATGAGAAAGGAAAAGTCTGTGACGGTTTTTAGGAGAAGAAAATTGATGAGCAAGATAACGGGAAGGACAAGCAGAGGCGTTATGGCGCTGTCTTTCATCCAACGTTTCCAAAGGAGAATACCTGCGCTAGCTGCGACAAAGAGAAGGAAAAATCGGTTCGTTCCGAAGAAATAAACCACGTCGAAGATGGGGGAGTATCGATCGGGAAAGGGCGAGGGAAGGGCGACAAGATTTTTTAAAAGGGAAGGAAGCAACTGATTGAAGTGAAATTTAAACGGTTGGTCAGAGAGACGGGCTTGAACCCAGAAGGCAAGAGGAAAAATAATGGAAGAGAAAAGAATGGTTGCCCAAGAAAGGAGGCGACGCCACCCCTCGTCATTGCGAGGAGTTCGTTTTTTTTGTGACGACGAAGCAATCTCCTGAGTGCGAGATTTCAACGAGAGATTGCTTCGCCCCGACAAAATTTGAGGGGCTCGCAATGACGAGTGTGTTGACGCCAAAAAAACAAAGATGACCGCTGGCAATCCTGCCAGGGGGTGGATGAGGAGGGTGGCAAAAGCGGAGAGGGCGGTCGGCCACCAAGGCCATTCTTTCTGTCCGACGAGCCGCGGGACAGCCAAGAGAATCGTGAGAAGCGTCCAGAGGTTTGCCAGGCCTTGGGGCGTGGTCAGAATAAGAGAATCGAGGGGAAGGAGAAAGAGAAGGAGGAGGGAAGCGGCAGCAAGACGTTTATCGCGCAGGAGAGAGAGGGCGGCCGTAGACCAGGCAGCTGGAAGGAGGAGAACAGAGAGAACTGGGACAAGCCAGCGGTCCGCCGTTTCGATGGGAATCAGAAAACCCAGATAGGAAAAGAGGATGAGCGCGTACTGGCCGATGTAGTAGAAAGGTTTCGGTGTGATGGTTCCGAAAGCAGCGATGTGGTTTTCCGTTGCTTGGTGGATGAAGGGATCAAAGCCGTATCCAAGCGGAAAAAGGACAACGGCAGCAGAAAGAAAAACAAACAACGCGCTGACGGCAAGAGCGATGCCGATCCGATGTGCACGCCCGAAAAGTAAGACAGCGGACAGGGCTGTTGCAGAAAGGCCGAAGAACAGAAAGGTCCTGGACGGAACCGTTTCCCAAACAGACCGCACAGCGTCTTGCGTGGCTGAAGCGTGGAGAAGCGCAAGGGTTGCGAGAAGAAAAAAGACCCCACAAACAGCGAGAATCCAGAATCGCCACGCCAACGGATGGCGCGCGGATGGAGAAAGAGGAACATTGGATGGTTCCTCTTTTTTTCGATGGGACGAAAAAAGGGCCGTAACCCCGATGCTTAGGAGAACGCCTAACATTGCTTTCCAGCTCGTGATCGTTCCCGTGTAGTAAACAACGGAGCCTGCAATGGCTAAAACTGAGAGGAAAATCCAGACACCGAGGACTCTACGAAGGATCCTTCCCTCCTGAGGGAAAAATCGACTTCCGATTCGTCCTCCAATTTCGGTGAGAAAAATAGTCAGCAGGCCGATGCCAACAACAGCCGAATGCCAAAAAAAGAGGTTGACCAAAAAGAAAACTAGAAAAAAGAGGATACTTGTGTTAAATTTTGCAAAGATAAATCCTTTTTTTAACATAGCAGCCCCTCGCGGCAGACGAAATATGCCGCTTCATGATACCACGATCAACGTTTTCCAGCGTTTTTTGGAATTCCAACGCCAGTCTGCCAGGCGGGATCCTTCCCTTGTCTATCCTCACGACCACTTGCTGGCAAGGACCATTTTGCCGCTGATCCCCCTTTGGGTGAAGCCGAACCATGTGACCGTGATCCGGTTCTGTTTGATTCCCTTTGTCTTATGGTTGCTTCTTCTGGGATGGTATAAGACCGGTATCCCCCTCTTTTTTGTTGCAGCCTTTACCGATGCGCTGGATGGTTCGCTGGCCCGTGTTCGTAAACAGATCACGCCCTGGGGGACGTTTTATGATCCAGTCGCTGACAAATTGCTGATAGGTTCCGTGGTGCTTTTTATTGCGGCCAAGCACGTGCACCCCTGGTTTGCTCTTCTCATTGTTTCCGTCGAAATCTTCATTGTGTTGGGCGGCGTGGTTCGCCGGAAAAAAGGGAAGATCACGAGCGCAAATTTTTTTGGCAAGACCAAGATGGTGCTGCAGGTCGTGGGCATTCTCCTTTTGCTTTTGGGTGTTTGGACACAGACGGCGTTTCTCCTAACCACCGCCGTTGGCATCCTTGGCATTTCCGTGGCCTTCGCCCTTGTGAGTCTTGTGACGTATGGATTGTAGGGAAAGGAGGAGAAGAAATTTCTTTCTCTTTTTTTTGGGAACCGTGAGTACGCTCTTTTTTCTTTCCGTCCTTGTTTTATCTTCCCTTGGATCAATCTACGTTTCCCCGGATGAGACCGCGAATGCCTTTTTTGCAAATCGATTCGCTGCCGCGGGCCATCTCGAAGTTTTTGAACCGCTCAACGTCCAGCTGGGGGATGTCCTGTTCCCGCGCAGTATTCTTTCCATCCGCGGCTGGCTTGTTCCTGTTGGTTTTGCCGGTCTTCCTGTTCTCTATGGGACGGTTCTCAAAATCGCGGGAGGCTGGATCCTTCCTTTTTTCACTGCCGCGCTTGCCCTTGCCAGCGCCTTTGCCTGGTTTGCCCTTGTCAAAAGAATTTTTTCCCAATCGACGGCCTTTTGGTCTTTTCTTTTTCTCCTTGTTCATCCGGCCTGGTGGTATTATGTAGCGCGCTCGCTCATGCCAAATGTCCCTTTTGTTTCGTTCTTGATTCTTGGCGTCTTTTTTTTGGTTGTCCGTCCTTTGCGCGCGCGGATCCCCTCGCATCGGCTTGTTCCATCCTGGTTGGATGCGGCGCTGAGCGGCTTCTGTCTCGGTCTTAGTCTATTTATTCGTCCCTCGGAGATGGTGTGGGTGCTTGGTTCCTTGTCCATCGGAGCCATTCTTTTTTTTCGATCTGTGTCCTGGAAACCTATCCTGGCCTTTTTGTTTTTTTTCCTTGTTGGATTTTCACCTTTTTTTTCCTTCAACGCTCGTTTTTATGGGAATCCGCTAGCGACGGGTTATACCGTGGAGACACCGCCCGTTTCTGAGACAATTTTTTCCTTGGTCCCTTTGGCAGACCCGCCGTCCGTCTTTGGATTGGAACCGGTGTTGCCCCCCCCTGCTCAGCGCGCGACAGAGGAGCCTTTTTTTCCATCGCTCTTGCGCCAAGGGGGACGTCTGCTTCCGTTTGAAGTGAACCCGCGCACGGCCTGGTTGCACGTGGAAGAGTACGGGTTAAAATTTGCTTGGTGGGTCGCTCTTTTGGCCGGCGTCGGAATGGTCGTGATTTTTTTGGAGCGAAAAAAGGAAGGACTCAAGGGTCGGATCTTGTTTGTCAGCCTCTTTTTAGGAATCACCGGATGGCTTGGATTGTTCTATGGCAGCATGACGATTCATGATAACCCGGATCCGTCGATTGTGAGTATTGCCAATTCCTATGTGCGGTATTGGCTGCCGGCGTTTGTGATGATGAGCGCGCTTGCCGCACATGGATTTGCCTGGTTGGTTGAAAAAATTTCCAGGAGATGGATGCGGCTTTCTGTTGCTGTTGTCGGAAGTTTGGTGGTGGTCGGTCTTGGATTTCAATCAACGTTCCTGTCCCCGCACGACGGATTGTTCGCGGTACGCCGCACGCTGGAACAATCTTTGCAAACCCGGCAGCGCGTTTTGGTTTTGACCGAACCCAACGCGGTTTTGATTGTGGACCGGTCTGATAAGCTGTTTTTTCCCTTCCGACGCGTTCGTTTTCCGCTGCGAGACGAAACCACCTATACCCTCCTTCCAAAATTGGCCGCAAAGGGGCCACTCTATTATTATGGGATCACGTTGCCGGATGCGGATTTGCATTATCTGAATACCGATAAGCTGGCAACGATGGGACTCCAAATTGATTTTCTCGAAACGTTCGGGGAGGAGTCGTTGTATCGAATAAGGGCTGCAAAGACCTTGCTTTTTCTCTCTTTTTCCTCCACACTTGGGTGGCTTTAAACCAGTTTGAATCGGTAGAGATCCTCCATGCCGTTATGTCAAATCTCCTGTCTTTTTTCCTTGGCGATCCCAATAAAAAAGTCATCGATGCTCTGCAACACGATGTAGAAAAAATTAATGGTTTAGAACCGTCCATTCAGATACTCTCGGACGAAGGGTTGCGTTCTAAGACAGCGGAATTTCGAGAGCGGATCAAGAACGGTGAGGCCGTGGATGATTTGCTCTATGAAGCCTTTGCCGTCGCACGCGAAGCCGCCAAGCGTCAGCTCGGGCAGCGATATTTCGACGTGCAGCTCATGGGAGGGATCGTGTTGCACCGCGGCAGCATTGCGGAAATGCGTACCGGGGAAGGAAAGACATTGACCGCCACGGCCCCTCTCTATCTCAATGCGCTTGAAGGCAAGGGCTGTCATCTCGTGACGGTCAACGACTACCTGGCTCGCCGCGATGCTGTTTGGATGGGACAGATTTACCATGCTCTGGGCCTGACCGTCAGCAGCGTCCAGCACGATGCCGCTTTTCTCTACGATCCGTCCTATAAGCACGAAGCAGGAACCACGGAAGAAGGGCAACACGATGAGGAGCGCGATGAAACCGGTTCGTTTCGCGTGCATCAGGACTATCTGCGTCCAATCAGTCGCAAGGAAGCGTATGCCGCCGACATCACCTATGGCACGAACAACGAATTCGGTTTTGATTACCTGCGCGATAACATGAAATATGCGCTGGACGATCTGGCCCAGCGACCGCTCCATTATGCCATCGTGGATGAAGTTGATTCCATCCTCATTGATGAGGCGCGTACGCCGCTTATCATCTCCGCTCCGGCCGAGGAATCAAATGAGTTGTATTATCGATTTGCCCAGATCGTTCGGACGTTGCTTGAGAAGGATGACTACACGATGGACGAAAAAATGCACGGCGTTGCCCTGACCGAACAAGGGATCGCTAAAATTGAAAAGGCGCTTGGTGTGGATAATCTGTATGCGGGCGGTATTGCCATGGCCCATCATGCGGAGCAGGCTCTGCGCGCTCAGGCGCTTTATAGGTTGGATCGGGATTATGTTGTCAAAGACGGCCAGGTTATTATTGTGGATGAATTCACGGGTCGGCTCATGCACGGGCGCCGTTATTCGGAAGGATTGCACCAGGCCATTGAGGCAAAGGAAAACGTTGAGATCCAGCGTGAAAGTGAAACGTTGGCCACGATCACGTTCCAGAATTATTTCCGCATGTATAAAAAGTTGGCTGGCATGACCGGGACAGCAGCAACGGAGGCAGAAGAGTTCGCAAAGATTTACAAGCTGGAAGTCACGACGATTCCGACCCATCGGCCCAATCGACGCACAGACAGACCCGACCGCATCTATAAGAGTCAAGCTGGCAAATTTTTGGCCGTGGCGCGCGAAGTGAAACGTTTGCACGCGGCCGGACAACCCGTATTGCTGGGAACGGTTTCCATTGAAAAGAACGAGCTGTTGAGCGAGCTGTTGAAGCGGGAAGGCGTACCGCATGAAGTCCTGAATGCCAAGAACCACGAGCGTGAAGCCGAGATTGTCGCGCAAGCCGGCCGACCCGGAGCCGTGACCTTGGCCACGAACATGGCCGGACGTGGTGTGGACATTGTGCTTGGTGGCAACCCTCCAGATTCCGAAAAAACGGAAAAAGTTCGGGCAAACGGGGGACTCTTCGTCATTGGTACCGAGCGCCACGAATCCCGACGCATCGACAACCAGCTGCGCGGCCGCAGCGGGCGACAGGGTGATCCGGGCGCGACGCAATTCTATCTCTCCTTGGAGGATGATCTCATGCGTATTTTTGGATCCGACCGGGTCAAACGCATGATGGAAGTGCTGCGTATTCCCGAAGATGAACCGATCGAACACAAAATGGTCTCCTCTTCGATCGAAAAGGCCCAACACCGGGTTGAGGGCCACCATTTTGACGTCCGGAAGCACCTTTTAGAATACGACGATGTTCTCAACAAGCACCGCGAACTTATCTACGGCCGTCGTCGGGAGGTGTTAGAGGCGTTTGCAGATCCGGCTCCGGACGCGCTCAAACCGAAGATCTTGGAACTTGTCGAGGATGTGATCGAACAGACCGTGCTTTTTCACACGAACGAAGAAGATGGAAACGTTAAAGAAATCGTGGAAACGGCCTCTTCTCTCATTCCCATGGATGAAACCGGCAAGCAGATCCTTTCTTCCCTTGTCTTCGCTTGGACCAAGGACAAGCAGCGTTTGGCAACGGAACGCACCAAGATCATTGAAGCGGTCATGGAGCGCGCCCGGGAAACTTATGCACGAATGGAGGAAGCTTTGGGTGACCGGCTCTCGTTCAAACGGCTTGAACGCGATGTGGTTCTTCGTGCCATGGACCGGCTTTGGATTGAACATCTGCAAGCCATTGACCAATTGCGGACGGGTATAGGTTTGCGTGGCTACGGCCAGTTAGATCCGCTTGTGGAATACAAGCGGGAGTCGTTCCAGTTGTTCAATCATCTGCTCGGATCCATCAATGAGGAAATTGCCATGAACTTTTTCAAAGTAGCCCAGCACGCGGTCCAGATGCGTCAGGTGACGCTGGCAGGGAAGTCCCTGCTCGATCGCCTGGGTGTCACGCTCCAAGGCGCGACGAAGACCGCGGACGCGCGGCCCGTGCCGACCACGAATTCTTTGCCACGGCCGAAAGGGATGGAAGAGCTCTCGGCCACGCCTGTTTCCGTGGTCCAGGGGTCTCCGTCCCAAGAGAAAGTGGGGCGCAATGATCCGTGCCCTTGTGGCAGCGGAAAGAAGTACAAGAAGTGTCACGGCGGTTAATGAGTAGGGATCAATCTAACTCGAGGTTGACTGTATGAATCTTGTAATCATCAACGGGCCATGCGGAGTTGGAAAAAGTACCGTAGCAACGACACTGCATCAGACTATGCCACTTTCGTTTCTTGTTGAGATTGATGCCATTCGTAGGTTAATAAATGGCTACAATGAACACGCGGAAGAAACCAGCCAATATTCATTTTCCGTCGCGTTGGCTATTATTGAAACTCATCTGCAGACAGGCAACGATGTCATTGTTGAAAAGATGATGCGCGACGAGACGCGTATCGATCGCATGATCGCGCTCGCCAAGCATCATGGCGCTCGCGTCACGGAAATTATCCTATGGGCGCGGAAGGATTTTGTTTTGAAACGCGCAACCGATCGTGGGTACAGAGAAGACAGTCTGCTTACACCGGAGAAATGCGAGCGTTTTTGGAACGAGATTGACGTCATAAAAAACAAACGGCCAGGTGTCATCGTCATCGATGTTGAAAAACTTTCGCCGGATGTCATTGTCGAGCGAATTAAAGTGGCCATGCAAATTAAAATGTGAGAAATAATTCTGCCTTCATCGACAGTCAGAACCTCAATCTTGCGATTCGAGCGCAGGGTTGGAAATTGGATTTCAAACGGTTTCGAGTGTATCTTCACGATAAGTACAATGTGGGAAAGGCCTACTTATTCATCGGGTATATTGGCGGGAATGAAGGGCTATAGGTCTCTCTGCAAGAGGCCGGCTTCACTTGCATCTTCAAGCCGACATTGCACTACAAGGATGGAACAACCAAGGGGAATTGCGATGCGGAACTCGTTCTTTGGTCTATGATCGAATACGGAAATTATGAGAAGGCGGTAATCGTGACCGGCGACGGGGATTTTCACTGCCTCGTCGATCACCTTCTCAAACAACAAAAATTAGAGTGTGTTTTGATTCCTGATCGCGATCATTTTTCCGGTCTCCTCAAATTCAAGCAGTTCCGACCGTTCCTCCGGTATATGAACGATCTGCGCGATAGACTCGCTAAAAAGAAAGGGCCCTATAAGGACGGAACCTTATAGGGCTTGCTTTCCATTGGTGATGCTTGGATAATATCAGCAATTCAGATCCTTGACAAATCAGATACGGCTCGCCTCCCGATTCGCTTTCAGGCGGATGGGGAAACGAGCTGTGATGATGGACTTCTCAAACATTCGTGTCAAAAAGGCGCCCTTTCACGGGGGTTTCGAGGCGGATGTTAGGCAAAAGTTCAAGTTTTTTCTCCCCTGCGTATCCGCGCAGAAATATAAGAAGTGTACATGGGAAATAGAGGGGGCGCGTTCGTGGTTTTGTCAATCGTCTCATTATCGTCTATAATACGTCTATAAAATAGGGGGAATCTCAAGCAAACGATTTTGATTCCAAAATGACTTTTGAGACAGCCGTCAACATCCTTGAGACGCAGCGTTACGGAATTCCGTTTGAGGCGATTCGCTTTTTGCACTCCTTGCCGCCGAGCAAGGAATTACAGGATCGCATTCTCTTTGCGTTTGAACACGCTTATGATGAAACCCACATCTTGAAGGAGGATGATTTTTATCTTTCCACGCCCCTTTGGTATGCCATCGTAGCCGAGAATCACCTCTGCGAGGAATTGATCGACCCCTTGATTCACTTATTGACGGATTCGGAGGCAGATAATTGGGATTTTTTGAATGAACAGGCATCCTGCGATCTGACGTTGCTTGCAAAAATTTTTCCCGATTCGGTGTTTTCAAAAATCATAGAAGCGGTCGATCGTGAAATTGGACGGAATTCCAATGGTCCCTACATGTATCTCTTTGAAGTATTCGATTGTCTTCGTCCGGGAGAAGAGGAACCGTACAAAGAATGGTTTTTACGTACCCTGGAAGATGAGCGGCTTGAAGGGCTGGATCTTTTCGTTCATTATCCGGCTCGTTTGCAAATAAAAGAAGCTGTTCCTGTCTTAGAACGTCTTCTTGTTCGTTATCGTGGTGAACACACAGAAATTGAAATCGAGGAGGCTCTTAAAGAATTGAAAGCTGGTCATATTTTATATCCTGAATTTTCAAGACCTTATATTGAACGGCGTGGCGATTGGGAAAAACACTATCGTGCGCACGAAGAGTGTTTTTTACCAGATGATGATGAAGGGGGGAAGATAGAGTCTTTTCCTTTTAATCCGCACATCAAGCAAGAAAAGATTGGTCGTAATGATCCGTGCCCTTGTGGCAGCGGAAAGAAGTACAAGAAGTGTCATGGAAGATAGAAGGGCACCGCTTGTCGTTCGTTTTGACATTTTTTAAAGCTGGTATCTAAAATGACGTCGTCGAGTGTGATTTTCTAAATGCTTTCGGTTCTGTATTTTTTTTGGTTAATGTCACGGATATGCGCGCCTTTTTACGTTCTTCTGAAAAATGGTTTTTTGATGAATCCGGGGAAGTCTTAGAAAGAGAAACCATATCTTTGTTCGAAACGACCCTTCGATATTTTAAAGATTGGGGTGCCCTTGAGCTGAAGGGGAATAACGGGATAAAAGAAAGAGTTAAAAGCAACATCCTTCGAGCGGAGAGGATTCAGAGTACTTTTTATAAACAAGAGGCCGAAAGAATGAAAATTTCCGTGGGCGAATTCAAGGAAAGATTGCAAGAGAAGGTCGAAGGTTTGGTGGCACGGTCTGAATTTTTCAAGGCTATTCATCCCCATATTTTGCAGAGTGTTCTGGAAGACGACGGGCGGTTCAAAAATCAGTTTGAGATAGGGAGGTCCGACGGATTGTTGGACCCGACCTACCGGGCAGAGCAGGAAGAAAAGATGTTTGATTTCCCGCCTTATTCTAGCGGTGCTGCGATGAGACCGATTTACGGATATTTCTCAGACGACAAACATGGGATCATTAACGAAGACGGACGTATTCCGCCTCCAAACCGCGTCTGTCAGTATGGCGCTGTCACTGTGAAATTGAAAAAGGAACGCGTTTTGGAGAGGACAACGGTTACGTTTCACGACAGCTTACATATTGCTGACGTCTGGCCGCCGACCCCGGCTTCTAAACCGCATTTCACGAGCTTCAACTTGGCAGATTTCAACGAGTTCGGCGCTGGCGGAGAAGTTTTAGACACGTTGGGACGTACCAGTGTGACGAACTGGGGGGGGCTTACACGGAAGCCCAATACCACGGCCAGCTGACGGCGGAAGATATTGCATCCGTCCATGTATCTTTGGACAATGAACTCGACGAATGGGAGATCGACAAGGTGCGCGAGATTATCGAGAGATGGAATGAATCCCATCCGGATGCGATCATTACATTCGTTGTTTACTAATGGTTTAAATAATATGAACGAGATGTATCCCATTGCAAAACTCGGCGGTCAGGTGCTGGTCATTGATAAGAGCGATTTACCACACGTAGGGAAAGGAGAGGAAGCAAAAGAAGTGAAGTGCGTCCGCGTCGACTTTGATAAACGGACGGTAGATTCCCCGTGGGATCTGGAAAAGCACCTTAGGTTCAATCCGTGGGAGGAAATCAGGGACGAAGAAGAAAGGAGAGTCGTGATGCAACGGATTGAAACCTTGTTTTCCGAATTGGATCACAAGGTCCAGGAGTAGCCAATAAAGCCTTTATGGAACGAGAAACGGATTTTTCTCCCAGTAAAGAATTTGGACCAAGGTTGGATTTTAAACAGCAACTTGAAGTCGTCTGGCAGCGATGGAAAGACACACAACCCGAGGCATTCGAGGTCGATGCGAAGTCGCAGGAGGTCCTGATGTCCAAATTAGGAGAGCGCGAAGACGCAGTGGAGTTTCATAAAAAACGAGAGACTTTTTTCGACGTTTTGAAGGAGTATGGCATAAGGGTAGAGATGGAGGTAGATGAAGAAGGCTATTATCATTTGCCCGTCTCAAGTCACTTTAGCGACAGACACCTTCCGTGGGGGTATGGGTACAAGGGGGGGGGCTGCTCGGGCTTTGCTCTTGCGTGCCTTGGGCATGAACGCGACGTCCATGCCGCGCGATGTAGACATCATTCGTTTGACTTGCACAGAAACCTGGGGGTGGACGGACGAGGAAGTGGCACAGGAGTTTATGTGGGAAGATGCTTCCAACGGGCATGGGGTGGAACTCATTGAGAGTTTGGCGGATTACTTTGCGACGCGGGACTTCAGTATCAATGAGATTTTCGCAACGGACGAGGAAGTGATTGCTACCGAACAATGTCTCCTCGATACGGTTCGGCATATCCTACGTCTCACACCGTTTGAGAAAGAGGACTGGAGGAATCGTCCAAAGATGTTTTCGAAAATGGTTCGTCTTTACGCGGAGGGCATCGTGAGGAACGAGCCGGTCGTTATGGAGGAGAATGCGTGGAGGTACGAGAAAGCTTTCCTTACTCCATTTCGGATGGCGGTGCAGCTCGATCGGGCTTTTGAGCGCGGGTCGGCAGTCGCCGAGACGTTCGTTTCGAAATTGAAACAGTACCAGCAGTTGCCGGAAGAATGCGTAGGAGCCAAAGAGGCGGTAGAATACCTTTCAAGATGCATGGCCGGATATGAGTACCCTTTCTATTACCGTCATGCCCCGTTTGACCAATTCGAGGCGGAAGATAGGTGGATTGAAGAGGCAAAAATTCAAGATGATTTTGAACGAAAAGTTAAGCAAAGTAAAAAAAAGAAAAATAGGTGAGGGGGCGTTTTTGTTTGTCAGAGAAAACGAAAATTTTGCCACGAAGAAGGATCGTGGGCTATGGTGAAAAGAGGACGGAGGGCTTCTCTCTCCTCCCTCTCTTTTCTATGATGACAACACAGACGCGGAAACGGCTTTTTTTCCTTCCCATTTTTTTTGCTTTCCTCATTTCTTCCTTTTTTCCCGTAGGAAAGGCATTTGCGGCTTCAACAACCGTCGCTTTTTCTCTTCCGCTTACTATCGACAACATCTTTCCGTTTGCGCGCACAGAAGTAACGACATTTGGTATCCCGATTCCCCAGACGTTGAATCTGTTTACGATAGAAAAACTCGGCGTGCGGGATGCGAATGGGACTTTGGTTCCCGCGGAGTTTCGTGTCACGTCCCGGTGGGGTGGAGGACCGCAGGACACAGAACGGTCGATCCGGTGGGTGCTGATTTCCGCTCCTCTTTCTGTCGGTCCTTCAGGAACGGCGGTCTACAGGCTTACGAATGACGGAGATGGAAACGCCTCTGCCCAACGATCTTCGCACCTTTCCGTGGAAGACCGCGGATCCCAATGGGTTGTTTCGACGGGCACGGCCGAGTACATCCTTTCCAAGGATAAGCTGGATCTGTTTGATCGGGTCACCCTTGACGGGGAAGTGGTTCTTCGCCCCGACGCGCGCAATGGGTTCTTCGTGACCGCTGCGGACGGAACAGTTTTTTCTTCCCAAACCGATCTTGCAAGCCTTGCGTGGAGCGTGGAGGAACAAGGTCCCCTTCGCGCGGTCTTGAAAACAACCGCCGTGTTTGCGCCCAGTTTTACCGATGAGCAGGATTCTTCTTCCATTGGGGAAAAAATCGCGCCGGCTTCCTATTTCGGTTTTTATGATGCGATGGATGAAGCGAACACAGCCCTCGATGAGCTCACAATGACCATCCGTTACGTCTTTACGAACGGACAAAGCGACGTGAGGCTTCTTGTCTCCGTCCAAAATTTGAATCCGTGTGTGATTGGGACCGGACCCGATTATTATGCCCAACCGACCTGCCAACGTATTGGCTCTCTTAACAGTATTCAGTTCAAAGATCTGCGTTTGCAGCTTGCCATCGCGGACATGCCGATAGGAACGCCGGCTGAGCGCGCGGAACCATCGAAAACAAAAGAAGCATGGAATGGGACGCTCGGACCGGATGACACTGTGGAACTCTATCAAGACTCCACGGGATTTATCGAAGGGGATGGCCTCGGTTGGAATTATCAGGCTCTCAAACAATTCGCTCCTCAGGATCCGGCTTATGCGACGTTTCCAGGCAATAAAGTTTTTTTGAATGGATCATTCCTTCTCCAATCCGAGCGCTCCAAAGGGTGGATCCGTCTGAGTGCCAACAATCGAACCATTGGCATGGCCGTGCGGGATTTTTGGCAGAACGCGCCCAAGGCCCTTTTGATGAGCGGGAAGGGTCTCGTGACGGCCGGTCTTTATCCGGATCGGTTCCCGACAGCCTTTCGTTTCCGAGCCGGAGAGCAGAAGACGGATGAACTCCTCCTTGTCTTCGACCACCGCGACCTCTTTGCTGCTGAGCGACGTGTGCAGGCTTTCTACGATCCGCTTCGTCCCACGGCTTCGGCCGTCTGGTATGCTGACAGCGGAGCCTTTGGGAGGATGGTCGCTTTTCAGGGATTGGATGACGCGCGCTCCGGAGCCTATGAGCGCCAAATAGCTTTGACGGTCGATCGGGAGCTGAATGAGCAGGGTGCCCCGGATTGGATGAAGAGCGATCCATTGACGCTTCCGGAACGCCTGCGCGCTTACAATGTTTACGGCTGGCGTCTTTACGGAGACCAGATGATCGATTTCGAACAGCGGACGGCGCAGTTTCAGAATAAGTATGATTTCGTGAACGGCTTTATCAAGCAATCCGTCCGCACCATCGGCTCGCCGTATGAGGATGTTTGGTGGAGTCTTGCCAGGCCTGCTGCGCGTCATGCCGCTGATTTTCTCCTCACGCACGCTCCCGAAGGAACGTCCGTTTCCCATTTTTCCGTCAAGGCACCGTGGGGGATGGTGTTTCATGAGGCGGAGAATCAATTTGATCCCCTGCGCGGGAACAGCGGAAACCAGGGAACAGCCCCGGCACTCTATTCCGGTCTTGAGGGTTTGGTGAATTTCTATTATCTGACTGGTGATCGTTCCGTTTTGGATGCGGCCAAAGAAGCGGCAGAGAATGTCCTGTGGCGCCTGGAGCACGATGGGGTGCTTGGGAATGTCCCCGAGAAGGGCATGGGATATTTTGAATGGTTCGACGGGGAGGAAAAAACGGATCTGTCCGACGGGCGCGGCGTGGCAAATTTCTTTTCCATGATCATTCCGGTCTACGAAGCGACAGGGGAAAGCCGATGGGTGAACGGGATGGATTTGATGCAGAATGATCTCAGAAAAACCTTTGATGGGGGAAACCAAATCAGTGGAAATTTTCTCGCCTGTCCCTGTTCGGGACGTTCGCTGACAACGACTCCATGGCGCACGCTCTATCTTTACAGTGGTGTGGTGAAATACCTCTCTTTCTTAAAAGAACGCGGAGAAGCCGGGACGCAGGTTTCCAAAGAACTTGCGGAGTTCTTGGATGAACGCTTAGCTTTTTTTCAAGAAAAGATGTTGTATGTTGATACTCCTCAGAAAGGGATGACCTCCCTCGCGTCTTCGTGGTCATGGGCAGACGGATCTCGCGGAAATCCAGATGAAAGTAATTGGTCCCTGGTGGCAGCAGATGTCTATGCCGCCATGTCCAATCTTGGCGTGACCGATGATTATCAGGCAACAGCCCAAGCGTTGTTTGAACACGGATCCCATTATTGGAACGGTTTTGCTTGGGCACCAGTTTATTCCTCCGTCAAGGAAGCTGTTCTTTCCTCCAATTATGGAGAAGAGGCCCTTTGGATGATCAATGCCTTTTCTCCATGAGAGGAGAAAGGTAAACTAAAAGAAAGTTGTTGCACTGGCTTTATTTTTCATGCAATTTTTGTGGGTGTTTTGCAGGCCGCTGTCCTTGGTTGCATCCAGGGTCTTACGGAATTCCTTCCGGTTTCCAGTTCAGGACATCTGATTCTTGTCTCCCGCATTTTCGGGTGGCCCGAACAGTCCGTGACGTTTGACGCTGCGCTCCATTTGGCAACGCTAGGAGCTGTTGTTGTTGCCCTGTTTCCGGATTTACGCCGGATAGGGAAGGGAATTTTTGAAAAAGATCCTATTTGGAATAGATTCGTCAAAAAAATTCTTTTGGCCAGTGTTCCGGTTTTTGCCGTTGGTCTTTTTTTTGAACCATGGATTGAAACGGTTTTTCGTTCGCCCGTTGTTGTCGTTGCAAACCTTGCGATTTGGGGTGTTGTTCTTTTGGTCGCGGATCGGACGGTGCGCTCGCAAGCACTGGGCGACGTGCGGCAGGTGAATTGGAAACAGGCGGTGGGAATTGGGGCTGCGCAAGCGCTTGCATTAGTCCCTGGCACGTCCCGATCCGGCGTTACCATTTCCGCTGGGCTTTTTGCCGGCCTTGATCGGGAGACGGCCGCGCGTTTTTCTTTTTTGCTTGGTATTCCGGCTATTGCCGCGGCGGGTGCATCCGCTCTCTTGAAGGTGGCAGAGGGCAGGGTGTCTGTGGAAGGATTCCCGTTGGCTGTTGGTTTTGTCTGCGCGTTCATCTTCGGATTTTTCTCCGTTCGGTGGCTGTTTACCATCCTTCGAAAGGCAAGCTACCGCGGATTTGCGATCTATCGCTTGGGGGTTGCCGCGGTTCTTTTTCTCTGGCTTTTCCTCTAGCCAAACGGATGGGTTCATGTATAATAGCCACGCTCGGAGAGGTCGCATAGTGGCCGAGCCACCGCCTCCGGCGGGGTCCCGCCTTTGGCGGGATGCGCTTGCTTGGAAAGCCCCGATTTTATGTACGTTGTTTACATTCTTCAAAGTCAGACAAGCGGCAGGTTCTATATAGGGCACACAAAGGACCTCGTCCAGCGATTGAAGGATCACAACCGAGGGTCGACGAAATCAACAAAAGGAAGGGGTCCATGGAAAGTTGTGTATAAAGAGCAATGGTTTACTAAACAGGAAGCTTGGAGTCGGGAACATAAGATAAAGAGCTACAAGGGAGGAGAAGCGTTTAAAAAATTACTTTTGTAAGGAGAGGTCGCATAGTGGCCTAGTGCGCTTGCTTGGAAAGCAAGTATACCGCAAGGTATCCAGGGTTCGAATCCCTGCCTCTCCGCCAGGACAATTTCTTATCGACAGACTCATGTACTTCAACGTACATGGGGTGGCAATGAGACATCGTTTCGCAACAAAACAACCAGTAAAATGGTTGTTTTGTTATTGTGTGTGAATTTTCTTTTTAAGAACGGAGGGGTGGCGATGTTGTTCTAATTTTTTAATTCCTTAAGTTTTTGATCCCACCATTCTTTCACAGCGTTCACATGCGCTTTATGTCCTACTTTTCGGAAGTATTCGAATTTCTCCGGCTTAATAGACATTTTGGGTTGCTGGAAACAACCGATGGAATCATTCCTTCGGTTGTTTTTGTTTCTTCTGTTTAGAAGGAATTGAGAGGATGGCTTCAATCATCTTTTTCTTCGTCTCCAGGTTCATTCCTCGATGGG
>DATDUW010000002.1:0-9429 GCA_035290185.1 Patescibacteria group bacterium
ACCCATCGAGGAATGAACCTGGAGACGAAGAAAAAGATGATTGAAGCCATCCTCTCAATTCCTTCTAAACAGAAGAAACAAAAACAACCGAAGGAATGATTCCATCGGTTGTTTCCAGCAACCCAAAATGTCTATTAAGCCCGAAAATCTAATGATGTTAAGTGAATTTGACAAAAATTGAATTTTGTGGGATGATGCATCCGAGTTTTGAGTTCCTTTTCCGCCCTCGTTTTTCGGGGGTATCTCAAAAAAACAACGGATTGAATTGAAAGGAGAGTGGCATGACCACTTTTCTGATGCAGAGACTGGCTCCGTTCCACGACCTGTTGGCCCTCGCACTTCGTCTGATGTGCGAGCATAGGGTTAACCCCCGTGACCCGGAGGTTGTGGCCGCTTTGAACTTCGTGTTCGAGGCGGCCGAAGGAGCCATCCCGATCGACGTTCCGTCGTATCGGGAGGCGTATCCCGGAAAAACCTCTGCGCTCGAGGTGGAGATTGGTCTTTTGATGTCAGCAGGAAAGATCCGGGAGAACCTGACCGTGGCGGCACTTCAGCCTCTCATTGGAGATCTGAAGGAGGACAACGGCTTCGGGAGGAGAGAAAAAGGAGGGTGGCTCAACCGGGTTTCCTGGTCTTTGCCGCGGTTTCTGCGGGATCTCTACGAGCTCTGTCCCGAAGGGCAGGATGATGTTCAGTATCGGGCTGACGTCATCCGGCTGTTCTTGCCTGTGGCAGGAACGGTTCTGGAGGGGGAGATGCTGTTGGCCTGTTTGAACCCAAAAGAAAGGAAGGACTTTCAACGGGAGTTCTTGGAGGCTTTTCCAGAGGTCGACAAGAACCACCCATGGTGTTCTATGGGGCTCAAGGGCTATGCCTTCCGGTTGTTTCTCCTCGGCACCAAGGTAGAGGTGATCAGGGAGGAGATGTGGGCCTGGAAACAGCGGGCGGAGGAGGCCAATGAGATCGATGGAGAACGTTGGGGAACCAAGAACCAGCAGATCGCTGGGATTACAGTTCGCTCCTGCCATCCTCGGGCTGGTTTCTTCGCTCTCCAGCAGGGGGTGGATGTAGCCGTGGTTTTCAATCCACGGACTCGTCGACTTGCCGTTCTGAGCCGCATCGGTTCCTCGTTCTCGGTGACGGAGTTTCAGGAGAAGCTCAGGCGGGCCTGGGGTGGCAACTTGGAAATCAGAAACGGCGTGCTCATCGCCGAAAATATGGAGGAGCGTGACGTTGTCCGGGTTGAGCGGATGATCGGTAGACAGAAACCCTTTGTAGACTCCGGCTCTCAGCGGAGTGGATGGAGTTTCAAACGTTTTGCCCTCTCGTAAAACAGAGAGGCATCTCAACACCCTCGTCTCGGACAGGAAGCACCCTTGCTTCTCGTCTGCGGCGAGGGTGTTTTCTTTTTAGATTTTCGTATTTTATCTTGTTAAAAAAAACGGGTGGCAAGCCATCCGATTTATCCTCCGAAGCCCACAGGGCGAAGGAGGAGGTTCCGTAAGAATTGAATCGTTTCTCGTGACCTGCCAAGCCATAGCTTCAGCAGGCTTACAGCTAAAGGTCCTCTGTCGTCCGGCCTAAAGGTCGGGCTATGGAGGACATCCTTCGTCCCGTCTGATCAGATGGCAAAGCCATCCGAAGCCCTGCCCCAGGCTGGGCGTAGGATGGTGGACGCACCTGGATTCGAACCAGGGACCTCTTCCGTGTGAAGGAAGCGCTCTGACCAGCTGAGCCATGCGTCCGTTTGGGTAGAACTCCTGCATTTGGTCTATTTTGTTGTCGCCCCGCCGTTGGCGGGGCTCCTAGAACTAGACTCAAATGCGGGGGTTCTACTTAAACTGTATCTTACGTATTAATCCAACCACCTTTGTCCTCGTCTCCCCAAGCCCGAACGAGCTTTGTTCGACCCGCCGTCGCTCCGAGGCAGAGCTATGGCGGGTAAGGCGCACCTGAAACGGTTTCCATCCTCCGAAGCTCCGACGCGGAGCGAAGGAGGATCTTTAGGCACAAACAAAGAAAATGGGGTAGGGATGGAGGGGCGGAGCCCCCTAAATGCCTAGAGGAATAATTTTTTTAGAATGTTCTGCTTCTCGTCCTTTATTCAACCAAACGATCCAACCAACCAAATAAATCCTACCCACCTATTTTCCTACCATCCTACTCCCTGCGTCCTTTGTACGCCCGGCATCCTACCACATTCCCTCTCAACCTTTCAAGGTTCACCTGTGCTATACTAAAAAGGATTTTCTCCTTTTCGTATGCCTTTGGAGAGCCTTTTTTTTGAAATCGGAGGCGTGATCGTGGTTGCAGCCGCGTGTGCGCTGGCCGCACGCGTGCTACGTCAGCCGCTTATGGTGGCGTACATGGCCGCAGGGGTCATCGTGGGATCGAGCGTGCTGGCCCTTGCCAAGTCTTCGGACGTGTTCGAGGTTCTGTCTCAGATTGGCATTGCCTTTCTTCTGTTTACCATTGGCCTTGGCATGAACTGGCGGCGGGTCAGGGAAGTGGGAGCCGTTTCCATCGCGAGCGGCTTGGGACAAATCTTCTTTACCTCCATGGTTGGGTTTGCTTTGTGTCAGTGGCTCGGGTTGGACGCCCTCACATCGATTTTTGTTTCCGTTGCCTTTTCTTTTTCCAGTACAATCATCATCGTTAAACTTCTTTCGGATAAAGACGATACAGACACGTTATACGGGAGAATTTCCGTCGGGTTTTTGCTCGTGCAGGATCTCGTGGCCATGTTTATTCTGCTCGCTTTGGGGTCGTTGAGGCCTGGGGTGGCCGTGGGGGACATTGTGGTTGGGACGTTTTTTAAGGGTGCGGCCGTGGTCGTCATTCTTGTTCTCCTCTCTACGTTTATTGTTCCGCGCCTGGTGCGGTTTGCAGCCGTGCAGCAGGAGCTTCTCCTTTTGTTTGCCCTTGGCTGGTGCTTTGCCGTGGCAGGCTTGTTGGTTTATTTCGGGTTCGGCGTAGAAATGGGCGCTTTGGCCGCGGGTCTTTCGCTTTCTGGCACGCGTTATCAACGAGAACTTCAGGCGCGTGTTCGACCGTTGCGGGATTTTTTCCTCGTTCTTTTTTTTGTCGTGTTAGGAACGCGCCTGCCTTTGGGCGAGGTTGCGGGATTGGTGGTTCCTATTGTCGTTCTTTCCGTCTTCGTTCTTGTGGGAAACCCGTTCATCATGCTGCTTGTCATGCGAGCACTCGGCTACCATCCGAAAACAAGTTTTTTGGTTGGAACAACCGTAGCCCAGGTTTCAGAGTTTTCGTTTATCATGCTTGCGGCTGGCCTGGCCGTTGGATATGTTCATCCTTCGGCCCTTGTTTTGGCTACGTCCGTTGGGCTCATTACAATTGCGGGATCCACGTATCTCGTAAAATATAACGAGGAGTTGTACGAGAGATTCCGTCCCCTATTACGTTGGCTGGAGAAGGATAAACATTTTCATGAAAAACGCACGGAGAATCATGCCGGCCCCAGGGCTATCCTCTTCGGATATGATCGCACCGGACGGGTCGTTCTCCCTGAGTTGCGTCGGCTTTTCGGGATCTGCTTGGTCGTAGATTATGATCCGGAAACAATCGATCTCCTGATGGGGCAGGAAGTTTCGGCCGTCTACGGCGATGCTGGCGATGCGGCGTTTCTTGAGGATCTGCGGACGGAACGGGCCAAGATCGTCGTCTCGACCATCCCGGACGCGCTCGTGAGCTTGGAATTGTTGGCGTATTTACGTTCCAGGGAATATGTCGGCATTTCCCTTGTAACGGTTCGGACGCCGGAAGAGGCGGAGTCCTGTTACGAAGCCGGCGCGGATTATGTGTTGGTTCCCCATCGGCTCGGCGCTCAAAAATTTCTGGAACTCTTACACGAAAATCGCACGGGCCGTCGGCAGTGGAAAAAGACGAGGATGGTCGATTGCGTCTGTCCGACAACGGTCGCATAAAGAGACTTTATGTCGAAACCGTTCGCTCTCTGTTCTACGGAAGAGATTTTTTTCAGGGGCAGACCTGCGCCGACGGCCTTTCTTCCCAGGAAGTCCGCAAGCGTCTACAAACGTTTGGTCGCAATGAAATTCGTGTCGGACGCGTTCACTGGCAAACGATTTTGATCCGGCGGTTTTTATCTCCCTTTTTTTATCTGTTGGCAGGAGCCGCGCTCGTAGCTCTTTTTTTGGGCGAGCGCGCAGAGGCGGTTTTTATTGTGGCTTTTGTTCTCAAGATGGACTCTTTTTTATTCTCTTTTCTCGCATTTCAGTTCCGGTCTTTCAGACAAACTGGTTTGTGGCCAGTATTCTAACCGAACTTGTGCTTATTTTTTCTCTACGGAATTTGTGAAGCGTCTCTATTATCGCTCCGTTCGTGAGGGAATTTTTGCCACGCGAGGGCGTAGGCCGCGACCGCACGAGTCCCTTGCGTAATTGTGCCATAATAGGCAAAGTGAAATTGAAGAAAACTTTCCGCTGTATTTTGTTTTGTACCTATGGGTGAAATCGTTCAAGCAGGATCTCAAGAATCAGAAATGCCAAAACAGGATTTATTTTTGTATGAGATGTCGAACGTTGATACATATATTGATACGGGAATATGGGCGACGATAACGAAGGAACAATTGTTGGAGCGATTGGCTAATGACAGGGATGTGTGTCAATTTCTTGAGTTTAATGCCCATTTTCCAGAACGTGTCTATTGTACAACGATCACAAAGGATGGATCTCTCTGCAAAATTGAAAAGAAGAGGCGTCAGGAACCCCTCTCAGCGGAAGAATGGGCAGAGTTCATCAAAGCCAAAGCACGAGCAAGGGTCGTTTCACGGAAAGGTGGTTTTTTAAAGAATGAAAAAGAAAAACATCGCCAGAATCCTTTTCTCTTACGTCAAGACGCTTGGTTTCTGTTTATGGGTCAGGAGGCGGCAAAAAAGAATGATTTTTTGGTCAGGGTCTTAAAAGATTTTTTTCAAGGAGGAATAACCATGGAAGAAATGCAAGAGACCTTTGATTTTTTGCATAGATTCTATGAAAAGAATGAGAATTTTATTCTGTTTGATGTCGAAGCTCCCGAAAAAGAGAGTGATATTGCGTCTTTTCTTTTTGTCTTAGAAAAGGGAAAAGACGACAATAAATACCGTCTTACTCAATTTGTCCCGATGGAGAAAAATTTAGATCATCTTTTTTTTGGCACATCTTCAAAAAAAGGGGAGATAGTTGCCGAGTTAAAAAAGAAATACAAAATGACCTGATTCTTTTTGAAAGGGACGCAATCCCTTCCTCCATGTCCCTTATGGATGCTAAAGAAGAAATTCGTCGCCGCATCGACATTGCAGACCTGATTGGGGAGTCGTTGGACTTGAAACCATCCGGGTCTGGTAGTTTTAAAGCTGTCTGTCCCTTTCATGCGGAAAAGACGCCATCCTTCCATGTTTCGCGGGAAAAGCAAATTTGGCACTGTTTCGGGTGCGGGGAAGGAGGGGATTGTTTTTCTTTTGTCATGAAAATGGAGGGGGTTGAATTTTCCGAAGCGTTGCGCCTTTTGGGAAAGCGGGCCGGGGTGGAGGTTCCAAGATTTTCTTCAATAGAAACAAACGAGCGTGATCGCTTTGTGCGCATCAATACGTTTGCCGCGGCCTGCTATCAGAAAATTTTGCAAACACTTCCGTCTGCGGCTGTTGCTCGCGCGTATGTGCAAAAACGCGGGATGGATGCTGATCTGCAAGAGACGTTTGGGATAGGTTTTGCCCCTGACGCGTGGGATACACTTGCGCGACTCTTTGAGCGAAAAGGATTTTCCCTGCTTGAAGCAGAACACACCGGACTGTTTCTGCGCCGCAAGAGCGGGTCAGGGTTTATCGACCGGTTCCGCAACCGCCTCATGATTCCCTTGCGCGACCCGCACGGTTCCGTGGTGGGATTTGCCGGACGATTGCTCCCACGTTCGGACGGATCAACGGCCGAGGATGCTGGTCCGAAATATCTCAATTCTCCCGAGACTGCTGCTTACCGCAAAGGAGAATTTCTGTTCGGGTTGGATCTGGCAAAGGCAGCCATCAAGACAGAAAAGTCCGTCATCCTTGTGGAAGGAAATCTGGATGTCGTGGCCTCACACAAAGCCGGTGTCCGCAACGTAGTGGCCAGCTCAGGTACCGCGCTTACAGAGAGACAGCTTTCCCTTTTGCGTCGTTATACAGACACGTTGATTTTTGCCCTTGATCGCGATGCGGCCGGCGGGGCCGCGGCCCGCCGCGTGGCCGCCCTTGCCCATCCGTTCGGATTTCAGCTTAAGGCCGCTGTGCTTCCACCAGGCGCGGGCAAGGATCCGGACGAGGCCGTGCAAAAGGATCCGGAACTGTGGCGCCAGGCCGTCTCTGGTGCCGTTCCGGTCATGCAATACCTTATGGTGCAAGCTTTGGAAGGGAAGGACCTTGCCCGTGTCGAAGATAAGCGCGCGGCCGCGTCCCTTCTCATTACGGACCTACTTCTGCTTGACAGTGAAGTCGAACGGGATCATTGGATTCAGAGGGCGGCTGATTTACTCGGGGCGGATCGCGCGGCGTTGCGTGCCGATGTTGAGAAAGCACGCAAGGCCCCGCACCTTTTGGGAGGAAAAACAGATCAAAAGGTGCGCGGCCCCGCGGCCCCGCCGGCCGCCGCCGCTACGACCATCGATTCCGAACGCCGTACACGCGCACATGTGGCCCTAGAAGCCGTTCTGGCCCTTTGCCTTCACCGACCGGAATGGCAAACAGAGGCGTTTGTCCGTTTGGACCCTGCCCGCCTGCCCGAAGGGGAGTCACGCGAACTTTACAC
Organism: Patescibacteria group bacterium; assembly: GCA_035290185.1. Classification (GTDB taxonomy): domain Bacteria; phylum Patescibacteriota; class Patescibacteriia; order UBA9934; family GWF2-40-263; genus DATDUW01. Next base: position 6,801 of record DATDUW010000002.1, read on the forward strand.
CTCTCTTGTTCCGGAGTATGCTTTTTCTCGATTCTCCCTGTCCACCGAACAGGAAACTTATTTCGGTTGGATGAGTGGAAAATGGAAGGAAGATCCGGCACGCGCCCGGCTCCTTCCCCTCCTCCGCCGCTTAGCCCTGCAGGGTGAAACCGTGGCGGCAGGGATGCCGGATCCGGAGGCACACAGACAACTTGAGGCCCATCTCGTTGTTCTCGATCAGGCGTTTCTTGAAACAGAACGCAAACACCTTGAGACTGAGATCCGCCGTGCCGAAGCCAAAGGTGACCAAGATGCCGTTCAGGCTCTTCTTGCGGCCTACGCTTCGCTCCGATAATCCGTTTTTTTTCGCTTCTCCTTCTTTTGATTTTTGGAGAAGCGAAATGTCCATTTTCTTATGTCGATGCGATCATCGTCCTCTTCTCGCGGTAAATCTATCCGCCCGACCAAGCAGTCGTCGTCTCCTAAAAAAAAGATTTTAAAACGCGGTTCGGTACCTCTGGTACCCAAGAAGGAAAAAAAGAAGAAGGGGAAAAAAGAAGAAGAAAGGAAGACGGTGCGCAAGCCGGTTCGGAAAGCAACGGGGTCTTCAAAGCCATTCGTTAAACCGCCCGTTGCCTCTCCTCCAGTCAAGTATGTCAAAGCCCTTCCGCCAACCGAAGAGGCGATTCACCGGCTCGTAGAACGGGGGCAGTCTCGCGGTTTCATCACGGAGAACGAGATTCTTTTTGCCTTCCCCGATCTTGAAGATTACCTTGATCCCTACGAATCGTTCCTAGACCAGATTGAGCGACTCGGCGTTCATCTTGTGGAGATGAAGGAGGGAATTCTTGGACGCAGCAAAGACCGCGAGTCGGTCATGGAAAGCATTCGGATGCATTCTGACAAGGGGAAAATGGATATGCTTTCCGATTTGACGCAGGATTCCATTCAGATGTATTTGCGTGAAATTGGCAAGATTCCGTTGTTGACAGGCGAAGAAGAAGTGGCCTTGGCCAAGCGCAAAGACCGCGGGGATAAGGAAGCCGAGCGGCGGCTTATTGAAGCAAACCTACGTCTCGTTGTTTCTATTGCAAAAAAGTTCGTGGGGAAACAGTTGTCCCTCCTCGACCTTATTCAAGAAGGGAACATTGGTCTGTTTCGTGCCGTGAAAAAATTTGAGTACCGCAAAGGATACAAGTTTTCCACCTATGCCACTTGGTGGATCCGACAGGCCATTACGCGCGCCCTGGCCGATCAATCGCGCACCATTCGCATCCCGGTTCACATGGTTGAGACCATCAACCGGTTTCAGCAGGTGGAGCGGCGGCTCATCCAGGATCTTGGACGCGAACCGCTTCCCGAAGAAATCGCGGCCGAGATGAGCGAACCGGTCGACAAGATCCGTCACATCATGAAGATTTCCCAGGATACGGTTTCGCTCGAAACGTCTGTGGGAGAAGACGATGAAGATTCCAAACTCGAAGATTTCATCGAGGACGTCAAGAACATTGCGCCGGATCGCGCCGCAGCCCGCGAACTTCTTAAGGTCTATGTTGACGCGGCCATGAAGGAGCTTTCTCCCCGCGAGCAGAAAATTTTAGAAATGCGCTTTGGCCTCGTGGACGGCGTGACCCATACCCTTGAAGAAGTCGGTCGTGAATTTGACGTCACCCGTGAGCGCATTCGCCAGATTGAGGCCAAGGCCCTGGAAAAAATCCAGGTCCATCCCATGATTGTCAAGCTGCGTGACTATTGAACTCTTTTGTTATTCATTAGCGAAATTTTAAGCAAAACTGAAAGAAAACCATTGACGGAATTGTATTTTTATGGTGAGGTGGGCGGTCCCACTTCTGTGGGGTTGGTTTTTTAACAATTGAAGAAAAAAAAGAGAAAGGAGAACAAATGAGGAAAAGCTGTTTCCTCTTGTTGTTGTTGACCGGGTGTTATCTCCCGCCCCCTGACATCAGTTCGGAGGTCTTGGAGGAGGAGGTGGGGGAGACGTGTGGAATTTCACCCCCATTTTTGGGAGGGGATTCTGTCTTTTTTTTCGGGGCAACGGACGAGGGAGTGGCAGAGGCAGCTAACGTCGGTTGTGTCGCAGGGAATCTCGAAGGAGATGCTGGTGTTTCGCTGGCGCTTCTTTTGGGGTTTCCTAAAGAAGAAGATCCCTTCTTGGACATGGAAGGGAAGGCACAGGAAGAATTTTGTACGCCATCTCTCCTGACGGATTGTGTCTCGCACATCGGGGACGGGAACGGATTGAAGCTTTCCGTTAATTGGTGTGTGGGTTCTGAACATGACTTTACCGTGGTTGGCGTTTCAGCCACGGTGAGCGGGAAATCTGTGTCTTTTTGGGGAACCTGCGAAGACGAATGTGGCGTTTTGTCCGCTTCGTTTTTTAACGGAACTCCGGAAGAAGGAGGGGTGTCAATCGAGAACATCAGCTCCCTTCCCAAGTTGGGAGAGGGTGAGATGTTGAAGTGTCAGTAGAAGGGGAGACCATGAATCCCCTTTTGGTTGTAAGTGGATAATGGAGGGTCTCATCAGACCCTTCTCAAACTCAGGAGAAGAGGAGAAGACGAATGAGGAAGAGTTTTATGGCGGCCGCGTTGAGCGGTCTCATCAGTCTGGTGGTTGGTTGTATGGGGTG
>DATDUW010000003.1:0-18142 GCA_035290185.1 Patescibacteria group bacterium
ACACGTGGCCGGCGTTCGGAGCTCGAAGCAAAAAAAGGGAACGAGGCGATGGCTCTTCCAGTTCTTTTAAAAGAGCATTGGCAGCTTCGGGACTCAGACGATCCGCCTCTTCAATCCAAGCGACCTTCCAACCACCAAGCAGGGCACTCATCCCCATCCGCTCGCGCACCTCCCGCACGTCATCAATCCGAATCCACGCTTTCCGACCCCCCTCTTCCGTATTCCCTTCACGGGAAAGAGAAACAACATCGGGATGGGTCCAGCCCTTTTCACCCACAAGCGACCGAACCAACCATTCAGCCGCCGTTGTCCTTCCACTTCCTTCGGGGCCCAACAGAAGAAGCGCGTGCGGCAATCGGCCGTTGCGCAAGACTCCTTCCAAAAAGACGGACGCGTGGCGTTGTCCGATTCTGCCTCCCCACTCCCATTCCATAACGGAGGCATTGTACCACAACAAGCCGCTGCTCCATTCCTTATTTTAACGTTTTTCCGACGGATAGGATGTGGATCCTTCCCATGCCAGATTGAAAAGCCCACGAACGGTATCGGCAATCTCTTTGCTTGTCAGAACGACGCCAAGCATGGAGGAAGTAAAGGAGTAAAGAAAAACCGTATTTCCCCGAATGACAAGATCTCCGTGAAGAGGAAATTTTTCCACAGGGATAAGACGGACTTCTCCGCCTGGTAACGGAGGAACAATTCTTACAAAATCCGGCTCCTTCATGACCGCCAGGAGACGATAGGTCGCCCCGTCCTTTTCTAATTGTCGAATATGGGTCTCTCGTTGATGGAGAATAGCATCGACCTGGTCGGCGTCATCGATGGAAACGATTTCCAAAAATTCGCCTTCCATGGCTTCAAATGTCTCCCGCACGGAAGCAATGCCTTCCGGTCCTTCTAAATAACGAACATGGGGCTTAGATCCATCGGTCTTGAAAAGAGCATGGAGCTGCGGAAGGACCCCGCTGATTTCCTGTTCTTTTTCTTCCAATTCGCGGCGCTGTAAGCGAATGATTGTTAGCAAACGGTCTGGAGGCTCGGCCGCAAAGAAGCGCTTCTTTCCGCGCACAAACGTGCTCATGAGTCCGCGGGCGGCCAACGATTCAATCATGACGTACGTCGTAGCTCGATTGACATCGGCTTTTTTGGCAATATCCTGCACAACGGCTGGTCCGAGCTCTAAAGAGGCTAAATAGACGGCCGCCTCCTTCTCGGAAAGTCCCAAGTGAACCAACTCTCGAATAAGTTCTTCCATAGTTTCAAAAACAAAGGGCTAAATAACTTCTGTTTTTATTTTATAACAAACCCACACGCTTACGCAAGGCTCCAAGCACCGCCTCCGCTGCTCGGTTCCAAGAAAAAAGGCGCGCTCGCTCCGATCCGTGTTGGGAACAGGCCCGCATTAACACGCCATCCATCAACAGTCTTTTCCAGGCCAGAGCCCATGCTTGCGCGTCTCCGGGCGGAACGAGGATAGCAGCCTCGCCGGCAACCTCTTCGTGAGGCGGAATATGGGAAGCCACTACTGGAACACCGGCAGCCATTCCCTCCAGGACCGACAAACCGAATCCTTCGTACCAACGGGGAGAAACAAGGGCAAAAGCGCTGGCTACCAGCGCCGAACGATCTTCCTCTGGAATCCACCCAAGAAAACGGATGGCATCTCTCGCTATTGAATGTTCCGCGGCTGCTTTCACCTCTTCAAATTTAAATCCAGGAGATCCAGCATAGACAAGAGTGAAAGGATCTCCTATTCCCCTTCCCTGCTTGAACTGTTCGAACGCGCGGATAAGGACGAACGGATTTTCTTTCACGTCAACGCATCCTAAAAAAAGGAAAAAATTTTTCCGGCCGAGCCGATACCGACGAAGCACCTCTTCCGTGTGTTCAGAATTGGTTGATTGAAAATTCATCTCGTCTCCTGCCTCAGGAACAAGGTGAATGCGCTCTTCTGAGACAGAATAAAGGTCAATAAGTTCTGCTTTTATCCAAGCGGAAGGAACGAAAAAAAAGGAAGCGTGCCGGATAGCAAAAGCCGTTGCTTGTTCAAGATGCCGCCGCTGAGACGACTCAAAAAGTTCCGGTCGACGGCGAAATCCGAGATCACGGATCGTTGTGACGGTCAGGCGGCGACGGGAAGGTTGATTGGGAGAAAAAGGCGGAATTTCCTGAGAGGGAACGAACAGGACATTCGGAGGTCGACGCAGCATTTCCCAACCGACACGTCCCTGCATCCATCCCTGACGCAACGGCCACCGTAAAACGCAGGAAGACCACCGCGACGGCAGGACTTCCAATCCGCCGGAGAGCGGCGTTGGAGAATACAATCTTACTTCTTCATCAGGTCTCAATCGTTGCTGTTTGAGGGCCTGAATAAGGCAATAAGCGTACCGCTCCACGCCTGTACATTCGGCCATAGGAGCCGCGGAAGCGTCGATTCCGTAGACCGTCTTCTGCTGACTTGGGAGAAGGTTAATTTGCATGCCTTAGCTCGTAAACACACTCCGTTTGTAGGCTTCCAAATGTTCCAGGGCAATGCCCGTTCCCTTCACCACACACTGTTGCGGATCCTCGGCCACGTAGGTCGGCACACCCGTGGCTTGGGCAACCAGTTGGTTGAAATTGCGCAGCTGGGAGGAACCACCGGACATGATGATTCCTTTTTCCATGACATCAGCCGAAAGTTCCGGGGGTGTTTTGTGCAACACTTCTTTAACCGTGGCCACAATACCGTCGAGCTCATTTTGAATAGCTTCGGTCACATCGTCGGACGTCACCTCGATGATCTTGGGGAGACCACTGACCATGTCGCGTCCCTTAATTTCCATCAGGAGTTTTTCTGGAAGATAGAGAGCCGAACCGATCCGAATCTTGATTTCTTCGGACGTGCGTTCCCCAATAGCCAGACCGTACTTGCGGCGGACGAATTCGGAAATCGCCTGATCAAATTTGACTCCACCAATGCGGATGGAAGCCGAGGCCACGATGCCGCCAAGAGAAATGACAGCCATCTCGGCCGTGCCCCCGCCAACATCGATCACCATATGACCCGAAGGAGAACCAATGGGGATGTTGGCACCGATCGCGGCCACGATAGGCTCTTTGATAATATAAGCGGCCCGCGCCCCCGCCGAAATCGTGGCATCGATGACTGCGCGACGTTCCGTAGACGTAATGCCCCCGGGTACGGCCACCATGACTTCCGGTCGAAAGATACGCACCCCGCCAACGGCTTTATGAATAAAATAGCGAAGCATGGCCTCGGTCGTGCGATAGTCCGCAATCACTCCGTCCTTTAGCGGACGGCGCGCCACGATCGTATCTGGAGTGCGGCCGATCATTTCCTTTGCCTCACGTCCCACAGCCAGCACACTCTTGTCCAACTTAGAAATCGCAACCACGGACGGTTCATTGATGATAACACCACGTTTGGGAACATAAACAAGAACCGTCGTTGTCCCAAGATCAATGCCAATTTTTTTGATAAACATAAGACGATCAGGGACGAAAAAAAATCTGAACGGTTCGATCCTCCGTCAAGGCAACGGGGGCGCGGTAAATGCCGTCTCCCCATTCTTTCTCCTCCTCTGCCGGCGCAGCTGAACGAATCTCCTTATTACCAAAATCCAGGTCCAACGTCAACGGCGGGTCCCAGGATCCAATTTGTTTAAAAATATCCAGATGGTACGAATCGCTGTTGATTACATCAGAAACGGAAAGCGGAAGCCGATAGGTAAATCGAAGTTCCTGCGTCTGTCCAGGCTCCACCGAAGTGAATGCTCCAAAGACGGTAAAACCAATCTCTGCCCCCACATCTGCCTGTCCCGGCGCGCCGGACGGATCCTGAAGGCGGTCGTTGCGAAACGATCCGGAAACGCCTAACAGCTCGCTGCCCAGCGGCGCATAGACGCGCGTATAGGTCCGATAGCGCGTCGTCTTCCAATCAAAGGACCCCATATGGACGTAGCGGATGACAACCTCCGCAAGAAAACGATCAGTCCCTTCTTCCGGACGAAGTGTGTAGCGGATTTCCCTGCGCACGGACGGATCGGATTTCAAACTTGCGAGGTTTGCATCAACCACGGCCAACTGATCTCCGGGTCCCGGAACGAACCGCCCCCCCCACCCGGCCTTTGTTAAAACATCTTCCAAAGAAACATCCGCGCTATAGACGACCAGCTCCTTGCGATCCAAGGCCTGTTGCACCATTTCAAGAATCGCGCTCCATTGGGAACGCGGAAGGACAAGAAGCCGGCGCTTCACTTCATCAGCCACGGCAGCCAGAAGTTCTTTCCGTTGAGAAACCGGGATCCCCTCTCGAGCGTAGGCAATTTCAACCTGATACTCAAGGGCATCCGCGAGATTCTCAGCTGTAAACGTCTGCCCGTCGATCGTAATCGGACCGACGAATTTTAAAAGAGAAGACCCGAAGGCCGGCGTGAAACCGATAACGCCCGTGATGCTTACCGGTGGCTGAACCGAGGCGCGAAGTGCCGGGGGCAGGGAAAGAATCTCCTTCGTAAACAGCTGGATGGCCTGCTGGGAAGAAACAGCAAAATCAGGGGACCAATTCGCATCACGGAAAAACCACGTCGACGTCGCATTGTATTGACGCAAGGGTTCTGGAGGAGCGGCCGTAAAAAATGGTTCAGCCGCCAGGTCCAGTGTGTAACTATCCTTTGTTGTAAACGCCGATAGCTCCCCGCGGTCCATGGCAAGGAGGCCGTATGCTCCGATAAACCCGCCGCCGGGCCGCAGTTCGTGGTTGTTTAAAAAAAGGAGAAGCGTCTGGCTCGGCTGGTCCAGCCCAGCAAACCCTGGAAGGACCCGCGCGCCAATGGCCGCCAGATCAACCGCTGATAAAAGCTGTTTCATGGTATTTCTGACTGATTCAAGCAGAGCGTCCAAAGAAGCGGGAACCCCCTCCCTGCGAACAGCATCCAGTTCGGACAAGGCCAGTCGCAAATCCGCGGATGTGACAGCTAAATCCGGAGCCGCGTTGGACAGGCGCCGAAGAAAAATCTCCTTTACGGCAGGAGAAAGGTCTTCAAACGTCGTAGCTTGTTGAATTCCTTGTTCGAGATCGTCTAATGATGATGGAACGTTCCCAAGCAATCGTTGGACGTCCATACCCACGCGTACGAGGCGATGGATCGCGGACGCGGTCTCGCGCCCCACACGCAGGAGCCGCTCCCCCTTTTCGGCTTGCGTCCCAATCCAAGGGAGAAACCGTGCGCGAGAAATTTTTTCCAACTGTGCCTCCGCCAAGGCCAAAGACACTTCAGCTTCAGTCAAGGCATGATCCGCGGAAAAAAAATCTCCGTTTTCTAGAGCCTTTCCTGCCTGCTCTGCCGCGGCTTTTCCCTTGAGAGCGGCTGAGGCTGCCCCGCCAACGATCCATCCCAACCAAATGAAAAGGATAACCGCAAGGACGGCAACTATTGCGCCAATAACCGACACGGATCGACCCTTTTTTCGTTTTTTCAAGCGGGTCGAAGAAGGAATCGAAACAGATTTCGGTGTGCCGGTCGAAGCCCCAACGGACATTTTTTCTAAAAAATTAACGGAATGCATAGGCAAAAAATCCAACGATTCGCTTCCACTCTACCATGACAGGACTTCCACAACCATGGAAATATCCCATCCGTTGACCGCGGATCAGAAAAAATTGACAACCAAAAAAACCTCTGTTAGGGTCAAACTAGTATGGCGATGTTGACATTGGCAACTGACAAGACCCTCCACATTCACGGTTTTATCCTCCGCGCTTATTGGATTGTGTCCATGAGTGCGTGGCGGGGCCTTTCACGTGTCAGCATAACCTTCTAAAAATAAAGAAGGAAAGGAGACAAAGGCCACCGCACCGTCGGTGGCCTTATTCGTTTGTGAAAAGCTGTTTGAAACTCACTTTCAGGGTTTCAAACGTTCTTTTTGCAAGCCCGTGCGGGCGGATGGATATTCTCGTTGATCGACCAAAAAAGGAGTGGCCAACCAATGAAGAGAGAAACGGACGGAACAGGGATCGCGGGCAGACACTATGCGACCACTTGTCCGGATGGGCAAGGGCTGGGCGGGGAAGCTGGGTTTCACGCTGGTTTTACGGCTTCTGGGGAGGGGAATGAAGCTCACTTCTCGCACGACGACGTAACGGGAAGCTATGAGGGGCACGCTCCTATTCAGGGACAGTTTGCCCCTTCAAACTTTATCGGGTCCATGATGGTCTGAACATCGCCTCTTGTGGTCTTGCGACTACAGAGATCGGACTCGACTACCACGCTCTTATCGCTCCGGCACAACGTCCCCGGAGCGATTTATTTTTTCCAACAAAAAAAGGAAGTTCTCCCTTCCCTTTCGACTTCGTTCGATATTTTAAGTGATGTATTCTCCAATCTTAGAATACTGGTTGAAGGCCTGAGCGGTTGTAAACTATCTGTCCTTCGACTCCGCTCAGGACATTCGACTTGGTTTGTCTGTGTAGGTCGAAGACCATGAGCGAGGTTTGCGCAGACAAACCGAGTCGAATGGTCGGGCTAGCCGGACTTGAACCGGCGGCCTCTTGCACCCCATGCAAGCGCTCTAGCCAACTGAGCTATAGCCCGAGGGACAACCGAAATCCTTCCATCAACGGCAAGATCATAGAACACGAAGACTCAAAACGCAACTCAATGTATCAAACCATGGGTTTCCTGCTGTCATCACCCTTCCGATTTAGGAACACCCATGAATCTTGACTTCCCTGTTATTCTGAGGACTCTGTGGAGCAAACAGCTTGTGCGTCAAAATGATCCATTCTTTAAAAGCTTCACGGGATACGTCTTTCCCCCGCAGACCACTTTTTCAAAAAAGAGTCGAAGAATACGAGATGCATCAGGACTTGGTCGCAACCGGGAACGCATGCCCGTTGTCACGTCCGAAGGAAGACCGTACTCCTTTTGGTAGTAATCCAGACGGAATGCTATACCATCCTCGTCTATTTCCGGATGAAGAATCATAGCGTATAGAGGCTCGCCCGGAAACGTATAGGCCTGGAGCGGACTGAGGCTGCTTGACGCCAGATGGACCGCGCCCGGCGGGAGCGTGTCGAGATGATCCTTGTGTCCCAGCTGTGCATTGAAACGGGCGGGCAGTTCGGAAAATATCGGACAAAGGTTTGCGACTGGTGTTTTTGAAATCTCAAACGTTCCGGTTTCCTGGTGGTCGGGCCCGTAAACGACTCTCCCTCCTAAAGCAATTGTCATAAGCTGGGCACCAAAACAAATACCAAGAGTCGGAAGATGCCGGGCCCGGGCTTCGCGAATCAAAATTCCAATTTTTTCCACGACATTCGGAATATGACCTTGAGAAATCAAATAGTCTCCAGACCCGCCGATAATGAGTGCATCGAACCCGTCAAGGATAGAAGGGGACAGGTCGGCTTCGAGTGTGTCGAGACAGACTACCTGTTCCGAACGAAGACCTGCTGTTTCAACAATGAACTTGCGTTCATGTTCGCGGACGAAAGCGTCAGGACGCATCTGCAAAAGAAGAACCCGCAAGGAGTCGAAGGAAGGCATAGAAACGGTCAAAATGAGAACGGGAGAATCATATCCTCAGTTCTCATCTTTTGAAAAGGGACTATGTTCGCACGCAATCAAAAAAAGAGGAATTCCTCGTGGGGAATTCCTCTGAGACTCTCTTAGTTCAGCTCAACTTCCTTGTTGGGACTCCAAGCGGGCCTTGGCCGCGTCCAAAAGCATTTCGGCTTCCTTGACCTTCGAAGCCACGGAAATCAAAAGACACTTCGGGTGTGGAAGCTCGAGACAGCGAGGCAGAGCAATAAGAACGCCGACGCCCGTGTCTGCCTTCATAGCAATATCTCCCAGGCCATCCGATGAACCCACTGTCTTCAGGATCTGAACCACCTCTTGCCAGTGCGTTGCGGATGCAGGATGGCAGTTACGCATTGCCGCACAGGCAGTCGGAAGCCGACCGGATCTCTGAACCTGCCAACGAACACTCTCCAAGTATGTGGAGGCTGTCCTCCGGGCATTACATTCGAGAAGATAGATACGGAAGGATTGTTCACCCTCTCGCACGACAATAAAATCGAACCCGAGGGGGCCAACGTATCCTTCCCTCTGAACCTTCTCGACGAACGGTCCGGTCATGGACCAACCCCGCTCCACGATCTGCTGCCGTAGAGTTATGGGCCAGAATTCTGGAAACACGTCACCGTCTTGGCTCCCGATCACGTTGCCATCATGAACCATTCCAATGCAGTACTGGCGGCTCACGAAACGGCGTTGAGGAGAACGTAGCGGTGGAAGGTACCACTGAAGTGAACCCACCACCGTTTCCCTCCCATCCACCCACTGCTCTACAATGAGCGGACGGGATCCGCGTGCGTACCGATCCAAAAACGCAGAAAGCCCGCGCAGAGAATCCGATCCGTTCACGCGATAGGTTCCTTCTCCGCTTTCCAAATCCGGCCGTTTAACTACAACCGAAGGATACTGCGCACGCATCGCTTCAATTTGACTCATGGTCTCGGACGCGCCGTGCGCAAACGTGTGGACGGGAAAACAATTGTCCACACCAATTTCTGAGCCGATCCGGCGCAACAATTCCTTGTCGTCAAGCTGTATCGCCACGTCCCAACGGGGAGTTCTGATGCGTTCCGATGGAAGAGAAAGTTCTTTCACCATGGATTGCCATCCAGGTGACGCGCCGGTAAATGTGTCCACGGTCACGGACGGATCTCCCATTTCTGAAACGAACCGCGAACGTTCGGCAGCAGTTCCCAGAATCCCGTCGAACAGATCCATTCCCCTCACGAATCGAAGTTCTCTTGCACCGATTCCCATGGAATGGAGGTAATCCTGATGTCCAGAAAGATTCACTGATTCATCGCCGCTCATGAGATAGACAGCGCGATAGGGGAGAAGCTGTGAGCGATCAGGATAAAGCCTCAATCCATCTACGTCCGCAATGACAAAACCATCCTTATTCGGTTCGCAGAAACTGGAGAGATCATCGAGGGCCATTCGATTCTTGGACATCGAAACCTCCGTATCATAAAAAGAACATCTTCCGGAAACCCGGAGGATGTCGGATCCCATTTATCCGACATCCTCCCGTTGCCGCAAAAAAGAACCGCCGGTTACAGCCGGCGGTTCGGAATCTCTTCTTTAATCAACGCAAGAGTCGTTCCAATGCCGCCGTGGCGGGAATAAGAATGACAAAAAGAATCACGTTCGAAATGATTTTTTCAGCAGCGAACGGAAATTGGCGAAATTCCAGCGTCCTAAACATAGGTTAATGAGACGATAACTCGTCCTTTTCCGCATGTCAAGGAAAAATAATCAGCCACCGGATCGGAATCCGGTGGCTTATGAGATAAAAACGATTCGGTCAGGCGAGGAGGCATCGCTTCTGTTCCTCCACTCTCGAGACGAGGGTAAGGAGCTCCTCTTCACTGGGAGCGAAGCAGACGCCGTAGCTGAATCCCATCTCCTCCTCCGGGAAGGCCGTGGGGAGGAAACAAAATGGGACAAACCCGGTCCGTCGTTCGCGATCAAAGAGCAAACCACTGAAGATCTCCGCAAGTTTCTCAATAGATACCCCATACGGCACACGAAAGCTCCGCATGTCGAATGGGAGAACGGTGTCGCGGCCGTACCAGGTCTTGGCAGCATCGAGCGGATAGGTAGCGGCGGTCACCCTGGCGTTCACTTCGACGGCATATACTTCCCCGTCCTTGGTGTTGCAGACGAAGTCCACGGAACCGTGTCCGTGATACTTAAATTTGTCCCAGATCCGCGCGACGATGGTGCGCGTGGCACGGATCATGGCCGTTTGCAAATCCGCGGAGATCCACCTTGCAACAAGCAGGGTATTTCCGAAGTGGTGACCCCCGGCATCCACATACTGCCGCGTGATAGGACCGAGTTCCAGACGGCCGTCCTGGCGGATGAAAAACTGGACACTCGCGTCCACGTCGCAATCGTGCTGCGTCTGCACCACGTAGTGCGTGTCCGGGTCTGGCGAATCATCGTCCGTGTGACCGTTTGGTAAAACCACGGGAGAACCAGGGTAAATAACGGCTTGTTTCAGGCCGCTTGCAGACTGTACAGCCTTGATTCTGGCCGAATAACCGCGTTCGTGGATGATCTGAACCGCGTCCGCGACCTCTTCCGGACGACACGAGAAGCCGAAGGGAACCCGCGCTTCCGGAAGCGAACCGCAGGCAGTCTGGAACTCCCCCTTGTCATTTGCCTTGCGACAAATTTCCAAAGTCGGGGCATCCAAAAGGCAGTCCGCCTCCCACGCCATATCCCGCAGGTGTTTGGAGGTTCCAGAAAACGGGCAAATTGCCATTCCGGCGAGACCGGAGAAATCCGTTCTCACGTTCCAGGGTCTCGGTCCGATCTTCAACTTGTTTAAAAGAACGATCTCGGGCGGGAGGTCGTCCCACTCAGGAAGAAGAACGACATCTTCCTCGCCCGCGAGAAGGAGCGCTCGCAACGGAAACTGTCCCAACAGTTTCCTGCTTGCGGGAGTGTGGTCGATAACATCCTCAGTCCAGTGGCAAAAAAGAGCCATAGTGCTTTCCTCCTCCTAAATTTTGGACACTTCACACGCCGCGAAATGCCTACCACAGAAACAAAACAACCGCTTTTTTGGGCGGTTGCCATATTTCGGGTTGGAACTCATCCTTGGCCCATGACAAAACCGCCCGCTTTCTGGAAAAAAGGGAATCCTCCAAAAAAGAAAGGGAGAGATCGTCGAGTCATAGGATGAGGTTCACTCTAAAGTCAAAAAAAGAACTTGTCAAATCCAAGAAAAAAAGGGCCGTCCGTCCGACGACCCTTCGTGTTTTACGCATGGTATCCGTTGCGCCAACCAAGTTGGCTGACCTGAAACTTCTCTAAAAGAGACCTAAGAGAAGTACTCCCCCAATCTACGGAAGTATAGATAAACGGTGGAAAGAGGAATGGACCGTAGACACCCAAGAATTGGGCCAATCGATAAAGACGGTGGTTCGTCCCATCGGTGGCCAGCTCACTGGAAAAATAATCTGGGTAAACCATTATGACGACTTCAAAAGTCGCTTTCTCCCAAACGACTTCCAATTTCATGGCCCGAAAGCGAGGATCAGAATGAGGATTATCTACATCCAACCTTTTTTCCCCATGAAGATTGGACTCCAGGGATTTTATCGATCCACCGTCCTCTCTGATTGCCTCCGTAATAAAACCCTGAAGGACGATTGCATCCTCATAACCGGCAACCACGAGTTTAAGACCACGGCGATCATGAACCTTAAAAGGATCCCGTCCGTCTTTCCTCGTCTGGACCTGTTTCGCCATCTTCAGAAGCGTCCGAAAATTGGATTTTGGACGATGATGAAACAAGACACGTCGACCATCTCTGGTCAAGCGACAGGTAAGCGGGTGAACTCGTCGAACCAGGTTTCCAAAGCCTTCGGCCGGCGCTCTATTTGTGTAGACGTGACGCACATGGTAGTGATCCGATGGATCATGATCGGTCGAGACAACGATATCCTCACTCCCGAAGAATACCTTCCGAGAAAGAAATCTGATGAAAGCCAAAAGATCTTTCTGCACACGCTCAAACGGATCAGTTTCTTCCAGTCGTTTGAGAGCAAGGGCGAGGTCAAAAAGACTGACAATCTCAAAAATCATCCTTCTCCTCACCGGATCGCCCTTTTCGTTACCGAAATCAGCGAGACCCAGCAAATCGTCCAAACAAGCACAAGCCACCTCCGAAATGGCCTCCAGTTCATCCGAAAGCGGCAGGGCAAATTCGCGTGCAAGATATTCCCGACCTGATCGAACCTCCCCCAATTGCAGATTCAACATCCATCGTTCCTGGGAAGTACATCCACCCAGTCTTTCCCGTCGTTCCTTCAATAATTCAGAAAAATTCGCCTCATCTCGAACACTTTCCCAGTCCAGAATCCATTCAATCATTTGTCTCATCTTTCAACTCCCACCCTTCCCTATGTTTCAATTTTGAAGGAACGTCTGCCTCACGGCATGCTCATTCTCCCCCCAGGCTCTTATACAAAACGGCCGCCCTGTTTTTTCAGGACGGCCGATGGACTTTTTGTATTCGCGAATCGCGCGCCTACGCATCCATGGTGAAGCCGCCCTGCTTCCAAAGGAAGCGGACATACATCTTCACCGTCGGTTGGACGCAAACACAGGACATACCAAAGCCAACATAACCGAAGGATGAACTGATGTCAAGCGTCCTAGGAAAAACAAAACGGACACCTTTTTTGGAGTCCGTTTTTTCGCTATTTTTAGGCTTTTGGCAAAAACCATTCTGGATCGTATTGAACGCGATCATTCACGTGCTCGTACTTGTAAAGTTCCACATTCGTAAACCAAACGGGGATTTCCTGATTCGCTTCCTCCACGGTCCCCGAAGCATGAACGAGATTCCGGACCGGACGATTTTGGGCATTGGCAAGGCCGTAACTGTCATGGGACAAATCACCCCGAATGGTCCCTGGGGCTGCCGAAGCTGATTCGGTAGCACCTACGAGCTTGCGTATAAGGGCCACCGCGCCTTCTCCCTGCCACACCATGGCAATAATCGGAGAAGAAATCAAAAAATCCATGAGACCTTTCTTGATCGTCTTCCCATAGGTCACGTGGCTATCGTAAGGAAACGTTTGTCCTTGAGTTTCATACTTTGCTTTTGCTTTCTCAAACACGCCGCGCATCCAATCTTCCGTAAGGGCATAATGTTTATCAACGTCTTCATTGGCCGGATGAACCATTTTGATGGCCACGAGTTTGAGACCCACGCGCTCAAAACGGCCGATGATCTCTCCGATGAGTCCGCGCTGAACGCCGTCAGGTTTGATAAGGACAAGAGTCCGTTGTGTGTCAATATCCATAGGAGATTAGTTGTAGGGATGGATTTCCAACCCATCTTTTTTGATTCGTCAACTGTTTCTTCGTCCCAAGAATAACCGAACCAAGCAAGGTTGGCAAGAAAAAAGATTCCTCGTTCAAAACGCCAGCGGCCTTGGGCGAATTTTCGGCTCTCCCCCATCCGAGACAATCAAAACATCTCCATCGAAATCCGTTCGCAAAATTTTTGATCCCAGATCATTCAGACGTGCCAACGTAACAGGGTGCGGATGGCCATAATCATTTTCTGTTCCAACGGAAATGATGGCAACGGAGGGACGTGTAACGGAAAGAAACCGAGGGGAAGTCGAAGTAACGCTTCCGTGATGGGCGACTTTGAGAACGTCAATGGGTGCAGAAAAATCAGAAAACAGATCTGTTTCTTCTTCAAACGCCGCGTCGCCGGTAAGCAAAACGCTCGTCTGTCCATAGGTAAGAAAAAGAACCACGGAGGCATTATTAACATTCTCCATCTTTTTTCCCCGCAAATCCTGATCAGGAGCAACCACGTCAAGATGAACATCCCCAAAAATAATTTTTTGGCCTCCGCGGGCAAACACACGACGCGCCCCCTCTTTTTCGACCATGGCTTCAAACGCATCTATAAAAGGATCTGAAGAAAAAACATCTGTCTCCAGAATAGCCCCAACCTTGTAACGTTTAAGCAGTTCCAGAGCTCCGCCCACATGATCCATATGCGGATGCGTCAGGACAAAAAGATCGATCCGCCGGTCCCACGGCGGCAAAATGGATCCGAGCTTCGGAAGGAGGGAGGTGTCCGGTCCGGCATCCACAAGGATTCGTTCTCCGGTCGGAGCCTCCACAAGAATCGCATCCCCTTGTCCCACGTCAAACACCCAGACGCGCAATCGTGCATCCGGAACAAAAAACGTAGATCCGGCTTCCGTGCGCTGGAGCGTCCAGGCACCCAAAAACATTCCAGCTAATAAAGCCAGAAAACGCCACCGGCGACGGCGCGTCAAACCGCGACGCGGACAAGAGAGCTTCTTTTGCGAAGCCATAGAAAGAAGATCACAGCAAACCCAGCGGCAGCTAGGGCAGAAACATGCGCCGCTGGAACGCCCATGGCAGCAAAGGGGATGGATCCAAACCAACGCACGAGATGGAGGACGAGCTGACTTACGCTCCAAGCGGGCAGGGCCGTCCAAACCCCCACGATCGGAAAGAGAATACCCATCGCAAGGGCAAACCCCGAAAGCAACATGAGAAGCGGAATCCATGGGAGGATGACAAGGTTTGCCAGCGGTGCTACCACGGAGAGCGATCCGAAATGCCAGAGCAGAACCGGCGTCGTAAACAGGGTCGCGGCCAAGGAAGTAGCAAAGGATTCCCGTATGCCCGCGGTCTCAGGCAAAAATTTCATAAGCGAGCCAAACAGACTTCCGGCAAGCACAAGGCCAGACGTGGCGGCAAACGACAGCTGGAATCCGACATCGTGAAATAAAAGCTGTGGATTGGCTGCGAGCATGAGCACGGCACTCAGTATCAACACATTTCGAATGGAAGGTGCACGGCGGATCCAAAGACCCAACATAGCAACGAGCGCCATCATTCCGGCACGAACGACTGCTGGTGTGGCACCGGCCAGCAGGACATAGAGAAAAACAGCACTTCCGGAAAGGAGAATGGCCCTTCGGCGTCCTAAAGGACTACGCAAGAGTCGCAAAAGCAAAACCTGCGAAAAAATGGCAACGTTGTAGCCGGAAGCGGCCATGACATGAGAAAGACCAGCCTGGGAAAAATCATCCTTGAGCGTCAGAGGAAGACTGCTGCTGCCTCCAAAAATAAGGCCGGCAGCAAAGGCCGCGTGGGGTTCTGGTAAGACGAGGGCTAAACGATCCAACAAAAATGTTTTAAATCCAAAAAGAGTCCGACGCGCACTCCACCTGTCAAAGGAATGAATGTCCAAACGTCGGACCGAATAACAAATCGCATAAATGCCGCGGCTCTCAAGCAGCTGGTCGTAGCGAAAACCCTCGATCGATTCCGGTACGCGCGGCCGACACTGGAACGTGAGACGATCCCCAAACCGGACGACTGGAACAGGAGGAAGA
Organism: Patescibacteria group bacterium; assembly: GCA_035290185.1. Taxonomy (GTDB): domain Bacteria; phylum Patescibacteriota; class Patescibacteriia; order UBA9934; family GWF2-40-263; genus DATDUW01. The sequence continues at coordinate 15,002 of DATDUW010000003.1, forward strand.
CGGACAAGAAGGTTTCCAGCCAGGGACCGCTCACCGGAATGGAGGTTTGTGACCACGACTTCTTGCGACAGCTTTCTCAAAATGACTTCTTCGCCAACGGACCCAGAAAAAGCCGCTTCTTCCTCTGCCAGACCGCGAGCGGTCCAAGAATTTGGAAACGGAAGGGCGATCTGACATCTCCAAAATCCCATGCCAAAAAGGAGAAGAAAAAGAGCACAGAAGCGGACAGACGGACGTCTCCCCCCTATGGCAAGAAAAAAGAATATGGCAAGCGGGATGCCTATGCTCAAAGGGTCAAAGGTTTTAGTAAAAAAAGAACCAACGACTATCCCCACAAGGAAAGCTGAACAAAAAAAGAAAAACAGCCAAGACGGCGACCGAATGGCCCTTTTCCACCAGCTTGCGGCGCCATCAACCGCGCGCACCAACACCATAGTAGGCGAACCCGTGCGAGGACAGCGGCAGATGACAAAGATAGTTACGACCGTCGAAAATGACAGGGGAAAGCATGTTCTCCCGCACAGCCTCGAAAGAGACTTCGCGGAATTCCGGACAGTCTGTGAGAACAAAAAGTATTTCGGCTCCGGAAACGGCATCCACGGCCGTTGGGGCAAAGGTAACACGGTCTGAAAAAAATGGACGAGCGTTTTCCATAGCCAATGGATCATAAACCGTCACCTCCGCTCCGCGCGCGTCCATACGCTGAATCAGATCAATGGCAATGGATTCGCGCACGTCGTCTGTCCCGCCCTTGAATGCCAGCCCCCACACGGCAACGGCTCTTCCCTTCCATCCGCCGAGAACCGTTTCGGCTTTTTTGAAAAAAAGATCGCGTTGGCGATTGTTAGCCTCGATGACGGCGCTAAGCACCTTGAACTCGTAACCGTTTGACCCGGCAATTTGGTACAGAGCACTGACGTCTTTTGGAAAACAGGAGCCACCGTAGCCGACGCCGGCCTGGAGGAACGCCGGACCAATGCGCGGATCAAGTCCCAGGGCCTTTGCCACCACGCGCACGTCCGCCCCCACGCGTTCACACACGTTAGCGATTTCATTTATAAAGGCAATCTTGGTCGCTAAAAAAGCGTTCGCTGTGTACTTGATGAGTTCCGAACTCTCAAGCGTAGTCCAAACCCGCGGACCGGGAATGCCCTCGTGCAGGTGTTCAAGCGTTGCGCGGGCAACCGGATCATCCGTTCCAAAAACCAACCGCGCCGGATGAAAAAAACCTTCGATGGCCTTCCCTTCGCTCAGAAATTCAGGGGCTGAAGCAATCTGAATCGTTTCCGCGGCGTCTGTGTGTTGCGACGCCTCCATGGCGGCACGTACGCGTTCAAGAACCTTCTGACAGGTACCAACGGGAACGGTGCTTTTTACAACCACCAAAGCTTCATGATCAAGGTAGGCGCCGATCTGATCCGCGGCCATAAAGAGAGACCTCAAATCCGCTTCTCCTGTTGGTGCAGCCGGGGTCCCCACAGCGAGAAGAATAACGTCCGTTTCTGCGAGAGCGTCTTTGAGCTCTGTTGTAAACCGGATCCGATCCTCCTGTTGACGGTCTTGTAAAAGCTGCGAAAGTCCAAACTCATAAAAAGGCGCTTCCCCGAGCTGAAGCTTCCCAATCCTGGCGGCATTCGTATCCACGCAGGTAACCCGATGTCCGATCGAGGCATAGCCCAACCCCGAAACCAGACCCACATATCCGGTCCCGACAATGACAGTCTTCATACGCCGAAAAGCGTAACGGAGATCGGACGAATCGACAATAGCAAAAAGACTCTGTCTACAGCTGTTGACCTTCATGCATTAAATGCGTTTTGTCCATAGTATTTTTACCGACAAAACTGTTTATCGCCCTGAGTCTCTATTCTTCTTTATCGCATCCCATAAAAAAATTTTTTAATTCCTGACTTCTTAGCCGACTGATCTCTGTTCTCGATATTCCCACATCGATATCTAAACAGTTACAAATCGTTGCGACAACGATAGGAGGGGGATTCGACTCGAAAATTACCACCTCACGTTCACCTCCACTTAATTTTTGAATGGTAACTTCCATTCCAAGTCTTTTGAATACCTCGAGCGTCCACAATGGAATTTTTTTTTCAGAAAAACTATTTTTAAACCAAAATTTTCCACCAACAGCTTTTAAAATTCCAGAAACATGCTCGGGTAATTGACAACCCTCTGCCAATAAATTGGTCATGGCCGTAGGCAAGCCTGACATCGAACCTATTCTTATTGACGGAAAGGAATCGGCCATCGGAATCTTGAATTCAAACAAATGATCAGACCACTCTCTATAGCAACCAAAAATTCCGCAATAGACTCCACTTCCCGTGTATTCAAACTCTGATGAAGAGATGTTCAGGATTCCTCCGTCTTTTTCGATCTTCGGTACAGACGAAGCCCCCGTAGCATGTGTTGCATCAATGTTGATGGTGCTTAAATCTTCAGCTGTTTCTTTTGCCTCTCTAACCGTTTGAAATAAAATCTCAATGCCGTTTTGATCACTTGGGCCATCAGAATCTATTTTCTTACTTATGATTTTGGCACGACGGATAAATTCACTAAAACGAAAAACTTTCACGGCAAGACGGGCATTATTTAACCGCTGGCCGTATTCCTCTTCAAGGCTTTCAATGTAAGACAAATCCGTTTCTTTTCCGGTGGCAAACAGTGCAATCAATAAAGATGCATCATTGAACCCGTCATAATGAACAAGGAGTCTTTCTATTCCTTGGATTTGTTCGCTTGACCAAAATCTATACTGATTCTCCATGGATTTCAACACTTCGATGCCACGAGAGTTCAGTGGGTGGGCTGCTTCGGATGAACCTGAGGGTTTCAACAACTCAAAAACAATTGAAGCGTTTCTTATAAAATGAGTGATAAGTCTGAAGGCAAAGCTTTTTCTGCTTTCTCCATATTCGTAAGCAATATCGCCGTTATCGAAAGATTGAAAAAAATCAGTGCGAAAGGCCTTGATTGTCTGTGGCATCTCAGAGCCTGTCTATAATCTTTTCAACAGTAAAACAAGGAAAGTCAGGGTGACCATCTGAAGGCTGGTGGAAAGTTTTCGTTCACAGTTTTTCCAGAGACGACGGGATTTCTCAAGCCAACCAAAAGAACGTTCCACCA
>DATDUW010000004.1:0-29821 GCA_035290185.1 Patescibacteria group bacterium
TGGTGGAACGTTCTTTTGGTTGGCTTGAGAAATCCCGTCGTCTCTGGAAAAACTGTGAACGAAAACTTTCCACCAGCCTTCAGATGGTCACCCTGACTTTCCTTGTTTTACTGTTGAAAAGATTATAGACAGGCTCTGAGAAGATCATTGCCTGGGCGGGGCAACAGCGAACGGGATTGGCCCCCAAAGGCTATCGACCGGCTATCGAGAAGGAAATGTGTGAGGTTTGCAAAACACATCTGAAGGCGTTACGGCGGCGTAATGTCGTGGCCCTGGGTTCATTCGCTATCAATGACGGTGGCTATCAGTCCGTCGCAGTGCTTGGACACTTTTGTTCCGAGCCACACCTCGACAGCGGGTCTTTCATTTGTGGTTGGGATGTTGACGACGGTCAGTCAGAATATTACTTCCTGTTCGTCGCCATATAGGCCAGCCCCCACCAAGCAAAAAACCGTCGGCGCTCCTCTTGCCGGCGGTTTTTAAAATTGGTTTTGATTTCGAAGATTCTTCGAATCCACGACGGATTATCGAGCGTACTCAATCACCCGCGTCTCGCGGATAAGTGTCACTTTGATTTCGCCGGGGTATTGGAGTTCACCTTCGATTTTGAGGGCAATGTCCTTCGCGAGCTTGTAAGCCGTGAGGTCGTCGATTTTTTCCGGTTGGACGAAAACGCGGATCTCGCGGCCGGCCTGGATGGCGTAGGCTTTCTCCACACCTTCGAAGGAGGTCGCTGTTTTTTCGAGCTCCTCCATTCGCTGGATGAACTGCTCGAGCGACTGCTTGCGAGCTCCGGGTCTGGCGCCACTGACGGCGTCTGCAGCTTTGATGATGGCACCTTCGATCGTGCGAGGCCGATCTTCGTGGTGGGCAATGGACTGGTAGGCAATTTCCTCAGGGAATCCGAACTTCTTCATGATATTGTAACCGATCTCCGGATGGGCTCCCTGCATGTCGTGGTCCACAGCCTTGCCAACGTCATGAAACAGTCCTCCTTTTTTGCAGACGAACACGTCTGCGCCGATCTCCTCGGCAATCATGGCGGAAAGCTGAGCCACTTCGATGGAGTGTTGAAGGACATTTTGACCGTAGCTGGTGCGGTACTTAAGCCGCCCCAGGATAGAAACAAGCTTTGGGTCAATCGAAGAGACGGGAAGACCCAGGGTACAGAGCGCTTCTTCCCCACTTTTTTTAATGTCCATTGCGAGCTGTTTTTTGGCATCATTGACCGCTTCTTCAATGCGTGCGGGCTGAATGCGACCATCCTTGACGAGCATTTCAAGCGCAATTTTGGCGACCTGGCGGCGAATGGGGGAAAAACCGCTGACCGTAATGGCCTCGGGGGTATCATCCACAATAAGCTCGGTGCCAGTTAGCAGTTCCAGGGCCTTGATATTACGTCCCTCCTTTCCGATGATGCGTCCTTTCATCTCGTCCGAAGGAAGTTGAACCGAGGTTGTTGTGGTTTCAATGGCCTGGGCAGAGGCAAAGCGGGTAATGGCCAGCGAGAGGAGTTTACAAGTTTGCTGTTCCAACTCTTCTTCCGTCATCTGTTCAAGTTTCCGAATGCGACTCAACAAGGTTTCCTGATGGTCTTCTTCAATGGAAGTTAAGAGACGCTTGAGAGCCTGTTCTTTGGAAAGACCGGAGATCTCCTGGAGTTTAACGGCTTCTTGTTTTTGTAGCTCCTCGAGCTCCTTTTTCATGTCCTCGGTCTGTTTGGCTTTTTCTTCAAGTTTATTTTTCTTTTCTTCCAATTCTAAAAGTTTTTGGTCAAAAAGTGTTTCCCGTTTTTCAAGACGTTTTTGAGATTCCTGGATTTCTTGCCGGCGAGCTGTTTCCTCCTTTTTGACGTCCTCTATGGCCTTGAGGGATTTTTCTTTTGCCTCAAGAAGGAGTTCCTGTTGTTTTGCTTTGGCGTCTGTAAGCATTTTTTCTGCCCGGACGTCGGCATCACGCATGGTTTTGTGTGCTACGGCGCGACGCAGGGCATAACCGAGGGCGATCCCAATCGCCAGACCGACTATGAGAAGGAGAAGAAAGAAAGGATCAAAAGAAAACATAAAAGCCTTTTCGACGGAAACCGAGAAGGAGGATTGACACGTTAATTCCAGGGGAAAGCGGCATTTTTTCAAGCGTTTTTTTGGATGGTTCAAGACGCTTGTACTAAATCAACGGTTCCGTGGGGAACCGTCAAAACAAAGCGTGGATTGAACAGGAAAAAGAGACGCGAGAAAAAGCGAAGGCATAGGAATCAGTCGGGTCGCCGGTCCTTTCGTTTTCAACCGAAAGATGGATAGAATGAAAAACAAAATCGCCTTTTTATTCTGCCAGAAGAAGGGGGGTTTGGCAAGGGAAGAAACGTGACATTCAATTTTACGCATGTTAGGATAAAAACCTTATGAAACGTCTTCTTTTTTCGTTTTTGAAAAAAAAATGGTGGATGGTTTTGGTTTTGGTCGTGGTTGGAGGCGTGGTTTATGCGGCTGTGGGTCGCAAGCCAAGCCCTCCGCAAATGGTGACGGTCGTTGTCGAACGAGGCGTCTTGCGCCAGAGTGTGGAAGCCACAGGCACGCTTGAGGCCATTGATCGGGTTGATTTGGCCTTTGATACGTCCGGCACGGTTCGTTCTCTTTTTGCAAAGGTAGGCGACGATGTGAAAGCCGGAGATCTTCTGGCAGAGCTTGAAGCGAACGATCTGCGTGCGGCCGTGCAAAGTGCTGGACGTGCGGTTCAGATTGCCCAGGCCAATCTTGCCAAGGCCGAGGCCGGATCCACAACGGAAGCTGTAGAGATCGCGCAAGCCGCGGTCACGGTGGCCGAGGCCGGTGTTTCCGCGGCTGCTGTTTCGTTTGAGAATTCCCAACAAGAAGCGGAAAAAACAAAAACGGTTGCAGACGAGCAGGTGGCAAGCGCCCAAGCGGCTCTGGAAAGTGCCAGCAGTGCTCTTTTAAATGTGCAGTCTAAGGATGTCCAAGCTGAAAAAGAGGCTTGGGAAGATTTCGTCGGCATTCTCCAGACAGCCATGATTTCGGATCGCAGCGATCTGTCAGAGGCAGACGAGGTCTTGGGGATTGATAACGTTTCGGCCAATGATGATTTTGAGGACGTCCTGTCTGCCACGGACGAATCCGTTTTGGTGGCTGCAGAGAATGCCTATGACATTGCAAAAAAGAGCCGGGATGCGGCTGAACCACTCACGTTTGCCCTTACGACGGATGCTTCTTCGTCTTCGATAAATGTGGTCGTTGCTCTTGTAGAAACAGCTTTGGCAGATACGGCCGAGACATTGCTCTACACACGCCAAGCGCTGGATGCTACTGCTGTCAGTACGGCGACGTTTTCTTCCACAGAACTTTCCAATCTGAAGGCTTCGGTTGATACGGCTCGGCAGGATATTCAGAAAAAACAGGATGCCCTTGTCGCACAACTTCAGACGATTGAAACGCTGGTTGTTACGTCCAAAACCCAGGAAGACGCTGCTTCTCGAACGGTGGCAGAAGCTGAGCAGGCTGTCGTGAGCGCTCAAGCCTCCCAATCCAGCTCGATGGTGACCGTTGACGCCGCGGTGCGCTCGGCAGAAGCGGCTTTAGTTTCTCAGCAAGCGGCTCTTGTGCAGGCACAGGCCAATGTGGCCCAGGTGGAGGCGAATCCACGCTCTGTTGATCTTGCTCCGTTGGAAGCGGAAGTTGGGCGGACCCAGTCTGAGTTTGCTGCTGCACAGGCACGGCTTGCAAAAGCGGAAATTCGTTCTCCTATCGATGGCAAAGTGACCGATGTAAAGGTTGAGGAAGGCGAACAGGTCGCTTCTGCCGCGGTTTCTCCCGTGGTCATCGTTCAGGCCACGCAAAAAGCGTTCAAGATTGTGGTTGATGTCCCCGAATCCGATATTGCCAAAGTTTCCGTGGATGATCTTGTGGAAATTACCTTTGATGCTTTCGGTGAAGATACCGTTGTGAAAGGAAGGGTGACGGAGATTGACCCGGCACAAAAAACAGTGGAAGGGGTTGTTTTCTATGAAACAACGGTCCATTTGGATACGACAGACGGATTAGATTTGAAGCCAGGCCTTTCCTCGAATGTAACGATCGTGACCGCGGAGGTGGCGGACGCTCTTATGATTCCCCAGCGGTCCGTTCTTGAGCGTGGAAAGGATAAATATGTCCGAGTTGCACGTCCGGCGGATCTCAATATTTACGACGAACGGACCGTAAAAATCGGCTTGCGGGGGGATGAAGGGCGCGTGCAGGTTCTTAAAGGCCTTTCAGAGGGGGAAACGATCATTGTTTCCATTCGCGATTGACCGTATGGTCTCAAGCAAGGTCCTCATGGAACTTCGCGGCGTCTCAAAGACCTATGTGAACGACGGCGTTGAGACCCCTGTCTTGCACGACGTCACTTTTTCGATGCAAGGAGGCGAGTTCGTGGCACTTATGGGTCCTTCCGGATCCGGCAAGTCCACCCTGATGCACCTACTTGGATTTTTGGATCGTATCACCGGCGGCGCTTATCTCTTTCGTGGAAAGGATGTCTCAGGATTGAGTGATGACGCATTGGCAGCCATGCGCCGCCGGGAAGTCGGATTCGTCTTTCAGGCATTTCATCTCCTTCCAAAATCGACCGTCCTGGACAACGTGATGCTTCCGATGGTTTACGCGGATGTTCCCCGTATTGAACGCCGGACACGGGCACAAAAAGCTTTAGAAGCCGTGGGTCTTAGCCACCGAACGGATCATCTGTCCAATCAGCTTTCCGGCGGGGAACGCCAACGCGTGGCCATCGCCCGAGCTTTGGTCAACGATCCGTCCGTGGTTTTTGCTGACGAACCAACCGGCAACCTTGATTCGAAATCCGGCACGGCTGTGCTTAATCTTTTGCAATCGCTCAATGCCGCTGGGCGTACCATTATTATGGTAACGCATGAGACCGAAGCGGCCGAATACGCTGGGCGAGTCATCCGCATCCGCGATGGTGCTGTTGTTTCTGATACGGTGAATGCAAACCAACGGACAGGGACGTACGAGAAGTAATTATGCGTTTTTCTGATCTCTTTCAAACATCTTCCGCTTCCATTGGGCGTAATAAATCGCGCTCCATTTTGACGATCTTGGGCATCGTGATCGGCATTGCCGCCGTGATTCTCATGCTTTCTATTGGCCAGAGTGCACAAGGGCTCATTCTCAGTCAGGTTACGGATTTGGGTTCAGATTTGATTTTCGTTGAGCCGTCTTCCGGGGACACGGCTTCCAATGGTCCTCCGAATCCGTTTGTGGAGCAGTCTCTTACTATGGATGACGTGAAGGCGTTGGATCGCAGCGAGCTTTTTGCCCAAGTTTCCGCCATGGTTGTTTCCACGTTCGCTGTCAGCCACGATCAGGAGAATAAGTTTACGACTGTGGTCGGTGTAACGGAAGGATATCTTGACGTCTTTCCGGCTGATGTCGCCAAAGGAAGATTTATTGACCGGGCGGATGTTGATGCAAACACACGTGTGGCTGTGCTGGGGAAAGAGATAGCGGAAAATCTTTTTGGGGACCAGGATCCGGTTGGAAAGACCATTAAAATTAAGCAAACGAATTTTCAGGTCGTGGGTGTTTTGGCTGAACAAGGATCCCGTTTTTTTCAGAATTTAGACCTGCGCATTGCCGTCCCTGTTACGACCGGACAGCAGTCGCTTTTTGGAACAGATACCGTGAACTTCGTCGTTGTAAAGGCAAAGGGAGATGTGGATTATGCCAAGGAGGAAATCCGTTGGATTCTGCGGGATCGGCACCACATTGACAATCCTGCCGGTGATCCAACCAAAGACGATTTTTCCGTTACAACGCAAAATGACGCTGTGGAGACCATCGGCGTCATCGGTGGTGTACTGACGATTCTCCTCGCATCCATCGCGGCCATCAGTCTTGTGGTGGGCGGCATCGGCATCATGAATATCATGCTCGTGTCTGTGACCGAGCGCACGCGCGAAATCGGCCTGCGCAAGGCCGTGGGCGCGACCCAAGGCGATGTCTTGCGCCAATTCCTTGTGGAGGCCGTGTTGTTGACGTCTGTCGGTGGCATCATCGGGGTTCTTCTGGGCGTTGGATTTTCTCTTCTTTCCGGCCGCATTATCGCGTCTTATGTCGAGGGATGGGACGCTGTCGTTCCCCTCGATGCCATTTTTATGGGGCTGGCCGTTTCTACGGTCGTGGGGCTTGTTTTCGGTCTTTATCCCGCCCGCCGCGCCGCCCGTCTTGATCCGATTGAAGCGCTAAGATACGAGTGATTTTTTCCATTTTTTTGTTCCTTTGCTTGCACTTTCGTCGAATATGATTCCTCTCTATCATCTCACCACCTTCGGTTGCCAGATGAATAAGTCCGATTCCGAACGGGTCGAGACCGTGCTTCAGGCTATGGGATTCGCGCCAACGGAAGAACGGGATCAGGCGGATCTGATTCTCATCAATACGTGTTCCGTGCGCCAGAGCGCGGAGGATCGGGTGTTCGGGCTTGCGCGAGAGTTCGCGGTCCTTAAAGAGAAAAATCCTCGGCTCATCATAGGGGTGACGGGTTGCATGGCAGGGCGGGATGTCCAGGGAAAGCTCAAGGAAAAGATGCCAACAGCGGATCTCTTTTTTCCTATTTCCGACCTAGCTCAATTACCGCGTTGGATTGCGGAGCTGCGGCCAGAGTTTGTGAACTCCGAGGATTTCCCTGCGGATTATTTGAAGATTCAGCCGAAGTATTCTTCGACGTTTCAAGCATACATCCCCATTCAATCCGGTTGTAATAAGTTCTGTTCTTATTGTGTTGTGCCTTTTAGCCGCGGGCGCGAATACAACCGATCCGTTCGTGAAATTCTGGACGAGATTCGAGCACTGGCTGAAAAGGGTTGCGTGGAGGTAACGCTTTTGGGCCAGACCGTTAACAGCTATAAGGCGCCGGATGCGGAAACATTTTCTCCTTTCAATCCCTATCGAAATTCGTTTGCCGCCTTACTTTGGGAAATCAATCAGATTTCTGGCATTTTGCGCTTGCATTTTACGGCTCCACATCCGGTGCATATGGATGATGAAGTGATCGACGCTCTGGCACTTCCTGCGCATGTGAACTATCTCCATCTTCCCGTTCAGGCTGGGGACGATGAAGTTCTTCGCCGTATGAATCGACGGTATACGCGCGAACAGTATTTGGACATTATCTGTCGCCTTCGAAAACGTCTTCCATCCATTGCGGTGGGGACGGACATTATCGTTGGTTTTTGCGGAGAGACAGAGGAACAATTCGAGCGGACCGTTGATCTGTATAAAGAAGTCGGATTCGATATCAGCTATACGGCTGTGTATTCACCACGCTCTGGGACGCTTGCAGCGAAAGCGTTTCCTGACGATGTGTCGCGTGCGGAAAAGCGCCGACGTTGGAACGTCCTTCAGGAGCTCATGGAGCGCATAGTCCTTGAAAAGAATCAGGCGTACGTTGGGAGGACCGTTTCCGTACTTGTTGAACAGTTTTTGTCCTCTCCTTCCGGAGCGGAGAAGGGGCTGTGTACCGGCCATTCGCGGGAGACAAAGGTTGTTCAGTTTCCGGGAGACCGATCGTTTGTTGGGACGATTCAGGATGTCCGTATTCGGCACGCAAAGGAGTGGGTTTTGACCGGGGAACGAGTTTAGGATTTTTTGAATAATTGCTCTCCTCCTTCCCAAGGGGGAGATTAAAGAGGGGGTTGCCAGCATTCACTTGATCCGTAATAAGTTTATTCATGAAAATTTTTAGCACACGAAAAGACAAACATTTGCGTCGTCGATTAAGAAATGAAATGCCATTGGCAGAACGATGTCTTTGGTTGCCCTTAAAAGAATATCGACAGGATTTTAAATTTCGTCGGCAACAGAGCGTTGGACCTTACATCGTTGATTTCTATTGTCCAAAAGCCAAACTCATTATCGAAGTAGATGGTCCATCTCATACGGAGCCTGGCGCTGAAAAACAAGATGCCTTACGCGATCGATTTATGAAAGAACAAGGTCTTTTTGTTCTTCGCTTTACGAACGAGGAAATCTATCAAAGTTTGGTATCCGTCATCGAAAGAATACATCAATTTTTATCAGCCGGTGGCAACCCCCTGTAGTCCCCCTTGGGAAGGGGGACACGCATTTTATTCCGAGAATCTATGTTTTCCGAATCAAAAAAAATAAAAATTCTCGCCGTTGTCGGGCCGACTGCCAGCGGAAAGACTACATTGGCCATCGCACTTGCCAAACGGTTTAACGGGGAAATTATCGCTGCGGATTCGCGAACGGTCTATCGCGGCATGGATATTGGTACAGCTAAGCCCAAAGGAACGTGGAAGTCCTGTCTCATCGTCGAAGATATCCCGCACTGGGGTATTGATCTCGTTGAGCCGGACGAAGAATTCAATGTTTCGCATTTTCAGGAATATGCGAAAAAGAAAATTCATGAGATTACTGGTCGCGGACGTCTCCCCATGCTCGTGGGCGGTACGGGGCTTTGGGTCGAAGCTGTTGTTGATGCTCTGAACCTTTCAAACGTGCCGCCGGATCTGACGCTGCGGGCCGAATTTGAAACGCGTTCCGTCAACGATCTTTTCACCGAGTACAAACACCTGGATCCGGAGGGGGCTTTGGTTATCGATGACAATAACAAACGACGCCTTGTTCGTGCCCTTGAAGTCTGCCGGATTACTGGCCGTCCATTCTCCTCTCTTCGCCGAAAAGGAGATGCACCTTATAACTGTTTCTGGCTTGCTCCAGACATTTCGAAAGAAGAATTGGACCGCCGCATCGATGTGCGGGTAGATGAAATGGTCGCCCAGGGACTCGTGACGGAAGTCCGTGCCCTGTACGACCGTTTTGGTTGTGATGCTGTTGCTATGTCTGGCATTGGATATCGGCAGATTTGTCGTTTTTTCGAAGATAAATGCACCCTTGCGGAAGCGATTGGGGATATCAAAAAAGACACCCGTCAGTATGCCAAGCGTCAGCTAACATGGTTTCGGCGCAATGAGAGGATTCATTGGGTGAAGGGGAAAGAAGAAGCCGTTATTACAGCACTGGAACTGAAAATATATGATCCATCTCACGGAGGATCAACGGAAAGTCGTTGAGGAAATTTTGTGTAGGCTGATTCCAGAAGCTCGTGTGATTGTTTTTGGTTCTCGCATTTCTGGGAGACAGAAACCGTTTTCGGATCTTGATCTGGCCATTGACACAGGGAAACCATTGTCTCTTTCATCTTTAGCCGAGTTGCGCGATGCCTTCAGCGAATCGAGGTTACCATTCCGTGTTGATCTCGTGGATATAGCGACGCTTTCAGATGAATTTCGTGGCGTGATTTTGCAACAGTTCGAAGTCCTTCAAGATGGGAGAAACTAGGATTAGTTATGTGTTATGAAAATTTGAAGAGAAATTTGTTGATTCTTGTTAAGAATACTTGACATTTTTTCTTTTCTTGGTAGGATTGACCTCGTGCTTTTTTGCACCTTCAGAAACCTGTAGAAAGAGAGCCCGGTGTGGGTTCGGAGGACTTGTAAATGAAAAGAGCGAGAGTGTTTTTGTTGATGACGGCTCTGCTCCTTATGGTGGGAGTGGGGTGTGCCGAAAGGGTTTCTTACGTTCGGGAGAACGATTGGGGCTTCCTGAGGGAAGAGCGGCGGTCTGAGGCGCGGAAACGATACGATCAGGCTCTCGACCCAACGAGTTACTGTTACGATCCGGCATCTCAGAACTATTCCTCTCTCTCGACGTGTGCATTCAACCTCGAGTTGAACCTCTATCGTGCGCGGATTCACGCATTTGCGACCAGTTCGGTCGCCGTGAATCTTTATGATCTCTACTTCCGGCTCACCAAGGTTCCGGACCCGAGGGGCAGCTATGGACCCGACTTCCCGGCCCTCAAGGCGCTCGAAGTGGCCAAACGGTATAATCTCGGCCGAGGCAAGGTGGTTGCGGCAGCAAACATCGCCATCGAGTATCACCTCGATAAAGCCAACTATGGCAACTTCGATGCGAGGCATGCTCTGTTGATCGCCCGTGAGAATGATCTCCCGATCGACGCGGCTTGCGCGGCGGTTCGTGAAGACCCCCTATGGCATCGGATGCTTGGCACCATGGACGGCGAGGAGTGGAGCATGGATATCCTCGATTGGTGCGGGATTCCGGTTTCGGATCACTCTACGCTTCGTCTCCGCCCAGAATCGGCTGGCTACCTGAGAGGGTACCATAGACTGGAGGATCTCTCCGGCTCGCGGCTTTCCAAGTATGTCCAGGCCGAGGCCGACTATTGCAGGTTCGAGGTCAAGTTCTATTGCGGAATAGCCGACATCTCGCAGTGTAAGGTCGATGACGAGCTGGCCTGGGCGAATGTGATGATTTCGTGCACGAGACCAATGCTTCTGGAGGTTGCAACCGCGCCCGATGTGATTTCGAGACACAAGGCTGTCGTGGCCGCCAATAAGGCCTTGGATTGGCAGCTTCAGTGGTGGTCTCAGCGCGCCAGCGAAGGCGATGAGCGAGCCGCGGATTTTGCTTCGGAGATCCGTGGACGGATTGAGGCTCTGAAATCGGAGATATAAGGCTGGTCTTGCCCTGTTTGAGATCTCTATCAGCCTCCGACAAACCGCTCCCGCATGCCGATTCGGCGCGGGTTACTCTGGCGGTAAGTCGGGGGCGTTTTATTTTGTTTCCCCCCTTCGTTCTTGCCGAAATGCTTCCGGAGCGCCAAGGCGTTTTTTAAGTTGAATCAAATAGGATTCAGTCATTTTTCCCGTTCCTTTTTCTAGAACCTTTTCTTCATCAGGAATAGGAAATGGTTCAGCAACATCCTCCATTGAATCCCTTAACATAGGGGGAAAAATTAACGATTTTTTAGCTTAAGGAGTAAGATTTTTTTGATGATTGAGAGTGGTCTAGGGTTTCTCCTCTAATTGTATGAGGAGCAAATTTTGTGCCATCCCAGGATCCGCTTTTCCCTCCGTCTCTTTCATAATCATGCCAATGAAGAATTTGAGGAGTTGCTTTTCACCTGCTTGATAACGTGTTACTTCCTGTTGGTTCTGATTTAGAACGCGTTTTACAGCATCGGAAATGGTCTGTTCATCGGAGATGAGATCAAGTTGTCGGTCTTCCATGATTTGAGAAGGATCTTTGCCGGTTTCAAGCATTTCTGTGAGGACAACGATACCGTTAGAAGTAGAGAGTTTTCCATTCGCGAGCAAAGTGATGAATTCGGCAAAATTTTCCGGATCGATTTTGAGGTTCTCTATCGTGAGGTTCCGTTCGTTCAGGAGTCCTCCGAGTTTGGATGTGAGCCAGCCACTTACGAGTTTGGCGAGTCGCTTACGATTCTGTTCCACTTTTTCCTCCCCGGCCGCCTCAAGGGAAGTAATCCAATCTTCCAATTCAGAAAAGACATGTTCGGCGTAATCCGCAAGCCTGGGATCGTCACACAAGAGCCGTGCATCTACGGAGTCCAGGAGGAATTCATCCATAAAGCGTTCCCGTCGCGCGGCCGGAAGCTCGGAAAGTCGGGCCTTTTCTTCATCTGTTATCGTCGCGAGTTCCAATGGAGGAATATCCGGCTCGGGGAAGTAGCGATAGTCTTCAGCCCCCTCTTTCTCCCGCTGCGGTTCGGTTATCTGTTTGGTATCGTTCCATCCGCGCGTGGAACTTACCACCGGCGGAGTGCCAGCTTCCCAAAGTTTGGTTTGTCGCTGGATTTCATACGCAAGCGCCCGTTCCACAGCTTTAAAAGAATTGATATTTTTGATTTCCGTTTTTGGGTTTAAGGTTTCCTTGAGCGGCAGGCCTTCTTCGTCCACTTCGCGCAAGGAAATGTTGGCATCGCATCGCAGCTGTCCCTTTTCCATGTCTGCGTCTGAAACGCCAAGCGAGCGCGCGATGAGACGCAGTTCTTGAAGGAATGCTTTGGTTTCGTGCGGAGAACGGAAATCGGGTTCGGTCACGACCTCGATGAGTGGAATGCCTGAACGGTTGAAGTCTACGAAGGTTTTTTCAACGTCTCCCTCTGTTGAATGGAATGATTTGGCCGCGTCTTCTTCCAGGTGAACGCGCGTAATACCAATGCGGATACGGGCGCGCTTTCCTCCTGGCGCGTCAACTTCTAAGAATCCCTCACGAGCAATCGGAAGATCGTATTGCGAGATTTGATAACCCTTTGGGAGATCGGGATAAAAATAGTGTTTGCGATCGAATTTTGAAAAAGGGGCAATGGAACACCCGAGGGCCAGACCGGTCCGTACGATCCAGCGCACAGCCTGTTCGTTTGGAACGGGAAGAGCACCGGGTTGTGCCGTACAAACCGGACAGATGTTCGTGTTGGGAGCCACAGCCTCGCGGGCAGGGCAGGAGCAGAACATTTTCGAGGCGGTCTTGAGCTGGAGGTGGATTTCAAGACCGATGACAGGGGAAAGTTTCATAGGTCATGCTGTGCGTTTGAAAATAGGGGTCGTAGAGAAGAGTCGCGATCGCTCTCTATAATGTTTGTCTTTCGGTCACGTGGACAAACGCACGGTATACCAACACTTGGTAGGCAGCAAGCAGAGGGAGAAAAAACAGGTCACCAACGGCGGAAACAACACGGACCCATGGAGAGATGGATTCGTGAAGAAGAACTTCGGGATTCCATCCTTCCAATCCTCCAAGTATTCCAAGGAGGGCCGATTCTGCAAGAAGAAACAAAAGAAAGAGAAAGGCAGGACCGGCCAGGAGCCTCCAGGCGGCTTTCCAGAATCTTCCCTTGACCAATGCTCGGGCTCGAAGAAAGGCATTGAGACCACGTTTTTCTTCCAGAATGGCGGACAAGGGAGCGAATCCAAACCAGACGATGCAAAGAAGGGCTGGAAAAATGAAAAGGAGAAAACCACCCAGTAAGACAGCAGCCAAGAGCAGTTCAACGGTCAAGACGGAAGGAAAGAGAAGCCAAGTTTTTTTTGAAAGCGGGGCAAACGGAAGGGAGGGTGTTTCAAGAAAATGGCGGACAAGGAGTGGAAGGAGAATACCAAGCCAAAAGGCCACAGCGGTCTGGACAAGGGAGAAAAAAAAGATGGCCGCCCTAACCCATCCGCTTGTTTCCGATCCCGTCTGAAACAAGAAGAGGGGGAAATTGGCTGCCAAAAGCCACCCCGAATATCCCAAGAGAATCGTTGCATGCGTCCGCAGGATTGACCAGGCTTCCGTCAAGAGATTTCGGACGGAAGGGAGTTCAAGGGAGGGGTTATCCTGGCGTTTCGGTTCATCCATAGGAACGTTGACTGTCAGGGGTTTGTTTTTGTATCTCTGAGGTTTTCATAAACAATAACATCCGCGGACAGGAAGAGCGGATTGAAGATAATGGCAGCCAAGCCAACGAAGAGTGTTGAGAAAATGCCGGATAGGCGTACGTACAGATCGCTGTTGAGTCCCGCGACCGTGGAAAGCAGAATATCAAGGAGAAAGGCTGCTAGGGCCTGGATGGCAAAGGCTGCGAGAAAGAAGACAAGTTTGGGAAGGAACATGCGTATGGCTGCGGGCCACCATCGGCCACGGATGAGTTCTCGGGAACGCGTGAGGGCCTTTCGTCCTCGACGGCCGTCAAAGAGGACGGCAAAGGGAGCATAGGCATAGAGGACGAGCCAACGGAAGGTTAATAGCAGCGAAGCAGCGACGCCAACAATGAGAAGCAGACCGCCGATCATGGAAACGACTCCGGAAAGCGTCAGCCCCCCCAGGACCACCAGAAGCGATCCCGGAAGGACAAGGAGCCAGGAAGCAAGGAGGACGAGCGCTGTGAGGAATTGTGCTAGCATTACGGACCAGAACACGGAGCGAGATAATTTTGAGAAGGGATGATGGGCAAGGGGTTTGGATCCCTCGTCTTCCCGTTTGAGGACGCGTACGAGGGCGATAAACGTCAAAAGACCTGTCACAGGCGTGAGGAGAAGAGCGTTGGCGATCCAGATGGCGATGGCTGCTTGTTCCACTGGACCAAGCGACTTTTGGGCCAGCAAATCCGAGGCACTTGGGTACAGGGCAAAGGAGACAACACTCACCAACGTGGGGAGGAGGAGCCAGCCGGAAACGGCCAGGAGTTGCGGAAAGCGGGACTTGTAGGTATCCCAGGCGTTGTCGATAATACGACCGATGGAGAGGAGGGAAGAGGAGGAAGAAGATTTTAGGGACATAGAAAATTAGCTGGTAGGGAGCAGGTTGTTGGGTTAAAGAACCCCCCAAGCCCTTTTGGATCTCAGTATAGCAAATTATCCGGTTGTACCGAAATTGCCCCGGTTGGGAGCCGTGATCGTGTCGGTTTCAACAAAAGACGCGATGGCGACCGGAGTGAAAAATCCTTGCGCAATCCGTTCACCATCTTTGAGTTCGTACGGTTCGGATCCGAAGTTATGGAAAGCAAGCGTTATTTCGTCCTCAGGGCCGCAGAAATCCCAATCAAAAACCCCGATCCCATTGGCAAGCCGAATGTGTTTTTTGGCATTCGAAGATCGTGGAGCGATGAGCAGGATATATCCTATCGGCAATTGGATGACCAGGCCTGTTTTAAAGAATTTCGTTTCCCCCGGTTGGATTATTCCACCTTCCGGAACAGCAATGTCAAAGGCAACCGCTCCTGTTGTTTTGTATTCGGGAATCGGTACATCGGATCGCAAGCGTTTAAAAACGACAGGGAGAACGAGATTACTGTCAGACATAGGTCTATTTATTTTGATACCCCCGACGGACGTAGGTTGCGAAGGAGAATCCCTCGTGTTTTTCCTCTCGTAATTTGGACCAGACCGTACAATCAATTTTAGGGAAGGTAACATCTCCTTGCACTTTTTGGTTTACATGGGTGATCTCAAGTACATCACACAAACCGAAGGTTTCCCGGTAAATTTCCGCTCCACCAATCACAAAAATTTTTTCGTCTGCGTGCGTTTCGAGAGCCGTGCTCAAATTTGGATAGACAAGAACGCCTTCCGGTGTCTGATAATCAGGTTGGTGGGTAATAACGATGTTTTTTCGATCAGGTAGGGGCTTACCCAAGCGGGCTAAGATGGATTCGAACGTCTTCCGGCCCATAAGAACCGTATGGCCGACCGTTAAGGATTTAAAATGTCTTAAATCCTTCGGCAGATGCCAGGGAAGCTCGTTATTTTTTCCGATGATACCGTTCGCTGCCACTGCAGCAATAAGAGCGAGCATACGCCGACTAAGTTTCGTGGGACTCGAACCAATTTAAAAATTCGCGGATTTGCCGATGGTATTCCTCCAGGGATTCCACATTGAGGATAGTGTAGTCCGCCATGGCGATCGGCCCACCTTTTGCAATATTTTCAATCTCAGCCACATCGCGGGCGGCCGCGGCTTCACGAGAAAAAGGACGGTTGCGCAAATCTACATCCTTGGCGTCCGTAAATCTTTTTTCTAGTCGTTCGTATCTCAGGCGTGGCGGGGCGTACACGGCCGCGACGATCAGTCGGTTTCCGTACCGTTCTTTTAAGACTTTGTACTCATCCCAACTGTACAAGCCGTCCCCCACGACGTTTCCTTTTTCCAGCAACGCGTCGAATTTTGGGATGTTAAGAATAGCAAAAGCAGCCATGCCATGCTCTTTACGCAACCTTTCTCGGATTTCTCTTTCCAGTGTTTCCGTTGGTTGCAGTTCTTCTTGTTTTATTTTGTCCAAGACAATTTGACCGAATCGAACGTAGCCGAATCCCTGTTTGACCAATTCGTCCGCAAAGGCGCTTTTTCCGCTTCCGCACATGCCGACAATAGCAATGAGTTTATTTTGCACAGTTTTTTAAAAAAGAAGGTTTTTAAGCCTTTGACCATTCGCTGAGGCGATTTTATACTTGGAGCACATTTAACGCAATTTAATGAGCTATTCCTGTGATGGAAAATATCGCCCGAATTAAGCCTTTGGAGGAAAGAACCCCTGACACACAATATCGAGATTTGTTGCGTCGGATTAAGGCCGATGGACAGGGAATGAATACACAACTCGAAGTTGACGCCATCTCCGTAACTGGTGCCACGATGCGTTTCAAATTAGAAAACGGATTTCCCATGATTACCGAACGCAATATGGCCCCGAATATCCGGCCGGCAACGATTTGGCGGCAGGCTATTGGTGAGATCATAGGATTCGTCAATGGCGCCCGTACGTTGAGCCAGCTTGAGAGCTACGGGTGCTACTGGTGGACTCCTTGGGGAACGGAAGAAAAGTGCAAAAAACGCGGATTAGAAACAGGCGATCTTGGGCCGGGTTCTTACGGTGCTGCCTTTCATGATTTCCCCACAGCGGACGGCGGAACCTTCAACCAGTTTCAGAATATCGTGGAGCAGATTAAGGAACTGCCTCATTTGCGAACGCATTTTATTACGCCTTGGATTCCGCAATATACCATCCGCGGCAAGGGAAAGATGCAAAAGGTAGTGGTTTGTCCTTGTCATGGTTGGATTCATTTGCGGGTGCTTGGCGACAAGCTGACGTTGCACATGTTTCAGCGTTCCGGGGACGTTCCTATCGGAGTTCCTTCCAACATGGTTCAGTACGCCGCCCTTCTTATGATGATCGCGCGGGCAACGGGGCTGGTTCCGTACGAGTACGTTCACACGATCTCCGACGCCCACATTTATGTCGATCAGATGGAAGCGGTAGATACTATGCTACAGCGCGAACCCCGCCCGTTTCCGCTTATGAAGATTAATATGCAGAAAACGGATCTGTTCTCCTTCCGAACGGATGATTTTGAATTGACGGAATACAATCCGCATCCCGGCATCAAAGGAATTCCGGTAGCTATTTAATCTGTATGGATAAAAAAAGCTACGTGAATCTGAAACACGCTCGGACAGAAGAACAGGTAAAGGTCATGACGAAAATTCAAAAGGATGGAGTGTGCCCGTTTTGCACGGAACATTTTTTGAAGTACCACCCCAAGCCGATCCTTCACGAAAACGAGTTCTGGTTGGTGACGGAGAATATGAGCCCGTACGAAGGATCGGTGCATCATTTTCTCTTCGTTTGCAAGCGCCATTTCGCCATGCCGACGGAGATGACTAGCCAGGAGAGGATTGCCCTATTCGATTTGGTAAATCTCATGACGGAGGAAAAAGGCATTTTAGGCGGCTCTATTCTGATTCGTTTCGGAGACACGCGATTCACTGGCGCCAGCGTTGATCACTTCCACGCCCATTTGGTGGTGGGCGACATGAATGACGAGGGTAGGGAATCGTTAAAAACAAAGATCGGGTACAAGAGGCCGTGGGGTTGATGCCTGGCCGGACGGAGGGATTAAAAAATGCCCTATTGGGGCTTTTTATCTTGACACTTGGATTTTTTTCTGATAAGTAGTCCAAGGTATTTTTGAAGTGATCGTGTTTAGGAGGGCAAGGTGGCAAACTACATGGGAGATTCTCCCGAGAATGCCCGCAGCTTCGAACAGGCTGAAGAAATGCGGGAAGGGGCCCGAGAGGGACGGTGTGTATTCTGTACCTTGGATCACAAAAAGAATCGCCCGCTCAATAAGCAGGGCGAATTCGATCCTGATGGAAGGGACTGGCCGCTCCTTTGGGTGTGGTTGAACCCTTTTCCTCAGGCACACCACAGGCTTCATCTTCTAATCGTGCCGCGGAGGCACATCAGGAATGAAGACTGGAGTCTGCTCACTCCCGAAGAGTGGTTGCAGATCCTGGACGCCTGGAAATGGGCCCAGGATTTCTACGAGATTCTGGGCGGCGGGTTCGTCTGTCGTTTCGGGGATCGTTCCTACAACGCCGGCACTGTTGGTCATCTGCATTTCCAACTGCAGGTGCCTGACGGATCTGGTCCGGTCAAGGCAACGTTTTTCAAGTCCTACACCATTGTCGATCGAATACGGCGGTGGTGGCGAATGGAACGTGGACGTTTTTTCGCCCTAGTGAAAAGGGTAATCCGAGGCATGGAATGAGAATAAACAAAGGAAAGAAGTGAGGAAATCATGAAGATGGAGAAGATCTATTGAGAAGGCGCAGGAGATATCCGTTGAGGCCTTTGCACAGTATGGAGATGGCCTCGGGAGACTCAGACCTATCGGCGCGGCGGCAAGTACCTTCAGGCGGATTTCTCCTGGGGCAACGAGCCGCTCCACTTTCATTGGCGTGCCGGGTTCCACGTTGAGGAGGTCCTGCGGCGACGTGGTGAGGCGGAGGGCCTCGAGGTTCAGGGACCACTACCAGTACGAGGACGGGACGGTGACTCTGGCCGGAGTAGACGCTCTGAACTGGATCGTCGATCCACCCGATTTCACCGTCGGTGACGGAATCTAGTCCGTCTACCGTACAGAACACAAAGAGCCTGGCACCGTCGTGTGCCAGGCTCGTTTTCTTTTTGGAAACGTTTATTCCGCCACCTGGATAATTTCGACTCCATGGTCCTTCAGAACGCTTTCTCCGTCTAACACGCCGTAACCAACCCGATAATACAGTTTTTTAATGCCGCTTCTAGCCACGAGCTTGGCACACGGCGGGCAGGGGAAGGTCGTGACGTAGAGTTCCGCGCCTTCCAGGGAGATTCCTTTCCTGGCAGCTTGGGCAATGACGTCCGCCTCGCTGTGGATGGAGGTCCCTAATTCCAGGTGCACGCCTTTGTAAAAATTGTTCCGCGGATCGCCGTTGGCGTACGGCGTATGATCGCTTGGAAGATGAATGTTGTGCGTTGCCATGACAATTTCGCCGTCCTTTACAGCCACGCTCCCGATCCTTCTCCACCAGTCGCTGCTTTTTCTCCCTTCCTCGCAGGCAACGGCGATCATCTTTCTATCAAATTCGTCCGAGGAGACTTTCCCGTCCGGATTGACCGGGTTTTCCGTTACGGTGTTATGTTTCTCCCACCGCAGAAAAACGCTGTCCAGAAGAACCTCGTGCTTGGGGAGGTATTCTTCCCACAGTTGAAGCATGACATCTTCCTTGGGCATGAGGATCGGCCGTTTCTCTTGGGCTATTTCTTTTAATCCGTTTTCGTCGAGGATAGCGACAGTTTCAAAGATGTTCCAGCTTTCGACGGCTTTTTTTACGAGATCGGGTTCCAGCTGCCTTATCTCCTTTTGTAAATGGGTGAATTTGGAGATGAGATCCTGCCCCAGGATGAACAGGTCGGCGCCTTCTGCATGCTTTTGGAAGAATTGCCTGTAGCCGTCATGCAAAACCGGTACGTAAGCAAGGATGGCGGTTCTTCTACTCATAACGTCATTTTACGGCGTTTAGGACCTTCTCGATTGTTTCGATAATTTTCGGGGTAAGGGACCTTTCCAATTTTTGAGCCGTACTGATTTGTAAGAGGCGGATTTTGGCGCTCGTGGATGTTGTGGCCTGGGATTCGAGCAACTTGACGTTGTCGCAGTATTTTTTGAGTTCCCGTACGTCCTTCGGGGTGTATTCCTGCCTCTTGGTCGCGATGAGGACGTCTGGCCTTATTATTTTTATCAGGTTCCATTTCGGATCTTTCGCCTGCTTGAGTGTGACAAGATCGACGTAGCTCAGGTGGGCAACCATCTCCATCCGTTCTTCCTGGGGAACGATCGGTCGCTCGGGGCCCTTCCGTTTTTTGATTTTTTCGTCGCTGTCCACTCCCACGATCAGCAGGTCGCCGTGTTTTTTTGCCTCGCGCATGTAGCGAGCATGCCCGATGTGGAGGAGGTCCCAGCTTCCTTGGGTCAGGACGATTTTCAGGCCAAGCCCCTTGCAGTGTTTGATTATTTTTTGAAGCCTCTTGCGGTCCAAGACGATTTTTTCACCGAAGTTCAGCTTGGAATGAAGGAAAATATTCGGTTTCCCCATATCCGTCAGCTTTTATGAAGTTAAATGTCACGTCTAAGATAGCGCGTTTAAAAAAGGAATGGAAGAGGTTTGGCAATTAAAAATTCCGAGTCTCGCGACCCGGAATTTTTCGATTTTTTACACGACCGGCACTTCAATACGGATCGCTGGTCCCATGGCAGAACAGAGAACGGCGTTGCGAATATAGATACCCTTGGAAGCGGCTGGTTTGGCTTTTTTGATGGATTCCAGAAGGATCATGAGGTTTTCTTTGAGGCTGGATTCGTCAAAGGAGGCTTTTCCAAACGCCTGGTGAATGTTGCCGGTGTCGTCGTTTTTGAAACTGATCTTGCCTGCCTTTTGTTCTTGGATCATTTTGACAATGTTGGGGCCGATGGTTTCTGTTTTTGGGTTTGGCATGAGGCCCTTGGGACCAAGAATTTTTGCCAGCTTGGCAAGTTTTGGCATCATGGCCGGGGTCGTGACGGCTACATCGAAGTCGACTTTTTCTGTCTTAGAAATTTCCGCAATCAATTCTTCGCCGCCGACCACGTCTGCTCCGGCAGCTTTGGCCTCGGCCTCTTTTTCTGCTTCGACGAAGACAGCGACGCGTTTGGTCTTGCCGGTTCCGTGGGGAAGGGCAACGGTGCCGCGTACCTGCTGGTCGCCTTTGGATGGATCGATACCCAAATGTGTGTGGAGTTCAACCGTGGCATCGAATCCGGCTTGGGACGTCTTTTTTAGGAGGGGAATGGCTTCGTCGATGGAATAGGTTCGTTTGGTTTCAATTTGGCTTTTAAGGCCCTGATAACGTTTGCTGCGCATAGATTTTCATGTGGTTCAGACGTCCCCAGTCTTCCTCATACACGGGTTCGTTCGTGAGAAAGGAAGGTGTGGAACTCCCACAAGGGAAAGAATTAATCTGTGATAGTCACACCCATCTGGCGGGCTGTTCCGGCAATGATTTTTTTGGCTTTTTCAACATCCGTTGTGTTGAGGTCCGGCAGTTTAGTTTTGGCAATTTCTTCAAGCTGGGCTTGAGTAATGGTCGCAACTTTGTCTTGGAGTGGTTTGCCGGAGCCCTTCTGAATTCCCGCTGCTTTTTTGAGGAGTTCAGAAGCCGGGGCGATTTTTGTAATGAAATCGAAGGTGCGGTTTTCGTAGACATTGATGATGACCGGAACGACTTCGCCAATGCGATTTTGCGTAGCGGCATTGAATTTCATGACGAAGTCCTGGATGTTCAGGCCGTGTTGACCGAGGGCTGGACCGACCGGCGGGGCGGGCGTTGCCTTTCCTCCTGCAATCTGCAGCTTGATTTGGGTCGTGAGTTTTGCCATAGCATGTTATTGAGTGGATTCTCCCGCTCGGAAGCGGAAGCAACCAGGCTAGAAATGAATCAAATCTTTTTGACTTGCAGGAAATCGAGCTCCACAGGCGTTTCGCGACCGAACATATTGACCAGAATTTTGACCTTACCGCGCGCTTGATCGATTTCGGACACCTTGCCCTCGAAATTTTTGAACGGACCATCCGTGATTTGGACTGGGGCTCCGATGTCTACATCCAATTTGTAAGCTGGTTGATCCAGACCCATGCGTTTTTGAAGGGAGGTCATCTCTTCTTCGGAGATGGGGGTTGGGGTGGTGCCGGTTCCGATGAAGCCTGTGACGCCAGGTGTGTTGCGTACGACGTACCACGAGTCGTCTGTCACGACCATCTCAACCAGGACATAACCCGGAAAGATTTTTTCTTCGATGACACGGCGTTTGCCGTTTTTGATTTTGATCGTTTTTTCTTTCGGAACGAGGACATGAAAGATTTTTTCTTCCATATCCATGGTTTCGATGCGTTGGCCGAGGCTGTCGGCTACGCTTTCCTCATAACCGGAATAGGTATGGATTGCATACCAGCGTCGGCCGAGATTGGCAGTTTGTTTCGGCATAGCGCGTCAAACGTTGGCAAAATCGATCAGGCGCTCAAAACCGAGCGCGAGAGCCCAATCAAGGGCAGCAACAAAGGCCGCGAGGGCCACGGTCGCACCAATGACCATGCCGGCATAGCGCACGGCCTGTGAGCGCGAGGGCCACGAGACTTTTTCGAGCTCCTCTTTGCTTTGCCGCAGGTACGTAAGGAGCCCGGTTCGCTTCCCGGCGGCCTCCGAGGATTGATTCATACCCCTATCTTAAAACCCCCGGCGGGGGTTAACGGGAATCACTTTACCGCAAGGAGGAAAAATTGGCAAGAAAAATTCAGATATCCAAATTTTGCACTGTCTTTGCATGCGTTTGGATGAACCGTTTGCGCGGAGCCACCTCGGAACCCATGAGAATATCGAAGAGTTCATCGGCTTTTTCTGCCTCGGCGATTTCGACGAGTTTCATGACCCGCGTTTCGGGGTTCATGGTCGTTTCCCACAGTTGTTCCGGGTTCATTTCTCCAAGACCTTTGTAGCGTTGGATATTCAGTCGTGTTTTTTTTGGTCCTTCTTCCACAAGTTCGGTGACCTCTCCCTCCTCGGCTTCGAGGACATCCACGTCTTTCCCTCGAGTCATTTCTTTGAGGATGGTCTGTTTTTCCTCATCCGTATAAGCGTATCGGACTTCTTTGCCAAGCTGAATGCGGTAGAGAGGGGGTTTGGCGATATAGATGTGCTTTTCGCGGATAAGATCGGGAAAGTAGCGGTAGAAAAGCGTCAGGAGAAGCGTCCGGATGTGGGATCCGTCCGTGTCTGCGTCCGTCATGATGACGATGCGGTGGTAGCGCAATTCTTGTAGATTAAAAGCTTCGCCGATATTTGTCCCCAGAGCAATGATCAGATTTTTGATTTCATTGTTGGCCAGCATTTTGTCTAGGCGGGCGCGTTCCACGTTGAGGATTTTTCCCCGCAACGGGAGAATGGCCTGCGTTTCCCGGTTGCGTCCTTGCTTGGCGCTGCCACCAGCCGAATCCCCCTCCACAAGGAAGAGTTCGGAACGGCTTGGGTCTTTTGAGGAACAATCCGCCAGCTTGCCGGGAAGGGTCAACCCGTCCAGGACGCCTTTACGTAGGACGGTTTCGCGTGCCGCCCGCGCGGCAGCTCGCGCTTGTGCCGCTAGCACACATTTGCCGATCACGGCTTCTCCATCCTGTGGGTGTTCCTCCAGAAAGACGCGTAGGTGTTCTCCAAAAACTGCTTCAACGGCCGTCTTAGCCTCCGGATTTCCCAGTTTGGCTTTCGTTTGTCCTTCAAACTGTGGTTCTTTAATTTTGACGCTTACGACCGCAGTCAGTCCCTCCCGCACGTCGTCGCCCGTCAGATTTTGGTCTTTTTCTTTGAGATAGCCTTTCAAGCGTGCATAGGCATTCAACTCGCGGGTCAGGGCCGTGCGCAGGCCGACGAGGTGCGTGCCGCCTTCCGGGTTGTAAATGTTGTTTGCAAAACAGAAGACGGATTCATAAAATTCTTCGGTGTATTGCAGGGCAATTTCGACGTCCATGTCCGATGTCTCATCGTGCTTAACGACATGAAAAACGTTCGGGTGTTTTGTCTGCTTGCCATGGTTGATATGACGGACAAACGAGCCGACCCCTCCTTCAAAAAAGAAGGCATAAGAAAGTTCCTCTCCCTTTTTTCGTTCGTCATGGATCTCGAGGAAGATTTTGCTGATGAGATAAGCCTGTTGCCGGAGGTGATCCAGAATGGTGGGAAGATGGAACTCCGTTGATTCGAAGATGGTCCTATCTGGTTTGAATGAGATAATGGTTCCTGTTCCCGTTGCTTTTTTGATCGGTTTTACCTTGTCGCACGGGATTCCACGCGCATAATCCTGCACCCAGAGGTGTCCCTCTCGTTTGACCTCGGCCCGCAGTGATTCGGAAAGCGCGTTTACGACCGAGACACCCACGCCGTGCAGACCCCCGGAAACTTTATAACCCCCGCCTCCGAATTTGCCACCGGCATGAAGCTTAGTAAGCACGAGTTCAAGCGCGGATTTTTTGAATTGGGGATGGATCCCGACGGGGATGCCGCGTCCGTTGTCTTCCACAGAGACCCAGCCGTCCGGGAGCAATCGAAGGATGACGTGGTCGGCATCCCCAGCCATGGCTTCGTCCAGGGAGTTGTCGATCACTTCCCAGATGAGATGATGGAGACCGGAAGTCCCCGTGGAGCCGATGTACATGCCCGGCCGTCGACGTACCGGCTCCAATCCTTCCAGGACCGTGATCTGTTCGGCGCCGTATTCTTGTTTCTTTTGTTTTTTTAGAGAAGACATAACGTAAAAAACGAGATGATGTGTTCGTCCAAACGAAAGAAAGGACGCGGACAGCTTATCATGAAAAGTAAGAAATTGAAAGGGAGGTGTGCTATACTTTTTCCATCTATGGTTGAGCCCCTTCTCCTTCAAGAGGAACCCAAATCCGCCTCTTTTTATCGACGGATTCGTTGGTGGTTGACACATCGGGCTTCGTTACGGCGTTTGGCTCTGTTCGCGTGGGCACTTTTTGACGTCGGTCTCATTCTTTTTTCTTGCCAGATCCTTTTCGATGCCTTTCTCGGACCTTCCTCTTTGGGAGAAGAGCAAGCTGTGATTGCTCTGGCTTCTGCACAGGGACAGTCCCAGCGGCATGCCTTTGTCCGCGCTCATGCGGCGCGTCCACTTGTATCCGGTGATCCGCTGCTTTTTCCCGTTCGGGTTTCCCAAGCCGATCTGTATGCATCTTTGACCAATCCGAACAACGATTGGTACGCTTATTTTCGTTATTGGTTTGTCACGTCGGATGGAGAAACAAAAGCGTCCGACGGTTTTATTCTTCCCCAAGAGGAAAAACCCCTTATTGAACTTGGAACAACTTTTACTTCTTCCAAACCGTCTGTTCAAAGCCTACGGATCGGTTCTGTGCGTTGGTACCGTCTTCCTCGGTCTATTCGGGGTCGTTACGAGTCTTGGCAGGGAGAGCGGATCGGGTTTCTTATCCGTCATCCCTCTTTTTCAAAAGACGTCCTGATTGGCAAAGAAACCGTGGCACGCGTCAGCTTCCTTGTTTCCAATCAAACCGCCTATGGGTATCGCACGCCTTCTTTTGTTGTCCTTTTGGTGCGCGGTTCTTCTGTGGTGGGGGTTTCCCGGGCCACTCTCTCTTTTCTGCGGGCTGGGGAAGAGAGGGAGGTCTCTGTTCACTGGACCGGCCCCCTGCCAACCGTTTCTCGTGTGCGTGTGGTGACGGACGTGGATCCTTTTCGCGCGGATTCTTATTTGTCAGCAGGGGAAGGAACATCCGGAACATCTCTTCGGCCATGAGACAAAATGAGGAGGAGGTTGGACAGGAAGGGTCTCGACAGGTTTGTTTTCTTTGAAAATAATGGCCGCCTATGATACAGGGTTGGATCGGCGCCCTGCGGCGAACCGATGGTGTCCTGACGCTCGCTGTGGCTGTGCTCCTTATGTTGGGATTTGCTGCCCTCTATTCTGTTTCTCTTTCTTCCGGTTCTTCTCAACTTCTGTTCAAGCAGGGTCTTGCTGTGACCGGGGGCGGATTAGCTGCCGCGGCTTTAGCTATTTCGAATTACCGTCTTTTGCGCGGAGCGTCTTTTCTTTTGTATGGTGTAACGATTGCGACGCTGGCCGGCGTCTTGATCATTGGAACGTCTGTCCGTGGAACGACAGGGTGGTTTTCCCTATTTGGCTTTCATCTTCAGCCTGTGGAGTTTGCAAAGGTGAGCCTTATTATCCTGTTGGCGCGTTATTTGGGACAACGGGGTGATCGGCCGTTTCGTTGGAAAGACTGGTTGATTACGGGAGGGATAACCGCCCTCCCTGTTCTCTTAACCTTTTTACAGCCAGATACCGGTTCTGCTCTTTTACTCTTGGCTGTCTGGGGGGGGATGATGACTGCAGCCGGCGCTTCAAAACGGCAATTATTTTTTTTGGTTTGCTTGATGGCCGTGGTTGGAAGCCTTGCCTGGCAGACGGTTCTTGCAGACTATCAAAAACAGCGTGTGCTCGTTTTTCTCCACCCGTCGGCGGATCCATCCGGGGAAGGGTATAACGTGCACCAGGCCATGATTGCTATCGGGAGTGGCGGATGGTTCGGTCGCGGATTGGGATTCGGTCCGCAAAGTCAACTTCGTTTTTTGCCGGAGCGTCAGACCGACTTCATTTTTGCCGTCTTAGCCGAAGAACTTGGGCTGGTCGGGACCTTGTTGGTTCTGGTGGCTTTGGCAGCGTTGGTTTTACGAAGTTTCCATCAGGCAGCTTTGGCGCGTGACCCGTTTGCGGGGAATCTTCTCTCCGGTCTTGCCTTTCTTTTCCTTTTTCAGAGTTCTGTCAACGTGGGAATGAATTTTGGTTTGCTTCCGGTGACAGGCGTACCGCTTCCGTTTGTTAGCTACGGAGGAAGTTCCCTCGTGTCCGCTCTTTTGGCTGTCGGAATCATCCAAAGCGTAGCGGCCAGGAACACCGACCATCGCCGACTTTTCCAAAGAACGGATTCCTGGTATCGTGGAAATTGACCCCCAGCCGCCTCAGAAATACTTTTCTCTCCTTCATCTCACTCTGAAAAGAACTCTATGCAGACCCCCCTTTGGAAAAATTTTTCTCTTGCCGCTTTTTGTCCGCTTTGTGAGACGCGGTTTCGTCCTGTTGAAGCTCGTTTGGTGGCAAAGGAGGATGATGCCCACTTACTCCATATGCGATGCCGCAAGTGTGCGAATTCCGTTCTTGCCGTCGTCCTTTCAAGCGGGTCTGGCGTCAGCTCTGTCGGGCTGGTAACGGATTTGAGTTATGATGATGCCGTCCGTTTTCGACGCGCTCCCAGGGTGGTGGCCGAAGATGTTCTTGGGGCGCACGTTTGGCTTCAGTCAGCGTTTTGGGCAGATCGCCTCCCCTCCCTAGCGCCGGTTCCGGGTGAAAATAAAAAGACAAGCCGGAAGAAACGTTCGTCTCTCCGTTCCAGCCAAGGAGAAAAAAAACACGCGTTGGGATACCATCAAAAATCTCCGCCGGGCCGAAAGGCTTGAGGGAAACAGAATTTTTTTCCTTGACAGGTACGGTTTGATTGGGCACAATAGCGCCGCTTATTTCTGCGAATGATTTTTTATGAACGTGACGTTAGAAGCCAAGAGTCGAACGCTTCGAGGGCGCAAATTATATCTCCTTCGTTCAGAAGGACAGGTTCCGGCCGTTGTTTACGGTTCAAATACAGAACCTCGTTCCATTGCGGTGGACCAGAAAGCCCTGTGGCAGACCTTTCACAAAGTAGGGGAGAGCGCTTTGATTGATCTTTCCATTGACGGCGGGGCTCCTTTAAAGGTGCTGATTCAAGAGATCCAGTATCATCCTCTACGTGATGACATGATCCATGCGGATTTTCGGAGTGTAGACGTCAGCCAGGAAATCACTGCCGAAGTGAAACTTCATTTTATCGGCGAATCCATGGCCGTGAAGGGATTGGGTGGCGTCTTCGTCCACCCGAAGGATACGATTGAGGTTAGGGCTCTTCCGCAAAATCTTGTGGCAGCCATTGAAGTAGATATCACGAACCTCAAGACGTTTGATGATGCTATTCAAATTGCAGACATCATTTTTCCACCAGGCGTTGTGCCTGTGGATCCGCTTGAAACCACCATTGCTGTGGTCGCACCTCCTCGTTCCGAAGAAGAGCTCGCCGATTTGAACAAAGCCGTGGAGGCAGACGTTAATACCGTGGAGGTGGTGAAGAAGGAAAAGAAAGAAGAAGAAGGGGAGAAGAAAGAAGAAAAAGGAAAATAGCCAAAAAAGAGAGCATGAGAGTTATTCTCTCGCATCGATCGTCTGCCGTGCGTGTTCGTCCGGCGACGATTTTTGTTTTTTTTGCTATCGTTTTGTGTTTAGGGGCTGGTCTTTGGCTTGGGTTGGGAGGGAAAGGGAAAAAAGAAAACGTTCAAGTCACGCCCATACAATCGTCTGGCGGGCAGGTATCGTCCATTTCAGACGAGACCCTTCTGTATCGCCACCCCCTGACAGGAGAAAAATTGGCACAACCGACCCCGTTTTCTCCTGTGGCAGGAATCATGGTTGAAAATGCCTATGATGCACGTCCTCAGGCTGGCTTGGAAAATGCTTTCCTTGTCATAGAGGCGCCGGTGGAAGCGGGTATTTCCCGTTTTCTTGCTTTTTATGATTTGGATTTACGAAAGGAAGTTGCAGAAAAAATAGGTCCCGTACGTTCTGCCCGTCCCTATTTTATCGATTGGGCCGATGAATGGGACGCCCTCTATGCCCACGTCGGAGGGTCTGATGCCGCCTTGAGTCTTCTTCGTTCAAGCAATGTGTTTGACGTGAATCAGTTTTGGAATGACGCCTTTTTTTGGCGTTCCCATGATCGTTTTGCCCCGCACAATGTCTACACCTCTCTTGAACTTCTCCGATCGGCTTGGAATCGCATGGTTCCCTCGGAGAAAACCGTAGATTACGGTGTCTGGACGTTTAAGGACGGTCAACCACTTCTTTTGTCCGATCAAGCCTCTCTGAAGGTCGAATTTTCAACGCCCCCTTATCGGGTGGAGTGGGTTTACAACGCCGGAACGAATCGATTTGAACGTTTCCAGGCGGGGGAAAGGCATCGAATGGAAAGTGGAGAGGTTCTTCAGGCAGAGAACGTGGCCGTTCTCGTAACATCTGTCCGTGTTATAGACTCCGTGGGTCGGCGGGAAATTCGTACGATTGGCGAAGGAAAAGCCTGGGTTGTTCAAGACGGGTGCTTTTTTCCTGCCTCATGGAAAAAACCGTTCGTTGAGGAACGGTTGCGATTCTATAGAGAAAACGGGGAGGAAATTTTTTGGAATGCGGGAACGACGTGGATTGAAGTGGTGGCATCAGAAGATCAAATTTCCTGGACAGGAGAGGGAGACACATCCTGGGATGTGCGTTGAATCTCCGCGACGAACAAACGGCTGTTTTTTGTTTCCAGTTCTTCGTGGCGTTGCACGATATCGAGAGGAAATCGGCGGGAAAGGATTTGGAACGCCACTTCCTTTTGTTGCGTTTCCATTTCCAAAAGGAGGAAGACCGTTTCGGGAAGGAGCGATCGGAAGGATCCAAGTTGTTTGAACAATCGCCAGTAGGCATCTAGGCCATCTGGTCCGGCAGTAAGGGCGCACAGCGGCTCAAACAATCGAACATCCGCAGGGGCATCTTCCCAGACATGTGTAGGAAGATAGGGGAGGTTTGCACACAGGAGGAAAAAAGAGAGAGAGGAGTCCTGGTCCGCGCGTTTCCTTTGGGCAGCAAGGAGATGCGAAATGGGGAGAAATAGATCCCCCTGTCGGAAAACTATGCGATCTGAAACCCCATGTCGTCTGGCATTTTTTTCAGCTACAACCAACGCGCGACGATCAATATCCGTGGCTATCACAGGCAAACGCGTTTCTGACGCGAGCGTGATAGCCAGCGCTCCGCTTCCCGTTCCAATATCCGCCATCAGCGCCGTTTCTCCATCAATGTTTTTCCCCAAATGGATTGCCTCTTCCGCCAGGGCTTCCGTATCAGGACGCGGGATAAGGACAAATGGATTTACGAAGAAGGGACGCTTAAAGAATTCTTTTTCTCTTACAAGGTAGGCAACAGGTTCCCGACAGGAGCGGCGTTTTAAAAGAGCGCGGAATTTTTCATCTTCATGCGGGCGTAATTCCTGCGAAAAGTGAGTAAAAAGCCAGCTTTTTGGAACACCAATGGCCGCGGA
Organism: Patescibacteria group bacterium; assembly: GCA_035290185.1. Classification (GTDB taxonomy): domain Bacteria; phylum Patescibacteriota; class Patescibacteriia; order UBA9934; family GWF2-40-263; genus DATDUW01. The sequence continues at coordinate 29,496 of DATDUW010000004.1, forward strand.
AAGCAGGATTTCCACATCCAGCATGGGGACGTCGTTGGGCAGGAAGAGCCCCTTTTCCCCCCATTGTTCCCGAAGAAAATGGTTTGCCCAGCCAAGGGTTTCAAGGACGGTCATAACTTTCTTTCGCCTCTCCGAGTGCGTTATTTCGGTCCGCGGTTTTCAGGGTGGAAAAAAGTTCGTCCAGATCGCCGTTCATGAGCGCAGGGAGGTTGTGGAAATTTTTTTGAATCCGATGATCTGTGAGGCGGTCCTGGGGGAAGTTATACGTTCGGATTTTTTCTGACCGCTCTCCCGTGCCGATTTGGGATCGGCGAGCTTCTTCGCGC
>DATDUW010000005.1:0-28959 GCA_035290185.1 Patescibacteria group bacterium
AGACAAGGACGAAGCGCGCGGGAACCTTCAGCAAAAATTTCACCTGTCCGAGATTCAAGCCAACGCCATCTTGGAGATGCGCCTGCAGCAATTGGCCAACCTGGAGCGTTTGCGGGTCGAGCAGGAATATAAAGAAAAACAGGAGTTGATCAAGGAGCTCGAATCCATCCTCGCCTCAGAAAAGAAAATGCGAGGGGTGGTCAAGCAAGAAATTTTGGAGGTGAAGGGGAAATATGGGGACGCGCGTCGCACACAAATCATGAAGCAGGGCGTCAAGGATTTTTCCATGGAGGACGTGATTCCCGATATGCCGGCTGCGGTGATTTTGACACGCAGTGGCTATGTGAAACGCGTTTCCCCGGACGAGTTCCGTCGTCAGGAGCGTGGGGGAAAAGGCGTCATGGGACTGACCACAAAAGAAGAGGACGAAGTGGAACAGATTTTTTCCACATCCACTCATCAGGACCTTCTGTTTTTTACGACCCGCGGGCGCGTTTTTAAGTTGAAAGCCTACGATATTCCGGAAACGACCCGTACCTCCAAAGGCACAGCTTTGGTTAATTTTTTGAATCTGGCGCCTGGCGAAACAGTTTCGGCTGTCTTACCCCTTTCCAATACCGAGACGTATAAGTATTTGGTGATGGCCACGGGACGAGGGACCGTTAAAAAAACAGACGTTGCCGAATTCAAAACGATTCGCCAAAATGGTTTGATTGCTATCAATCTGTCTGGTGGCGACAGTCTGGGGTGGGTTCGGCTGACCAGCGGATCCGACGATGTGATGCTCGTTACGGCTCAGGGTCAGTCCATCCGGTTTTCGGAAAAAGAAATTCGTGCTATGGGTCGCACAGCCGCGGGTGTACACGGCATGCGCTTGCGCGCGGGCGATGCGGTCGTGACCATGGACGTCGTGACGCCCGAAATGGCCAAACGTAAGGAGGAGCCGCAACTGCTTGTCCTGACGCAAAAAGGGTTTGGCAAACGTACGCCCGTGGGCGAATACAAACTTCAGGGTCGCGGCGGTTCCGGCATCCGTACGGCGCACGTCACGGAAAAAACCGGCCCCATGGTCATTGCCAAGATCGTGGATGCGGACGATCCGCGCGACCTGCTTGTTATTTCGACTGCCGGCCAAATTATCCGCTCGCCGCTTTCTTCCGTTTCCGTCCTGGGCCGTGATACGCAGGGGGTGCGCGTGATGCGATTTAAGGAGGAGGGGGACAAGGTCGCGAGTTCCGCGGTCGTTTAGGCAGCGCGTTTAACCTCTTCTGAGACGGTTTGCGTCACAAACGCTCGTCGCTTCTTTTCCAAAGCCTCAATCTGCAGAGAGAGGTCCTGACGTTCTTCGGAGCGCCAAAATTTCCAAGAGGGAACCCCTTTCCATTCTTTTTTGAGCTTGACCAGGGTTTGTTGATCCTTTTCCGAGAAGGTATCCGGCACGCGGTTCAGAGGAAGAATCTGCCGCTGTTTTGGCGCGAGGGTTAGGGGGACGGTAGGTGTTCTTTTTTCTCCCCGTTCCAACCCTTGGATTTCGTTATAGATTCGATTTATTTCCTGGGTGACATGGTCCCGCTGCGTTCGCAGGGACGGAAGGATGGAATCCCGCTGTTGTCGCAAGGATTCCAGTTTTTGCCGTAGGGAGACAATACGCCCCCTCTCGCTGGAAGGCCGTGGGGCCGCGGCTTGTTCTACGAATCCGCTGCGGATATTTTCTCGGATCGTCTGCGAGGCAATTCGGGAGGTTCCGGTGGCAATCCGGCGTCCCAGATCCGTAATTTTTTCCAAGAGAAGTCTTCGTTTCTCTCGAAGTTCTTTTGACAGAAACCAAAGCGAAGACAGGGCTTTTAATTCAGCGTTTTTTTGTCCCAGTGTCTCTTTGTTGGACTGAAGATTTCTTTGTTCTTCTCGCAAGCCGTCTGATATGGATTCTAACATTGGAGCGGGAGAGGGAGAAAATTTTTCTCCGAGAGGTTTGGGAATTTCGAAACGTCTTTCTGGAATAACGTGGTTGACCTCGGCAGTTATGCCATCCTGAAGAGCAAAGGGTTCAAGATCTCCGTCTGGAATTTCTTGAAATTCTTCGTTAGATTCTTGGCTGGTTGAGGCTGAAGAAGGAGTCGACGGTAGAGCAGGTTCAGGGGAAGAGAGGGGGGGGTCGGTGACTATGTCAGAAATCTCCTCGGGAGGTTCGGTAGATTCATCTTGATCAAATTCTTCTTCTCCCTCCTCTCCTCTTTCAACAACAAGTTGTTCTAAAGGAGGAATTTCAACGTCGGTTTGTGTTGCGGCTCTTTCTTCTTGTTTCTCCTCATCAAGGAATGCGGAAGGAAGATTTTTTTGGTGCTCTTCCTCAAGACGTCTGCGCCAGGAACGCACCTCAGAGACGTCTGTGGTGCCGGTTATTTTTTGAAAAAGTTTTTTGAGATTTTTTAAGGTTGTTTTTTCATCAGAAGAAAGGGGGTTTTCTCCTTCGCTCCTCTGAAGGAGAGTTTCGTAGGTATCCAAAAGGTCAGGAGAGATTATTTGAAGCTTCTCAAAAATACCGATCGCTTTTTCTTGCGGCGGTTTTTCTGGTTCATCCAGGAGCCAATCTCTGGCATCCCCCGTTCCCTCAGAAAGATATTTTTCCACTTTTGATAACTCTGTAAGATTCGACGTTCCGGTTATTGTTTGGAAAAAACGGCGGAGGGCTTGAAATCGATTGATTTCTTGGCGTTTTCGATCTTCCCTTTTTCCTTCGGCAATGTATCGCTTCATCTCTTCAAGAAGGACGTGAATTTGTTCTTCCGAAAGGGTGGCGCGGCCCGTTTCCGGGTCGAGCCAGCGCGTTGGATCCTCAAGTTGTGACAGCCAGTCTTGAAGCTGGGTTTCATTGGTCGTTTTCGCCACCTCACGGAACCATTTTCGAAGGGCAAGAAGTCGGTCGATTTCTTCTTTCTCCTTTCCTCTTTCCGTATTAAGCCTTTTCATTTCTTCAAAAAGCCCTTTCCAAAATGGGACGTCTCTGTTTGGAACCCATTGTCCCTTGAGTTCCTTTATTCCCGATCCGGTTTCCTTACTGAGGACCCACGCTTTTTCCAGCTGACGCGGAGAGAGGGAAAATACTTTCATTTCTTTGCCATTGAGTTTTGAAACCCCTTGGGAGGGTTGTTCCAATTCCGAAGGTGACAGGTAGTCGACTTCAGAAGATTTTTCTGTGAACTCTCTAGGGTAGAGCATAAAAAATTTAAGAGAGATTTGACTTTAAATTACCGTCCTTTTTCTTTTTTTGCAAGGAGGGCGTCCCCCTTCCCTTTTTTCTTTCCCCGTGCTAGCCTTTATCCGATTTTTCTTTCCCCTTCATGTTGAAAGACGTTATCTCCATTCGCGGCGCGCGAGTGAACAACCTTAAAAATGTAAGCGTAGACCTTCCCAAAAACAAGGTCGTGGTTATAACCGGTCTTTCCGGTTCCGGGAAATCGTCTTTGGCGTTCGATACACTGTATGCCGAGGGTCAACGGCGGTATATGGAATCGCTTTCGAGTTATGCCAGGCAGTTTTTGGAGCTTCAGGACAGGCCGGATGTGGATGAGATTGTCGGCCTTTCTCCTACAATTGCCATTGACCAAAAGTCGTCTTCCCACAATCCGCGTTCCACGGTGGGGACGGTGACCGAGGTCCATGATTACCTGCGTGTGCTTTTTGCCAGGGCCGGGATCAGACACTGCCCGCGTTGCGGAAGAAAGGCCGAGGAGCAGACGGTCGAACAGATTTTGGACGCCCTTCGTCTGATGGCAAATGGTTCCCCCCTCTTTTTATTTGCCCCGGTGGCCCACGGACAGAAAGGTGAACAGAAAAACGTGCTGGCGACAGCCCGCCGGGCCGGGTTTGAGGCCGTCCGATTCGATGGCATCCTTTTGGATTTGGAAGAGGCGGAGGCTCTGAAGCCGGACAAGACGAAAACGCATTCCGTGGATCTGCTCGTGGACCGCTGGGAAAACGGTGATGTTCCGTTTGCGAAAGCAAAGGTTCAAGTGGAGAAAGCTATCGAATACGGGAACGGACAGATGATGGCGTTGCGGGAAATGGATGGAGAGGAAACGATTTTTTCCCTTCAGGCGAATTGTCCGGGCTGTGGCATCAGCCTTCCGCGGTCCGAACCCCGTTTGTTTTCTTTTAATGCGCCCCAAGGCGCCTGTCCGGATTGCACGGGTTTGGGCGTTAAACTTCTTTTTGAACCCGAGCTTGTCCTACCGAATCCGCGCCTTTCTTTGGCAGAAGGGGCGATCCAGCCCTGGACCAGGATTGCCGGAAACCAAGGGTCTGTTCATCGTTTGCTGGAGGCGGTTGGCAAGCGTCATCATGTTTCCATGAAAATGCCGGTAGAAAAAATTTCAGAGGAAAAGAGGAATTTATTATGGGAAGGAACCGGGGAGGAAACGTATGATGTTGATGGACAGGTCGCTTTGTTTCCTGGTATTCGCTCTCTTCTGGAACAGAAATATCGGGAAACACCTTCGGATTATGTGCGCCATGAGCTTGAGGCCTACATGCGTACGTTGGTTTGTCCGGCTTGCGAAGGAAGACGTTTATGCCCCGACGCCCTGGCGGTTCGATTCGACGGGTTTTCGATTGCCGACCTCTCCTCCCAATCCGTAGAGGGGCTTGTCTGCTGGTTTGAACATCTTGAGGCTCGTGGAAAAAAACAGGAGAAGACAGGCACAGAGTTCGAAGCGTGGACCCCTGTGCAACAGGCTGTGGTCCGGCGCGTGGCGCGGGAGGCGCGCATTCGTTTGAGCCACCTCCTCGATGTAGGACTCGGTTATGTTTGTTTGGATCGCGGAGCCATGACGCTTTCCGGTGGGGAAGCGCAACGTGTGCGTCTGGCCACGCAGCTTGGGCATGCGCTTTCCGGCGTTATTTACGTTTTAGACGAACCGTCGATCGGCCTCCACCCCCGCGACAATGAAACGCTGATTGCGACCGTGCGTCGGCTGCGGGATCTTGGAAATACCGTGGTCGTTGTTGAACACGATGAAGCCATGATCCGGGCCGCGGATCATGTCGTGGATGTGGGACCTGGTGCTGGCGTCTACGGAGGCGAAATCATTGCGACCGGAACCGTTCCGGAACTGATGGCCGACCCACAATCGTTGACCGGACAGTATCTTTCCGGCGCGCGATGTCTTCCGATTCCGGCCAAATTGCGCTCCGGGAACGGCCATGCGCTTATGATCAAGGGGGCGCGGGCTTTTAATTTGAAGAATATCGATGTCTCCTTTCCCCTAGGGAAGTTCGTGTGTGTGACAGGCGTGTCCGGTTCTGGGAAATCTACCTTGGTTTTGGAGATTCTCAGCAAGGCCCTTTTGAGACATTTTTATCGCGCGAAGGCGTATCCGGCAGAACACGAAAAAATGACAGGTCTTGAATACCTCGATAAGGTCGTAGCTATTGATCAGTCGCCGATCGGGAGAACCCCGCGTTCAAACCCGGCCACGTACACAGGGGTCCTTACGCCCGTCCGCGATCTTTTCGCAGCAACATCTGAGGCAAAGATGCGACAGTTCGATGCGGGAAAATTCAGTTTTAATGTCAAAGGCGGCGGTCGGTGCGAGACATGCGGCGGAGACGGATCGCAACGGATTGAGATGCAGTTTATGCCAGATGTTTATGTTTCTTGCCCCTCTTGTCGCGGGCGGCGTTATAATGCCGAGGCGCTTGAAATTCATTACAAAGGGAAAGATATTGCGGACGTCTTGGACATGACCGTGGAGGAGGCTGGGCGTTTTTTTGCGGACCAGCCAACCATTCATGAGAAATTGTCCCTTTTAGACGAGGTGGGGCTTGGCTACCTCAAGCTCGGCCAATCGGCCACAACGCTTTCCGGTGGGGAAGCACAACGTGTGAAACTGGCAAGTGAACTTTCCCGCCGGGCCACAGGCCGCACCCTTTACATTTTGGACGAGCCAACGACCGGTCTTCATTTTGAAGATATCCGCCGTTTACTTGAAGTTTTAAATCGTCTGGTGGACAAGGGAAACACGGTGCTTGTGATTGAACATCAGCTCGACGTCATACGTTCCGCTGACTGGGTGATCGATCTTGGTCCGGGAGGAGGAAACGCCGGGGGTCGGGTTGTGGCCGAGGGGACGCCGCAGGACGTGGCAGCCGTTCCGGAAAGCCTGACAGGCCAGTATCTGCTCGACGGGAAACAGTCCTTTTCCTTTTCAGGGTTTCCGACAGCAAAGGGACGGGTGCAAGAGGGAGATGGGCGACGGCGCGTGACTGTTCCGAAACAGAAAGGCCTGGTAGGATGAGGGAACCCATTTCTTTTTATGTATTTGGCGAAATTGGAACTCCAGGGGTTTAAGACGTTTGCACAAAAAATTGATCTTGTTTTCCCCAGACCGAAAGGTGGGCGATGTGGGACGGTTTGTGTGGTCGGTCCGAACGGTTCTGGAAAGTCGAATCTTTCGGATGCTGTGCGGTGGGCCCTGGGTGAACAAAGTTTAAGGCTCCTGCGAGGAAAACAGGCGGACGATGTCATTTTTTCCGGTTCTGCCAGCCGTGCGCGTGCAGGATTTGCAGAGGTCACGCTCACGTTCGATAACAGCGACCACGCCATGCCTGTTGATTTTGCCGAGGCAGCCGTCACGCGTCGGCTCTATCGCGATGGGACGTCCGAATACCTCCTGAACGGGGCGTCAACGAGGTTATCCGACATTCGTCTTTTGCTTGCACACGCCAATGTGGGCCAGCAGTCTTACGGCGTGGTGGGGCAGGGAATGGTCGATCACGTGCTTGTGGCCAGCCCCGAAGAACGCAAGGCCTTTTTTGATGACGCCACGGGCGTGCGCCCGCTTCGGCTCAAGCGCCATGAAGCTGCCCTCAAATTACAACATACTTCCGAACATCTAGCCGAGGCCGAGAGATTATTGCAGGAAATTGAACCACGCCTACGTACCCTCAGACGTCAGGCGTCGCGTTTGGAAAAACGCGGTGAGATCGAGGGAGAACTTTTTCTTTTGGAAGAAAAATATTACGGAACGCTTTGGTGCGAATTACAAAGGGATTTAGAACACGTTCGCGCGGCCGGAGAAGCAGCCGGGCGTGATGTGCATGTGGAAATGGAGGCAACGGAGGCGTTGGAACGTAAATTGTCGGCTTGGGAGCAAGATATCCGTCCCGGAGAAACAGATGCCGCTCTCATTCCGTTACAGAAGGCTTATCAGGAGGCGCAGCGCTTGCGTAGCCGTTTGCGGGAAACCGAATTTGAAACAGAACGGGAAATTGCCTTGGCAAAGGTGCGCGCGCAGTCAGGTTGGGCCCCGCTTCCTCTGTCAAAAATTATTGAAGAGGCCGAGGCAATCGCCGGGCTTCAACGAACCATTGCCGAGCGTTTGCATGCGGTAAAAACATGGGAAGAGGCGGTCGTTTGTGCGCAGGAAGCCGGAATTTTGGCTGAACGATCTGGTATTTTTGCCCGTCGTTTGCAGCGTCCGGCTCCGGAAGAGATAAAACCGGATCCGATTTTGATACAACAGTTGGAAACGGCCGGACAGAAACGGCAAGAGGCGGAAAAAGAAGTGGCCAGGCTTGAGAAGGAGTTAGAAGTCGCGGCCAAAGAGGAACGGACGCAGCGATCCGAAGCTTCCGAACTCCGTCGATCCCTGCTTGCCTGTCAACATCGTCTTCACGAATGCGAATCTCGTCGCCACGCGACGGCTATTGAACTGGCGCGGCTCGAAGAGCGGGAGCGCTACTTGTCCAAAGAAATCGAAGAGCAAATGAAGGATCGCGCCTTGCGAGCCAAGGCTTGGGAACAATCGGCCGAACCGTTCGACGCGGTAGTTCTTTATCCTGATCTCCAGCGTTTGAGATCCCAGCTTGAACTTATCGGGGGCATTGATCCGGAAACAGCAAAAGAGTATGAGGAAACGCAGATCCGCTTTTCTTTCTTGGGAGGGCAGATAGGTGACCTGCAACAGGCTCTTCGTTCGACCCAACGGATGATTGACGAATTGGACGAGCGCATTCGCTGCCAGTCCGAAGAAGCGTTCCGAAAGATCAATAAGGAGTTTCAGCGTTTTTTTCGTCTGCTGTTCGATGGAGGTTCCTGTGCGCTCGTCCCCCTGACAAGAAGGGAAGAGGAAGTTACGTCTTCGGAGACGGAAGAGGTCGGTGGGACACGTTCATCTGGAGAAGAAGGGGAGACGACGTCAGATCCTATTGCAGGCGTAGAAATTGAGGCGACACCGCCCGGCAAACGCCTTAAATCCCTCAGCCTCCTTTCTGGTGGAGAACGGGCCCTGACGTCCATCGCGCTCATCTGTGCCATCATGGCCACCAATCCGGCGCCTTTTGTCCTCCTTGACGAGGTGGACGCGGCGCTCGATGAGGCTAACACGGTCCGCTTTGCCTCGATCCTCGGAGAACTTGCTAAATTTACTCAATTCATTGTTATTACCCACAATCGAGCTACTATGGAAACGGGAGATGTCCTCTATGGCGTGACCATGGGAGACGACGGTGTGAGTCGGGTTCTTTCGGTCAGCCTCGAGGAGGCAGCACAAGAGGGGGGAACAGCGCGCCGTTGAGAAGGATGTCTCTGTGAACAAGGGGGTTCAACGGCTTGACGTGATTCCTATGCTCCGCTAACCTACCACCACCATCAACGTTTTCAACAATGATTTTTTTCAACCTTTTCTATCCTTTTTCCCCCTTTAACCTTTATGCTTAGCATTCGTCTTGCTCGCGTCGGAAAGCGTGGACAGCCGACGTTCCGTTTCGTCCTTATGGATCGCCGTCGAGATCCCTGGGGAAGGGCCTTAGAAATATTGGGTCATCGCAATCCGCGCAGCAAAGAGACCGTTTTAAACACAGAACGCATCAAACACTGGCTTTCCCAAGGTGCTCAGGCCACGGCCACGGTTTGGAACATCTTTGTCGATCAAAAGATCGTCGAAGGAAAGAAACAGACCGTGACACGTTTGACGAAAAAGCGCCGGGAAACGATTGCCAAGGCAGAAAAAAGTAAATAAGAAAAGAAAAATCGTCGGTTCAAGGAGCCGGCGGTTTTTGATTTTTTTGACTTTGTCGTTCGCTTTGTTCCTCGCGCCAGGTCTCAATCTGTGCGTGGTTGCCGGAGAGAAGAACAGACGGGACGCGCCAGCGCTTATAGATTTCGGGTTTCGTATAATGGGGATACTCAAGCACGCCGGCCCGTGTATTTGATTCTTCCACAAGCGAGGCTTTTTTTCCGAGGACACCCGGGAGAAGCCGGGCGACGGCATCGATTATAACCAGGGCCGGAAGTTCTCCGCCTGTCAGGACATAAGGGCCGATGGAAAGAGCTTCATCTGCAAGGTGTTCTTCCACGCGGGCATCCACTCCCTCGTAGCGTCCGCACAGGAAGATGAGCTGATCGTACCGTGCGAGGCGTCGCGCGTCCCGTTGGGTGAAGATCGGACCGCTTGCCGACGTGAGAATAACACGCGAACGAATTCCTTTTTTCTTGAGGGAACGGATGGCCCGATCAAACGGTTCCACTTTCATAATCATGCCTGGGCCCCCGCCATACGGCGTATCGTCCACGGTTCGGTGGCGGTCGTCCGTCCATTGTCGAAGATCGTGGGCACGGATGTGGAGAAGATTTTTTTGTTGGGCGCGCCCCAGGATAGAGGCGTTGGCGTAAGGTTCGACCGCTTGGGGGAAGATAGTGATGATTTCGAAAGCACGTTGTTTGATACGGGACATAGACACATCGACAAAGGTATGCACCAAAGGAGAAAATTCTAAAAAAAAGAAAAGCCGTGGCCCTACGGTACCACGGTTTTCTTTTTTGTCGACTAGATGCCGAGATCATCTACACTTGCGTCTGCTGGTGCAAGATTTTCTTCGGTGGTTGCTTGCTGTGCACGCCGGTGGGCCGAACCTTCTGGCTCATAGATTTTGAGGTTGACGCGCGCATTGCGCTTGGCCCCGACAATTTTGAGCAGCGTCCGCAAGGCGCGGGCCGTCTGCCCTTGGCGTCCGATCACGTACCGCAAGTCATCCTGGTTAATGAAGAGGGTAATGAGGACTCCGCGTTCATCGACGGTGCGTTCTGTCCGCACGTCGTCTGGATGGTTGACCAGATGGCGGACAACGAATTCAACGAAGGCTTGATCGATTTCTGCCATAGTCGTCGTCGGTTCATGCTTTACGAATAGGTCTTCCGTTCGCTGCTGCCTGTCGACCTCTTCCGCTCTGTGCGGTGCAGACGAGCTCTGACGAACTTAGAAAGAAGAATACCTTAAAAATTCTCCTTTGTCAAAAAAAAGAAAAAGGTGGGCTGGCGGGCGGGTTGACCCAAGCAGAGGATCGAGATAAGATGTTTTCCTTCTCTTTATGGGTTATCTCCACACGCAGGTCATGAAACGCCTGCAACTTGCGCGACACCCGCTCCTCATTGCGGACTACCGGATTGACGGCGACTGTCTCGGATCTTCTCTGGCTCTCGCGGATTATCTCAAACAGATCGGCTCGCGTCCGTGCGTATTTGTTTCAGGTCCGATTCCAGAAAAGTACCGCTTTCTCCCCTTAAGTGAAACGTGTGTCTTTGATCCGGATATCCTGACTGATTCTACGATTGATTTGGCCGTAGCTCTTGATTGTTCGGATGCTTCCTATGTGCAGAGCGTTTTGCGTAGTGTCCCGCAACGTCCGTTTCTTATTAATATCGACCACCATGCGACGAATCCTCTTTATGGCGACCTGAACATGGTGGATCCGGAGGCCCCCGGGGTCTGCGAAATCGTTCATCAGCTCTTTACCGATGCCCGCATTCTTCCAAGTCCCGAAGTTGCTACCTGCCTTTTCTGTGGCATTGCTTTTGATACCACGGCTTTTTTTAATGAGATGACGAACCATCGAGCGTTTCTCGCAGCTTCAGAACTTATTCGTCGTGGCGCCCGCGTCCGCGACATTATCCGGATGCTTTTTTGTCACCGGTCTTTGGAAGCGCTTAAAGTCTGGGGGTTAGCGCTGGAGCGTTTGCGACAGCATCCCACGTTGGGTATTGTTTCAACGTGCCTGTGTCGGCGTGAACTGGAAGAATATGGCGTTGTAGACGACGACGTAGATGGGCTATCCAATTTTTTGAACATGGTTTTGGGCGTGGATACGCTCGTTGTCCTGCGCGAAACCGCGGAGGGGGGGGTTAAAGCCAGTCTGCGCACGCGCACACACGATGTTGCCTCACTCGCGCGTTCCGTTGGGGGCGGTGGTCATGTTCGGGCCGCGGGTTTCTCCCTGCCGCGATCGAGGCTCGTCTGTCCCGAAAACGGGTTGTGGCGGATCGAGGCTGCGGATAAGGCGACGTCTTTGGAAGTTTCATCCCCGTGCTATACTGAGGGAAATTCTCTTAAAAGTTGATCTATGAATTCATTAATACCCCCCCGCGCTCAATTGCTCGTTCCAACCGTCATCGAAAAAACCCATTACGGCGAACGCGCCTACGATATTTATTCGCGGCTTCTTAAGGATCGTATTATTTTTCTTGGAACAGAAATCGACGACACGGTGGCCAACATTGTCATTGCCCAACTGTTGTTTCTCGAAAGTCAGGACAAGACAAAAGACATTCGACTTTACATCAATTCTCCAGGAGGTTCGGTTACGGCCGGGCTGGCTATCTACGACGCCATGCAGTACGTCAAGCCGAATGTTTCCACCATTTGTGTGGGTTTGGCCGCTTCCATGGCAGCTGTTTTGCTTGCTGCCGGCGCTCCCAGAAAACGTTTTGCTCTGCCTAATTCCGAGATTATGATCCATCAGGTTTTGGGCGGGGTTCAGGGCCAGGCGACCGATATCAAGATTCACGCGGAGCGTATTCTCAAGATGAAGGATCGGTTGAATGACATCCTTTCCGGACACACAGGACAACCGAAAGAGAGGGTGGAGCGCGACACAGATCGCGACTATTTCCTTGATCCGAAAGACGCGGTTTCCTATGGATTGATCGATCAGGTGATTCCGTCCTCCGGAGAGGGTGTCACGGCTCCATCCGGCCAGGTTCGTTGACGGATGCACGGTTTTCCGGTACCTTCTCTTTTGAGAAATTCCTCTCATTTGTTTTTTTATCGATCTGTCATTATGGGTCTTCCCGGCCATCGTCGAACAAGCTCTGACAAGCGCCGACGGTCAGCACATTTCGGCCTGAAAAAGGTCGCCCTTTCCGTTTGTTCTCAGTGTCGTGAAGCTGTTCGTCCGCACGAAGCTTGCCGAAGTTGCGGTTTCTACCGCGGCAATTCCGTCGTGGATCGTTCCCGATCAACCAAACGCCTGCTTAAGCGCGTCGCACCGGCGGCCGCAAAACAAGAAGCAAAGAAAAAAGAATAGGTTCCTTATCGTATGTCAAACCGTCACCTTGCCCGCACGATTGCCATGCAGTCGATTTACCAATGGGATTTTCACGGTCGGGATGACGCAAGGATGGAAGAATTCATTGCCTTTAACCAGCGGGAATTTGCTCCGCATTTTGAAGATGGCGGCTACGTTCGCGAAACAGTGGAAGGCATCCTGAAACACCGAGATGAAATTGATGGGCTCATTTCTCGTTTTGCTCCGAACTGGCCGATGGAGAGTATGGCTTCGCTTGACCGTAGTATCCTGCGGCTGGGGACATATGAATTGAAATTCGTCGAAGGTATACCATCCAAGGTAGCCATTAATGAGGCGATCGAATTGGCAAAGGGATTTGGGGGGGAGGCTTCCGGGCGGTTCGTCAATGGCGTCTTAGGGGCCGTCTATAAGGACATGGTAGATCACGGACAAACTAAGGAGGCCGACGAGGAACCTCAAAAAAAACAAGAAAAGAACGCCACTGAAACGGAAGGGGAATCAGTGGTAAAAATTCCGTCCGCCACGGCGATGGAATGATTTGTATGGCAGAATTTGAAACACTTGAACAAACGTTGGGTGTAACGTTTCGCAACAAAGATACGCTGCGCCAAGCGTTGGTTCACCGATCTTATCTAAATGAACATCCCGATTTTTCGCTCGGACATAACGAACGGTTAGAATTTTTGGGTGATGCTGTTTTGGAACTAGTCGTAACGGAGTTTTTGTTCCTGCATTACGAAAATCCAGAGGGGGAACTTACAAATTGGCGAGCCGCGCTCGTGAATGCAGACACCCTTGCCGACATCTGCACGACCATGGGTGTGGAACCTTACCTTTTTCTTTCCCGCGGGGAGGCCAAAGATAAGCAGACGAAGGCGCGATGGTATATTCTTGCCAATGCTTTTGAAGCCATCATCGGGGCCATTTATCTTGATCAGGGATGGGAAGCGGCCAAGGAGTTTATTACAGGTCACGTGCTTTCCAAACTTTCGGAAATTCTAAAGCATCAGTTGTATTTGGATCCCAAGAGTCGATTTCAGGAGGCTTCCCAGGAAAAGTACGGCGTTACGCCTTCCTATCGGGTCTTGTCCGAAGAAGGACCGGACCACGCAAAGCAGTTTGAAATCGGTATCTATGTCGGCAAGGATTTGATCGCGACCGGAACAGGAACCTCCAAGCACGAGGCTCAGGTGAGCGCCGCTACACAGGCCTTACAGAAAATGAATTGGTAGGAAAAATTGGATTAAAATGGTTGCGTGCGTCAGAGGGGAGAGATAGAAGCAAAATTTTTCCAATTTAAATTGAGAGAGTTGCTCTTTGTTGAATCGCCCAATGAGACAGGCGAGGATTTTGATTATTGGGATAAATATGTCTAAAAGAAAATCTGACAATGACCTCGTGGTTTTTCAAACTAAAACTGGTGCTTTGCAGCTCCGGCAGGATACATCTACTGAAACGATTTGGGCTACCCAAGCACAAATTGTTCAGTTATTTGCCGTCGATCAGTCCGTTGTTTCCCGACATATAAAAAAAATTTTTGAAGACAGGGAAGTGAATAAAAAAAGCACTATGCAAAAAATGCATATTGCAAATTCTGACAAACCGATCATTTTTTATTCTTTAGATCTTATTTTGGCCGTTGGATACCGTACAAATTCATCCAAAGCCATCCTTTTTCGCCAATGGGCCACTGACATTCTTAAAACGCATGTCTTTCAAGGATATACTATCAACAAATCGCGCGTCAGCAAAAACTACAGGGCATTTATGGAAGCAGTGCAGAAAGTTACGGCCCTTCTACCCAAAGGTTCTGAATTCGATCCCGAAGATATTCTCATATTGGTGAAGCTTTTTGCTGATAAGTGGTTTTCTCTTAATGCCTACGACAGGGGTGAGTTGAGAGTGAGGGGCAGAACGAAGAGACAGGTTGTTTTAACAGCTGAAAAACTCGCGCGGGTTTTGGAAATGCTTAAGGTCGAGCTTGCCAAGAAAGGCGAAGCAACGAAACTTTGCACAAAGTGATCCAAAAGAAAAAGGAAAGATGATCGGTTTAGTTTTGCTGCTGTTGAGATCGTAACGAAAATCCGCTGATTCTTTGTGGATCAGCGGATTTTTTTGGACGGATGGTTGATTATTTTGGAACCGAAGAGAGGTTGTTGCGGTAGCTTTCAACCATGGTCTTTGCGTCCTGCTCGCTCGAGAAGAGATAGAGGCCAGGCTTATAAAAGTCTGCGGCCCGGCCGTCGGAGGTCGTTCCTTTGCGAGAGGCCTGTTTGAGAAAAAAACGCGTGTTTTCTGTTCCGCTTGGGATTTTGAAAATGCCATAGCTGACAACCCAGGTGTTGTCCGTGGTCCCCGTGTGGCGCATGGATTGGCCCTGGAGATAAGTCAGAATTTTTCCGTTCTTGTCCAGGAAATAACCATAGACATACGGAAGTCCGGAAATGGTATTGGTTCGAAGTTTTTCCGCACGGGTATAGGAGATGAGGAGAGCATACTTTCCGTCATTTCCCTTCACGTTGGCTTCCTGTCGGAATAAGGCTGAGGCTGTGGAACAGTTTGAGGAAGAAGAACAGGGGAGGTCGTTCTGGCTCAGACGAAGAATAGTGTCATGAATAGCTGAAGCAGGCCCGGAGGCAATCCATCGGTTGGAGGAAATAAGGTTGGAATCTGCGGCCAGTCCGATGATCGGTCCGGCAAGCAGGCCGAGGCCGAGCAGGGCCATAAAAAAGCGCGAGGAAAGAGACATAGGATAAAGAGTCAGAAGTTACGTTAAGGAAAACGTCGAAACGGCCCGATTATTACATTCTGGTGCGCCTGGGGGGAATCGAACCCTCATCACCGGTTCCGAAGACCGGCACTCTATCCGTTGAGCTACAGGCGCATAATCTGGCGCAAATTGTAACGGAATTCTTGACGAGAGTCAATACATTCCCTATTATAAACGACGTCTTTTTGCGCGCATAGCTCAGCGGTAGAGCAGGTGGCTCTTAACCACTTGGTCGGGGGTTCAAATCCCTCTGCGCGCACCAGAAAGGGTAGAGAAATTTTTTGAGGAAATTTTATGGGGAGACCTTTTTTCATTTTGGCGATCATGGCTGTTTTCCTGGTTGGAGCTGGTTGCGCCGATTCTAAGGCATCGCTCCAGTCGTCACCATCTTCCGCGCAAACGTATGAGAATGTGGACTATGGGTTTGTTTTTGATTTTTCCAAAGGAATGGAGATGAAACCGCGACCACAGGAACAACAGGCCACCCTGTTCTACGGTCTTCCTGCCAATTTTTTTGCCTCGCTGCGGGATCTAAACCGGCCTGACGAAAAAGAAATCGTGAGCATTGCTTATTTTTATGTAATGGAGAATGTTTCGCTGGATCAGTTTACATCAGCGCTAACCGCTTCCGACCCGCAAAACGTCCGCGTCCTTGAGACCACGGATCTCTCCTCTGGTGGTCTGAACATGAAAAAAATCGTAAGTACGACCGCTTCCGGCATCAACAAGACGAATTATCTCTTCTGGCGCGAAACGAATGCGATTGTTGTTTCCGTTATGCTGGAGGAAGAGCCGGTGTTTGACCCCATCCTTCAGACGTTCCGAATCAAATAAGGAACGGCAAAAGTTCGTCTTCCACGGGCGGATTTTTTTGTATGCTTGGTCATCTCATTTACAACTATCAGCATTTAGATGATGTGCGCATTCAACAGGAAATTTCTAAAGGCCTGTATGCGCCCCATTTCGATGGGAATTATCTCGTTCATGCATACAATGGCAAACCGGAATTCGGTTATAAGAAATATCTTGAAGACCGTTTAATCCGTATTCCCAATCGTGGCCATTATCGCGGAGCCGTTGAACTCATAAACGCGGGACTCGCCGTTTTTTTGGAGATGCGTCGGGGACCGCGTTACGTCCTGGTGACGGCTGCGGATACGTGGGTACTCAACGTGGATTTTTTTGCAGGTTTAGTTAGGGAAATGGAACAGGGAGGAAAGGTCCTCGCCGCGAGTTCATGGGGCCGTGCCGTGTCTCCGGAAAAGCCAAGCGGATTTTCAACGGATTTTTTTCTTCTGGATCTGGAATGGAATCGGAAGGCCAAGGTGTTTCCGCTCGACTACGATGCCTTCGTAAAAAAGTTTTCGGACGTCTTCGCCCTTCAGTTCGTCCAGCCAACCGTAGAAGGGGCTGTTCTCTACAAGTTTCAAAAATATTTTTTGGATCATTTTGAAGACAACGACGTGTGGCAAGAGCGCAATAAAGCTTTTCGCCGAATTATTGAACGAGAACCCGTCCATGGCCCCAAAGGAGATCGTCAGGAAAATTGGCCGGAGATTGGGTTGTATACGTCGCCGGCTCCAGAAGAGAAACGGAAGGCGCTGAAAAAGCTCAAACTCGACTTGGGGCCGCAGATGCATCGACTGCTGACGGAGAGAGACGTGTCGTATTACAACAAGATCGGGGGTCGATAATAAAAAAATTAAGAACGTTTGGCTTGGAAATATTGACGAGGCGGCTGCTTTATGAGAAGAAGTCGTTAGTTTGTGATGATTTTCGATCGGTCTTTTTCAATCTAAACGAGGGGAGCTAATGGCCATGAATCAAAAGGAACGCATTGCAAGGAATCCCCGTTTGCTCTTTTTGGGGCGGGCGCTCGTTGAAACAAAAACCCTCTCCGCCGTCCTTGTCCTGTTCTATCTCCACCGCGGGTTGGAACTCGGCGAGATCTTTTTTTTGAGCATCGTCTGGTCACTCACGAGTCTGGCTACGGAGGTTCCTTCCGGATACTTAGCCGACCTTATCGGACGCAAGCGGACGCTCCTGCTTGGTGTGTTCCTCTTGTTTTGTTCACAGGTGGTTACATTGTTCGCCTGGGGCTTCTGGCCATTCGTGGGAGTCTTCATTCTCATGTCAGCCTCTTTCTCATGCTTCTCAGGAACCGAAGAGGCCATGCTCTTTGAGAGCTTGGAAGAGAGCGGAAAAAGCCACGAGATGAATGCGCGAAACGGGAAACTCCTTTCCGCACGGTCGTTTCCTGACATTCTCGTTCCCGCAATCGGGGCGTTCATTGCGCGTGACCTTGCTGAGGATCAGTTCCGATTCCTGATTCTTCTCAACACGGTCGCTGCATTTGCTGCTTTCGCCATCCTCGCCTGCCTGGTTGAACCAACACGGACGCAAAGCGTCGTCGAAAAGGAATGTGGCATCTTCGTACAAAGCATCCGAACGATCACGACCCAGCCGTGGCTGCTCAAGGTAGCCTGCAACAAGATCCTCGTGTTTGTCGCCGTGTTCGTTACATGGCGAGTAACCCAGCCATTTTTAACAGCACATGGGTTTTCCATCGAGGCGCTTGGCGTGTTCTATGTGGTGTTTCAAGGGTTGGATTTTGTCGGCGGTTGGTTCGCTGGGAAGATTGAGCGCTCGCTTGGGACCGTAAGAACGATCACCTTGATTCCGGTCGTCATGATCGGCACACTCGTCATTGCCGTCTTCTCTGGATACCCTATCGTCGTATTCGTCGCACTCGCGTTTTCGCTTTCGATGAATTCCTTACGTGATGCAATGTTCTCTCACGCGATCAATTGCCGCATTGCCTCGCGTAGCCGAGCGACGACGCTTTCAAACCTTAATGTGATCAAGGGAATCCTTGATATCCCGGTCCTTCTGCTCGCCGGATGGCTCTCGATCTTGTCGCTTGATTTTCCCCTCGCGCTCGCTGCCGTCCTCTGCCTGGTCGTCCTTGTCTTTCTCCCGATACGGAAAACCGAACTCATTTCTAAGGTTTCCCCGGCTTCTTCGGCGTCATGTGTATGAGGATTTCGACCCCATTGCTTGCATG
The DNA here is from genome assembly GCA_035290185.1 of Patescibacteria group bacterium. Lineage (GTDB taxonomy): Bacteria > Patescibacteriota > Patescibacteriia > UBA9934 > GWF2-40-263 > DATDUW01. The sequence continues at coordinate 18,198 of DATDUW010000005.1, forward strand.
CCTTTTCGGGATTTTCGACAATTCGGGATTTTCGACAATAGGAGGGTGACCGCTATCATCATGCCGCACTTCGACAGGAGCCGCTTCTCGGCATCGTGTCGGGGTGCGGTTTTCTGTTTTTCTCCGAACAGAGGGCTGGTCTCGATCCGCCCTTACAAACCGATCTCTTTCCTTTCAACATTTCCACCCATTTTCATTTCCCTCCCCGGATGCTACCTTGGCCTGTGATTTGATCTGTCTATCGATGGCCTATGTCGAGCCGCTTTGTCCACCTCCATCTTCACAGCCACTATTCGCTTTTGGAAGCGCTTCCGAAAGTGAAAACGCTTATGAAGGCCTTGAAGGAAAAGGAGATGGATGCGTTTGCCCTGACCGATAACGGCGTTTTATATGGCGTCATTGATGCTTATCAAAAAGCGGAAGAGGCCGGTCTAAAGCTCATCATCGGCATGGATGCCTACCTTGCTCCGCATGGGCGGCATCAGAAGCGGGCGCGCATTGATACGAAACCGGATCGCCTTGTTCTTCTTGCAGAAAATATCGAGGGGTACCGCAATCTTGTGAAGCTCTCCTCCTTGGGTTTTCTCGAGGGTTTTTACTATAAACCGCGTCTTGATAAGGAATTGTTAAAGGAGTTTTGTTTGGGAAAACCGCATGGACTCATTGCGCTTTCGGGGGGGCGGTTTGGCGAAATCGATCAGGCGTTGGCTACGGAAAATGCGGCGCAAGCCGAAGAAAGAGCCCGAGAATATGCGGAGCTCTTTGGAAACGGGAATTTTTTTCTGGAGCTGGTAGACCGACCCGAGATTCCCGAGCAGGAGGCGATCAATGCTCAGCTAGTTGAACTGGGGAAGAAACTAAATCTTCCTCTGGTCGCGACCAAGAATGTTTTTTATTTGAAACCAGACGAGCACGAAGCCTGGAAAATTTTGCAGTGCGTCCAGGGCGGAAAGACGCTCGAACATCTTGAACGCGTCCAAACCGTGGAGTTTGATGCTTCGCTTGTCGATGGGGTGTATATGGAGGAACGTTTCAAAGATGTCCCAGAGGCCATTGAAAATACCCGACGCATTGCGGACCGATGCACGGTCAAATTTGAACTCGGAAAATGGAATTTTGCCAATATTGAAGTGCCGGAAGGCATGACACATCTTGAATATTTGCGTCAACGTGCTTTTGCCGAGCTTCCGGAGAAAATTGGGGGAGGACTGACGGAAGAAATGAGAAAGCGTCTGGACTATGAGCTTTCCGTCATTGAGATGAAGGGGTTCGCGCCATACTTTTTGATCGTGTCCGACTATATCCAGTGGGCGCGGCGAAACGGCATTGTCACGACCACGCGTGGATCTGCCGCAGGATCCCTTGTAAGTTTTGCCATTGGAATTTCTACCGTTGATCCGTTGCGCTATCAGCTTCCGTTCGAACGATTCCTGAATCCAGAACGTCCCTCTGCACCAGACGTTGACGGCGATTTCGCGGACAACCGCCGCGACGAGATGTTGCGCTATGTTTCAGAAAAATACGGCGCGGATAAAGTGGCACAGATCTGTACGTTCGGAACCATGATGGCGCGTGGTAGCGTGCGGGACGTGGGACGCGCGCTGGGGTACCCCTACGGGTACGTGGATGAAATCGCCAAGCTTGTTCCTATGGGCAGCCAGGGATTTCCCATGACCTTAACACGTGCACTTGAAGAGACGGAAGATCTCAAGAAGCGCTACGATGGTGATCCACAAGTTCGCCGGCTCATTGACCTGGCCAAACGTATCGAGGGCTGTGCACGCCATGTTTCCATCCATGCGGCCGGCGTGGTCATTGCTCCAACGCCATTGACCGATTTTACACCGCTGCAGGTTGAAACACGCGAAGGGAAAGTCATCACGCAGTACGAGATGAAGTCCGTGGAGGCTGCCGGGCTCCTTAAAATGGATTTTTTGGGTATTCGCAACCTTTCCATTCTTGGGGATGCTGTGAAGCTGGTAAAGAAGACAAAGGGGGTGGAAATCATCCTTGAGCGCATTCCCGTGGACGACCAAAAGACGTTTGATCTGTTGGCAGCCGGGTATACCATGGGAACCTTTCAGCTCAATGGTGATGGCATGACCAAATATCTCATGGAATTAAAGCCCACGCGCATCGAAGATATTATGGCCATGGTCGCCCTCTACCGTCCGGGGCCGATCGATTCCATCCCCGAATACATCCGCCGCAAGCACGATCCGTCGCTTGTTGCTTATGCAGATCCGCGCTTGTGCGAGATTTTGGAACGTTCCTACGGCGTTTTGGTTTATCAGGACGACGTCATGCTTATTGCTATCAAGTTGGCCGGTTATTCGTGGCTTGAAGCGGATAAACTACGCAAAGCCATGGGGAAAAAAATTCCGGAGGAGATGGCAAAGCAGAAGGAAAAGCTCATCAGCGGGTTCACGGATCACGGGTTGTCGCAGGCAAAGGCGCAGGATCTTTGGAAACTTATTGAGCCGTTTGCCGCCTATGGATTTAACAAGGCTCACGCCGCCAGTTACGGCATGGTCGCCTATTTTACAGCCTATTTGAAGGCAAATTTTCCGGCTGAATACATGACCGCGCTCATGACGGCGGAATCCGGCGACCTTGAGACGATCGGGGATGCTGTAAAAGAATGCGAGCGGATGGAAATTCGTGTGTTGCCGCCGGATTTGAATGAGTCGGAGGCCATGTTTACCTATGTGGACGATCAGACAATCCGTTTCGGACTTTTTGTTATCAAAAATCTTGGCGAGGAGGTCGTGGACGCCATTATTGCCGAGCGTCGAACGCACGGTCCCTATCAAGATTTAGCTGATTTTGCCGAGCGTTTACATCATCGTGCGTTCAATAAGAAGTCACTGGAAGCCCTTGCAAAGGTCGGCGCGCTTGATCGGTTTGCCGAGCGCCGGCAGATTCTTGAGAACATCGATCGGATTCTGTTCTTCAACCGGGAATCAGGACAGAGTCGGGCGCAGAACCAAGGATCGCTTTTTGACCTGGCCCCGTCTATGGCCGTGGAAAAATTGCGGCTCCATCCGGTTCCCCCTGCGCCGCGTTCCGAACTTCTGGCGTGGGAACGCGAACTTCTCGGCTTGTATGTGAGTGAACACCCGTTTCGTCCGATAGCGGAAAAATTCGGGACCCTTTTGACCCCCTGTTCCCAGGTGGCACAACAAGCAGACCGCTGTCTTGTGCGTGCTGGCGGCATTGTAACTTCCATCAAGGAAATTACGACGAAGAAAGGGGAACGCATGGCGTTCGTTGGCCTGGAGGACGGAAAGGGAACCGTGGAGGTGGTTGTTTTTCCTTCCGTTTTTCAATCCTGTGCGGCCGCGTTGGCGCTTGACGCCCTCGTGCTGGTTGGCGCCACGGTTTCGCGCCGCCCGGAAGAAGAAACAAAACTTCTGGCTAATTTTATTACAAAGATCGAGGAGGATCGTCTGGAAGAGACGATTGCTTGGCTCAAGGAAGAAAAACAAAATCGCGGCTTGGATGTCAAACAGGAAACGACTCCCCCTCCGTCGCTTTGTATTGTTTTGGGAACCGTTTCCCCGGAGACGCTTGAAAATTTGCGAACGCTGTTTCAGTCTTCGTCCGGAACGCATCAGGTCCAGTTTCTCATTCGTTCCGCAGGTGCGGAACGCCGTGTTCAGACGGATTATTTCGTTGCGCCTTCCCCGGAGCTTCTGAAAGAGATCGCTGGTATGGTAGGCCGGCAAAACGTTTCTCTTTTTCCTTGAAGTTTTTTTTGGTTTTTCGAACCGTCGTGTTATACTTTGAAAGGATACCCTTCTTCATGGAACCGAAAACGAATGAACGGAGGAAAACGGGAACACGGAAACCAGCGGTTAAGCGAACGGCTGCTGTACCGAAAGTCGTCCCCTTGCCTCCTTCAACCCTTTCTTTGCGTGTCTATCGCCGTATTGCCGGGGCCTTTGCCCTTCTGGTCGGTGCCGTGCTTGTGTTTGTGATTTTTCTTTCCGTTTCGCGCGTCACGGTGCGCATCGTTCCACAGCCACAAACAGTGAGTGCTTCCTTCCTAGCCGAGGTTTCTCCGACGGCTTCTGTTTCGGGAGCAGCTGTGCGCGGATCCGTTATTCAAAAGACGTTTGAGCAGGCGAAGGAGTTTGTTGTGACGGCGGGAGAAAAAAAAGAAGTGGAGGGAAAGGCGGGCGGAACGGTGACAATTTTTAATGAGACATCTCGTTCCCAACCATTGGTGGCAACGACACGTTTGCTTACGCCGGAAGGAATACTCTTTCGGCTGGATGAGGGAGTGACGGTTCCGGCACGGGGAAGCGTGCAGGCCATTGTTCATGCGGATCAGGCGGGAAAACAAGGAGATGTGGAGCCGACGCGTTTTACGATTCCCGGCCTTTCTTCTTCTCTTCAATCGGTCATCTATGCGACGAGCGACACGTCTTTGTCCGGCGGGGTACAGACCCTGGCGATTCTTTCTCAGGGCGAGCTCGATCAGGCCGCATCTTCTTTGGCGCTGGAAATGCTTGAGGCTGCCAAAGGGGAGCTTCAGGGGAACGGGAGGCCGCTGGCAGGGCAGCTGTTTGAATCTGAAACTCTGGAGCGCGCAAGTAACGTGGTTCCAGGGACGGAAACCGACCGTTTTACCGTTTCGTTGACTTTGCGTGTTACAGCCTTTTTTTACCACCCTGAGGATGTAAAACGGCTGGCAGAGGCCAAACTTTATGAGGCACTTTCCGACGGGTTTACGTTTGTCTCCGTTCCATTAGAAGACGTCAAGCTTACGGTCCAGCGTCCGGAAACCGAAGAGACGCCAGCTCAGGTGCGCTTGTCGCTCACGGCCGTTTCCACTCTGGCCCCGACCCATCCGCTTTTGGATCAACGCACGCTCGCGGGTTTGCCTTTCGAGGAGGCGCGCAAGCGGCTCATGGATTCCGGCACGGTTAAGGACGTGCAATTCGATGCTTTTCCGCCCTGGTTACAGCGCTTACCGGCAGGGCGAGACCGCATGGAGATTGTGATCGAGGAACCGGTTTCCGTTTCTGAAGAAGGGGGGCTGGGAGAGAAAAAGGAAAAATAGGGTGTCGCTTGCTTGCGTTTTTCAAGGAGACGTTCTATCGTTAAAATAACGCTAGGAATGGGAACATGTTTAAACCGAAACGGATGAAAGAGACTTGGGGTCGCGGCTGAGAGCCCTGGGAATCACGTCGGTCTGAATACCATCCCGGAAGTCGTTTTTCCAGGCGTTTTGGACAAAAAAGAGAGGCCTTTTCTAGAGACAACGGAAAATGGCAATTCGGGTGGAACCCCCCGTTGGACGGGGCCCGAAGATTATTCTTTAATCTTCGGTTTTTTAAACCGAAAAATTCTATGGAGAAAGAAAAATTAGAGGGGATGCGCCACTCTTGCGAACATGTGTTGACCATGGCCATGATGCGTCTTTGGCCTGGAAAAATTAAAGCAGCGATGGGGCCGGCGACAGAGGACGGTTTTTATTTCGATTTCGACGCGGATTTGAAAATTTCCGAGGACGATTTTCCAAAGATCGAAGAGGCCATGCGTGCCATCGTTCTGGAAGATTTGCCGATTCTTAAAGACGAAATGACCGTTGAACAGGCAAGGGATTTTTTTGCTCAGAATACGTATAAAGGGAATGAATATAAACATGAGTGGATTGATCTTATCGAAGCGCGCGGCGAGGCGGTGAGTATCTATTGGATGGGAGAAAGAGGCCGGGATATGCCCCAGACGTTTGTGGATATCTGTTCCGGACCCCACGCCGAATCCACCGGGAAGGTCGGTGCCTTTAAATTGTTGAAAACGGCCGGCGCCTATTGGCACGGAGATGAAAAAAAGAAAATGCTGACCCGGATTTATGGGACGGCTTTTGAGAATCAGGAGGAGTTGGATCAGTATCTGTTCAGAATAGAGGAAGCGAAGAAGCGCGATCATCGCAAACTAGGCAAGGAGCTAGACCTGTTTACTTTCTCTGAATTAGTCGGTCCCGGACTTCCCCTTTGGACGCCCAAAGGGACCGCCTTGCGTCATGAACTTGATCGCTTCGTTTGGAGTCTGCGCAGTCGTCACGGCTATAGTCGTGTCTGCATTCCCCATATCACGAAAAAGGATTTGTATGAGCGTTCCGGTCATTGGGAAAAGTTTGCCAATGAGCTTTTTCGCATCGTGACACGCGAGGGAAAGGAGTATGCAGTCAAGCCCATGAACTGTCCGCATCATACGCAAATTTTCGCACGGAAACCCCACAGTTATCGTGAGATGCCGCAACGGTACGCGGAAACGACCATGGTTTACCGCGATGAACAATCCGGGGAACTCGGCGGGCTTACGCGCGTCCTTTCTATTACCCAAGACGACAGCCATATTTTCTGCCGGTACGGACAAATCAAGCAGGAATTTTTCGCCATCTGGGACATCGTTGATACCCTTTACACGACGTTTGGTTTCAGTCTACGCGTCCGTCTTTCCTTTCATGATCCCGCGACTCCGGAAAAATATCTTGGAACGCCAGAAATTTGGTTAAACGCCGAGAAGGCCCTGCGCGAAATCGCCCAGGAGCGGCAGGCGGATTATTTTGAGGCAAAGGGCGAAGCGGCCATGTACGGCCCAAAGCTTGATTTCATGGCAACCGATTCCATCGGCCGACAACATCAGGTGGCTACGATTCAGCTCGATATGAACCTGCCGGAACGGTTTGATCTTTCCTGTATCAATGAAAGGGGTGAGAAGGAGCGTATTGTTATGATCCATTCCGCGATCATGGGTTCGATTGAGCGTTTTTCTGCCGTTCTTATCGAACACCTTGGGGGTGTTTTTCCACTCTGGCTTGCTCCGGAACAGATTCGTGTTGCGACGGTGGGTGTGGATTTTGTGTCTTTCGCGCGTTGCCTTGCGCAGGAATGCGAAGCGGTCGGCATGCGTGTAAGCGTGGACGATTCGGATGAAAAAGTCGGGAAGAAAATCCGTAACGCGGCGGAAATGAAAATCCCCTGGACGGTTGTTGTGGGAGGAAAAGAGGTCGAGGGTGGGCCGTTACACGTGCGCGTCTTTGGTCAAGAGGAAGAATGCGTTTTATCCAGGGAGGAATTTATGGCGCGACTGCAGATGGAAGGCAAACCGCCTGGGGAAACAGGAGGAGAACCGCCCGTATGTTGAGAGGAGATCTTCATCGAACGGATCCGTCCCGCTATTCTCCTCCATTGAGTGAAGGGCGGTTTTCTCATGGTCAAGTACCGCTAGGAGATTCGAGAATTCGGCGTGATAAAAGACATTTAGCTAGCATGGGCCAAGAAGAGAGGAATCCTGAGGAAGCTGCTGCGCGAGAACTGTGGGTCAAAAATGTCCTGGAGTTCGTTCAACAGGAAATGAAATCAGCGAAACATCATGATTTTTTAGAAAGAGGGTTGCATGTTTTTTCGGACGTGCATTTAGAAGAAGGCGATGCCGTCTTTCTCAAAAAAATTTGGGCAGAACTTAACGGGAAGACGAAGAGGACTATTGGGTGGTTCCTGCTGAATCAAGGACATTGGGAGGCCTATCAAAAACACACAGGGAGGAGGGAACCGATTCGCGCGTTCGGGTGGTCTGAATCCTTTCCAGATGTGACGTCTGGCAGGGAGGTGTTTCCATTTACCGTTCTTCCTTCCGAAGACGCCTTGCAGGAAGGGATGCCGCTTCGCCGATTATTGGAATTTTTTGCTCCTATGCGTCGCGAATTGGGGAGAGAAGGAAAGAGGAAGGAATTTTATCAAGCCCTCTGTTTGCGCTTTCTCACAGCTTATGAAGCAGCGCGTCTGTCTTCCTCTTATGAAAAGGGATTGGGGGAGATACAAGATGCTCCTGATCTGGAACAACAGCGGCAGGGACAATCGTTTGCAGACACGCGTGATTTTTTGGCGTGCGTTTACGGTCTTTTTCATTTACGAAAAAACAACAAGGACGTTTATGACACCTTTATACAGGCTTGTCATGCCGCGGGAGAAAATGATTGGTCTGTCGAGACTGATCAAACGCAATACATGGCCCAACAGGTGACGGATGCAGCTAAAATCCTGTACGCGGCCGAGTCTAATCATTTTTCTGAGAAAGAATGGGGAACAGTTTTTTCCAGCTGGTTTCAACAATGTCGAAGTTTGGATAAGGATGAAAGGAATGATTTGATAGCGGATGTTCAACGACTTCGAAAGGGCGGTGAACTTGAGAAGAAAAAATGATTTTTAGTTCAAGATTCTTTCTCGTTTATCCTTTGGCAAACGGTCTAAAATAGTATCGGTGGAAAGGAGGAATTCCGTCCAGGATTCTTTTTTGATCCGTTCCGGTACGACCGCCTCTTCCACGAAAAACGGTCCAATCTTTGTGCGGCGCAAGACGGAAACGTACCCGCCGATACCGAAGGCAGAACCGAGATCGCGGGCTAGGGCGCGGATGTACGTTCCGGAGGAACATTGAATACGGACGGGGAGGGAAAGGGTGTTGTCTTCATTCTGTTTTGATCCATTCAGGATCTCGAATGCGTCGATGCAGACGTTGCGCGGTGGAGCTACGATCGGCTTTCCCGCGCGCGCAGCTTCGTACATTTTTTTGCCGTTGATTTTAATGGCAGCATAGGCCGGAGGGATTTGTTCGATGGGGCCGAGGAGACGCGAGATGATGACAGAGCGGATTTCTTCCGTTGTCGGTTTTTGCCCTTCGATTTTGGTTATCCGTCCCGCAACATCGTCCGTGTCGCTCGATGCTCCAAGAATAAATGTCGCCACATATTCCTTCCCCAGTCCGACCAGTTGGTTGAGTTGTTTTGTTGCGGGACCGATTCCAAAAAGGAGAAGTCCGGTCGCGAAGGGATCGAGGGTTCCCGCATGTCCGATCTGGCGGATGCCTGTTACCCGTCGCAGGCGGTCAACAAGGTCGTGCGATGTGGGCCCAGCCGGTTTATCAATGAGAAGGAAACCATTGGGGGTTGGGTTTATTTTTTCCATAAGTCTCATGTTCATTGTTATTCTCATCCCAAATAATGTTCCATTCTTGACAGGAGAGCAATTTCGGAATAAGGAAACAATAGGACAAAAGTTCTTTTGGAAGACTGGAGATTGTTTCGGTCTTTAGAAGCCTCACTGTTTGGTTGGGAGGAAAAAATGGAAATGGAAAGGTGGATCGTTAGAGGAGCTCTTTGTATAACCATCGGCGCCTTGATAGGGTTTATCTTATACCTTGGATTCGGAGATATGGATGGGGACGGTCTGGTGGCCCTTCGGGGTGATTGCAACGACGTTAGCCCCGCGATCTACCCCGGAGCCACCGAGATCTGCGACGACTTCGACAACGACTGTGACGGCGTGGTGGACGAAGATCTTCCCCAAACGATCTATTACGACGACACCGACGGGGACGGATACGGGGACGACGGGGTTGCCATACGGATGCGGCCGCCTGTCCCGGCTATGAGCCTCGAGGGATGCTATCGGTCCCGTCCGGGCATGACCCCTATCAAGGGAGATTGCGATGATACCAACCCCTTGATTCACCCTGGAGCCATCGAGATCAGCAATGGAATCGATGACGACTGTGATGGAGAAACGGACGAATGAAAGAAAAAACAAAACATCGGCTCGAAGGAGTCGCGTTAGTGTTGATTGTCATCCAAGTTTTTTTCCTTGTGTGGATGCTGATTTATGTAGATCGGGACAGGGATGGTATTCCCCGGACCAGCGACTGTGATGACGCCGACCCAGCGATCTATCCCGGCGCTGAAGAAGCCTGCGATGGGGTCGACAACGATTGCAGCGGAATCGTGGACGATGCGCCGCGGCTGTCCGTGGGCAAAGACGGTCGCTATGTGAAAATTCTTTCCTGGGTCAAGGGAGGTGACGGATCCGTTCGGATCCTGGACGGAGGATGTCCTTCGTCCAATTGACAACTCAGCCGGTCGGGATACGCATTCCCGGCCGGTGTTTTTTTATGAAATGGGTTTTTGAAAAGGTTGACGTAGACGCTTGGTCGTCCTAAGATAGCGGCAACCTTATTTTTTGTTGCACGGTCATGAACATCACCGAACTTGCAAGAAAACTCAATGTTTCCCAGGGAGAGTTGCGCGAACGGCTTCCGCAGCTCGGATTTAGCGTTGGGCGTAACGCAATCAAGGTGGATGATCGCGTGGCTCGGCAAATTGTGGAGGCCTGGGCCGAGATGCGCCGGCGTGAACGGCTTCAGTTCAAGATGGAACGGCAGAAAGCTCAGACGGGACGTCAAGAGCACGAAGAAGGAAAAGAGGAACGGGTTCCCGTTTCCGTTCCTGGAATCGTGACGGTTCGGGAGTTTGCAACCAGACTTCAACTCCCCGTAGCCCGGGTCATGCAGGAACTCATGAAGAACGGCATTTTTGCCTCGCTCAATGAACGGATTGATTTTGAAACAGCTTCCATCGTGGGGGAAGATTTGGGATTCGACGTTTCAAAAGAGGAGGGGAAAAAGAAGGAAGAGGAAGATCCTGGTATGAATCGCCTGACCGAGGCTCTGGAAAAAGAAAAGATTGAATTGCGCATTTCCCGCGCTCCGGTGATTGTGGTCATGGGCCACGTGGACCACGGTAAAACTAAACTTTTGGATGCGATTCGCACAACGCACATCATGGAATCCGAAGCGGGAGGCATTACCCAGCACATTGGGGCGTATCAGGTGGAGCGTCGCGGCCGGCAGCTTACGTTTATCGATACGCCAGGTCATGAGGCATTCACCGTCATGCGCTCCCGTGGTGCGAAAG
>DATDUW010000006.1:0-14116 GCA_035290185.1 Patescibacteria group bacterium
TGCCACGTCGTTGGATCCCTTCACAGCCTTGATGCGGAATTTTCGATAGGCACTTTTGACTGGCCGACCGTCTTCAAAAACGACCATGGATCCCACGGCAGACGTTCCTGAAATGGTGCTGATGTCGTAAGCTTCCATACGCCCATTCAAATTTACTCCTTCTTCTCTGGTTGGAAGATAGGACAATTCCATATCTTCTTTCCTGAGGAGCGCCACGTCCCGTATGTGCTCCAAGGAAAAAATCGTCTTGCGCAGCCTGGCGGCTTCTTCAAAGTTCTGCACACGAGCCGCGGCTTCCATTTCACGTTTGAGCGACCGAATCAAGAAGGTCTTCTTTCCCTCAAAAAAGAGAAGAAGATGACGAATGATCTTGTGATAATCAGAAGGAGAGATCGTGCCGGTACAAACGCCTGGACACTTCTTCAAATGCACGTCAAAACACGCCCGACCCCCCTTTTTTTCCTCAGGCGGACGACACGTGCTCCACGGAATGATCCGACGGACGTAGGCGAGAGCGCGGCGGAGCGAGGGCCCGCTCGTGTACGGACCAAACACGGCCAAAAATTTTTTTCTGGACCCAGGGGAAAGTCTTTTTGCAAACGGATCGACTCCCAATGATGCAAGTTCCACCCCGCGCAAAAGAAGCGGGCGTGGATACGTCTCGTTCGTGATGGCGAGAAAAAGAAAACTTTTATCATCCCGTTGGAGGATATTGTACTTTGGCCGGAGGGCTTTAATCTGATTTGCTTCCAAAACCAATGCCTCCAGAACAGTTGGGGTTTCCACGTAATTAATCCGCGCGATCTGGCGAACCATTTCCGCAATCCGGTCTTCCTGCGACCTCGCAAAATACGAACCTACCCGTTTTTTAAGGGACGTTGCTTTTCCCACATAAAGAAGTCCGTTGTCTCGATCATAATAAAAATAAACACCCGGACAGTCGGGGAGTTCGGCATTCTTGATTTGAACCGTTGGAGGGATCATGGACAAAATTTGTCTTCAGCAGTAAGAATTATACGGGACTTTGGAGAAAAGGACAGCTCAAACAGACCGGAAAGGAGGTGATAAACCATGTTTTTCATCCCAGGACTTCTCATCGGGTTTTTGCTCGGCTGCTTCTATGCCATGCTCACGACGTAGAGGGCCATCTCGGCCGATAGGAATCCTCTTTCCTGTCGGCTTTCATTTTTTGGCTATTGCTGGCCGGTTGAATCAACGACTTCGCACGAAGAGCGCTGGGTATGGATTGGGAATCAAGCGCGTTGTTTTGGTTTAGAATACGGGTACTCACTTGTCGTATTGACAAAAAGCCGATTTTAAGCTTAGAATCTCTGGCTGCTCTCGGTGCGTTTTCTCCCAGGAGAAAGTGCGTGGTTCCGGCGCAGACAAACGTATCTCCCAGGAGGTGCGTCTTCAGAGAACTCTCCAACCAAAAGGAGTAAAATCATGGGGAGCAAAGTGCCTGAAGGGGCCGTTAATCGTGACGGCCAGCTCGCGTTCCTTCGAAACAAATTGTTGGGTAATGAAGCCTTCGGACGGCAGCGTGGGCAATGGGGAGGAAGCGATTATCACAGACCGTTGGGTGTCTTGGGTCGTATGATCGCAACCAATCCCTCTCCCACGGCCTTCTGTCAGGACTGGGATCAGTTTGCAGCGGATTCGCGTGTCATGGGCAACCTCCTCGCCCGCTTCCGCAGGGACGGATGGAAAGATGCGGAAGATGAGCTCATGCGGGCTTTGCAGGATAGGGCTTATCTACTGCCAGAGGAGACAGTTCCCTTGCACGAGACTGCGATGTTCACTGTCGTCGTTTTCGATTTCGTACGTACACTCGAGATGATCCGTTGGATTCGTTGTGCTCATTGGAGTAGTCTCAACTATTATCTCGATGAGCTCGACGACACTTGGGAGTCTCAGAAACGTAAGTCCTGGTGGATGGAGGATGTCGTCGGCCGGACCCTAACCCACAGGCTTTTTGAAGCGTACCCCAATCTCCTCGAGCACACCCGTGCTCGTAGGAAAAACGGTAATTACGAGGGCTGGGATTTGTGCCAGTCGTATCAGGAACAGGTGTCAAACCGGTTCAATCTCATTGGCTTTAACCTGCTCGACATCGGTCATGCGCTCAGGCTGGCGTGGAGAACCTACAATGACCACCTGGAGCTGGGAAATCAGCCGTTCGGCTATATCTGTCGCACGGACCAGGCCGAGGTACTGTCCCGGTTCAGCCGTGAAGAGCAGGAGCAGATCGCAACTTGGTCCGTACGCCTTCCGAAAGTCACGGATCGGAGAGACCTGGACGGGTTGTTTATCGGCTTTCATCCGGAAAACGTCCACTCGGTCTGGCAGAAGGATTCCCCAATGACAAGCATTGGGTGTTCGAACGGGTACGGCGTTGTCTTGCTGTCGCGCCGTTGGGAGGGCGAACCGCTTACGCATACGGAGCGCCACCATAAGTCCCCCAGCATCAGTCGGGTGGACATTAAGGCTCCAGATGAGCCTCTTGCGTTCGAGCTTGAGACAAACAAGTGAGGGAGCGTTCATCTCTCCGCTCTAGAGCCTGCGGCAAACTGCCCCAGGGTCTTCTCTAGGGCGGTTTTTTTAAAACGTCGGTCGACTTTGATCCACAGATATTTTAACCCCCTTTTAAAGGAACAATAAAAATCTTGGATGATTTTTTCCTTATGGAGTTCCGTTCATTCTGTGGTCGTACCACCACTGAAAAATTTCCTTGGCAACGGGAACGGCTACGGATGATCCTTCTCCACCATTTTCGATGAGAATTGTTAAAGCCAGATCGGGATTGTCATACGGAAAAAAGCCGGTAAACCAGGCATGTGTGGGCTGATCTCCTCCTACCTGCGCTGTCCCAGTCTTCCCGGCCGCCGGGGCCGGAAGGCTGGCCAGAGCGCGGGCACTTCCCTGCGTCACTGCCTGGCGCAGGCCCTCCCTCACTGTTTTAATCCCTGTCCGAACGTTTTCGGGAAGCTCGGTTCCTTCCGGAAGGACAGGGTCATTTCCTCTCTGTTTTACCACATGCGGTTTCCAGCGCGTTCCTCCATTGGCGACTATTCCCGTTGCAACCGCCATCTGCAGAGGGGTCACCAAAAGATCCCCTTGTCCGATCGCCAAATGGTACGTGTCGCCCACATACCACGGTTCTCCCTTCGTTTCTTGTTTCCACTCCTCGGATGGGAGAAACCCATTCGCTTCTCCAGGAAGATCAATGCCGGTCTTAGAACCAAAACCAAACAAACGGGCAAAAGAGACAATACGCTTCACGCCCAGACCTGTGAAACCTTGATACCCACCTCCCACGATATAAAAAAACGTGTTGACGGATTCCGCAAGGGCTTTTCGCACGTCCGTCACGCCGTGACCACCCGATTTCCAATCCGGAAAAAACCACGGCCCGATGCGAAGGCCTCCCACAGAAAGAAAAGACGTGGAGGGCGTAATAATTCCTTCGGCAAGCGCAGAAGCGGCCAAAAATGGCTTGAACGTGGAACCGGAGGGAAACTGCCCGGCAACGGCCCGAGGGAAAAGGGGCTGGTTCGGATCGCTGGAGACGGAAGCATACGCTTCCTGGTCCACCCCGCCCGCGAATAAATTATCATCATAGGAAGGAAGACTGACGAGGGCGAGAATTTCTCCCGTGCGCGGATCCACGGCCACGGCGCTCCCGCGCCGCTGTCCCGTTGTCTGCAAAGCGTGGTCAAGGGCGGTTTCGACCATCACTTGGAACTCGGCGTCTGTGGCAAGAATAACGGCTTGTCCGTCCACGGACTCCTCTTCGGAAAGAACGGTCCGCTCTGTTCCAAACGCATCCACTTCTACTGTTCTCGTTCCTGCTTGTCCGCGGAGCAGACCTTCCATACTTTGTTCCACGCCGGTTTTTCCGATCTCGTCCGTTCGCCGGTATCCTTCTCCTTGAAGTCGTGCATATTCCTCTGCGTTCATCTTTCCCGTATAACCCAGAAGGTGGGCAAGCGAGGATCCGGCAAAAGCATACCGACGTTTCGTTCTTACGCGGACGGAAAAACCAGGAAGCGAGCCTATTTGTGTCATGAGCAGAAGAGCACGGTCGTAAGGGAGATCACGATCAACGACAACGTCTTCTTCTCCGACTTTCGCATATTCTTGAAGCAAAAGATCAAAATCGGCTCGTTGAAGATTCGCCAAATCCGCGGCTTCCTGAAGAAGCGCGTCGCGTTTCTCCCTCTCTTGCGGAAGATCGTTCGGGCGCATGGTCAAAACGAAGGAAGGAATATTTTCCGCCACAATCACGCCACGTCGATCTAAAATAATGCCCCGTCGGGCCGGGACGGTCTCCAACCGGGATCGATTCCCCTCAGCCAGATAGCGGTAGGAAGAACCTTCAACCGTCTGGAGCAGGACGGCTCGCACAACAAAGAGAAGAAAGACGGCAATGCTCAAAAAGCGAATCCCTTTAAGACGGGGTGGAGAAAGGGCTGGACCAAGCCGTTGTGACCCATTTTCAGGCGGGTGTATGGAGGGAGTTCCCCACCCCTCTTCCGTCGGCAGGACGTCAATGGGGGTTTCATCTATTGAAAAACGGCGAGTCTTATTTTTTTTTCCCCCTTTATCCAGCGGTGATTTAGCTAAGACGAAAAAAGGACAGGAGTCCGTTTCCACGCGTTCTTTATTCTTTGACTTCACAGGTAGAGACGGCTAAT
The DNA here is from genome assembly GCA_035290185.1 of Patescibacteria group bacterium. GTDB lineage: Bacteria > Patescibacteriota > Patescibacteriia > UBA9934 > GWF2-40-263 > DATDUW01. Next base: position 4,698 of record DATDUW010000006.1, read on the forward strand.
GCCAAAGATGAAAAAAACGAGAGAGGGGACGACGCAGGCGTTCGGAAACAAGGAAAGCAAGAAAAAGACCCCCCACCATCCATCCTACCCGCCAACCAATCACGGCCAACCAGGTTCTTCCGTCCAGGGATTCCATTCCGTTCCAAAGCAAAAGGGAGATGAGCCGGCTTCCATCAAGAATCGCCAAGGAAAAAAGTCCACAACCGAGAAGGCCATACAAGGAGTGATTGGAAAAAAATCGACGGGAAAGAATGACGAGGGCCACGGCAGAAAAGGAGAACCAAACCGTTTCAGTAGACGTCCAGCCAACCTTCCAAAAATCTAAAAGAATCCCTTGCGCTACCAACCACCACGCGACCTGTCGAACGCCCACGGACTGAACCCAGTAGATCACGCAAAGAAAGACGAGGGGGAAAGAGGAAAAGGGAAATGGCAAGACACTCACCCATGCATGTTCCACGACAGCAAAAACGAAAAACCAAGCGACGAAAAAAAAGAGAGAGATCCCCATATCTACAAACCGTTCAATCGTAAGGACGAGAGCGAAGAACGGAAACGAAATGGTATTGCTTGGAGTCAAGGATAGGCTCAATCAATCCCTCCTGAAAAGGAGCGGAAGGATCAGCCTGGACACGGTTTACGATCCCGACGAGAAGGCCGGAAGGCATTCCCGGTTCAAGTCCGGAGGTGACAAGAAGATCCTCGGGGGCCAAGGGTTCTTCCTGTGGAACAAAATGCAACGCAAGGACCGATCCGCCCATTCCCTGAACCAACCCAAGAGAATGCGAACGGTTCAAAACAGCAACGGCCACGCGTGAGGACGGATCGAGAATCGAAAGAACCGTGGCGTGGTGATTTGCAACTTTCAGGACTTTCCCAATCAAGACGCCTTCCGCTACGACTACAGGATCTCCGGCTTCCACGCCGTCCGCTGATCCACGGTCAATAAAAAAAGTGTTCAGGGGGCCAGGTGCTTGAACCAAGACGGAAGCCGGGATGCGCTCAAGCGGCCGACGGTCGAAAAAACCAAGCTGTTGTTTGACGTTTTGCATTTCCGTTTCAAGCTGCTGACAGGAAGCTTCTTTTTCTAAAAGATGAAGGATCCTTTCCTCCATGCGTGTTCGATTTCCCAAAACGCTTCCGTCTTCGGCTACGGAATGAAACCAAAGGGATCGGAACGAAGAACCGAATGCGGACAAGGGACGTTGAACCGTTTTTAGGAGACCCAAAGAGGCGACGAAAAAAACAGCTCCCAAGAGAAAAGCCGGAAAAAGGAGCTTCCGGAAGGAAAGCCGGTTCTTCCATGCTGGAAAACGCATACGGATTACAAGATACCCCCATCGCGCGACGACGGTAAGGCAACGTCTCGAAGGAGGGCTTCATCTTCCAAAAGCATTCCGGCCCCGCGCACAACACATGTCAATGGGTCGTCCGCAACGCGCACGGGAATGGCCGTCTCCGTAGCCAACAATTTGTCGAGTCCCTGCAAGAGAGCCCCTCCACCGGCGAGGATAATACCGCGCTCATAGATGTCGGCCACAAGTTCGGGGGGGGTGATTTCAAGCGTTGCTTTTACATTTTCCACGATCGTACGAATGGAACGGAAAAGGGCCTCGCGGATTTGCGCATCTGTAACAACGACCTCCTTCGGAAGGCCACTGATTAAATCCCGACCACGTAATTCAATGCCTGCGGGTTCGGATAAAGCCACAGCGCTCCCAATGCGAATTTTGGCTACCTCGGCATTCCGCTCTCCCAACAGGAGATTAAAAGCCTCCCGGGCGTACGTCATGATATTTTTATTCAATTCATCCCCGGCCACAGAAAGTGATTTCCACGTAACAATCCCGGCAAGCGAAATGACAGCAATGTCCGTTGTTCCTCCCCCGATATCCACGACAAGGGTTCCGATCGATTCTTTGACAGGTAGTCGCGCCCCAATCGCGGCGAGCATAGGTTCCTCAACCAAAGAAACACGCCGCGCGCCCGCGGAAAGAACCGCATCCTCAACGGCCTTTCGTTCCACTTCCGTAATCTCCGGGGGAACGCCGATGACAACGCGCGGACGCGGAAAAAGCAAGCGGGAATCACTTTGAACCTTATCTAAAAAATAGGAAAGCATTTTTTCAGCAATCTCAAAATCCGAAATAACACCCTTTGTCAACGGTCGAATCACCTGGATATGTGGCGGCGTCTTCCCCGCCATGTCACGCGCTTCTTTCCCAACGGCAAGGATGTGGTCCGTGCGCGTATTCACCGCAACGACAGAAGGTTCATCAATACAAATGCCCTTGTCCTTTACATAAACAAGGGTGTTGGCTGTTCCGAGGTCAATGCCGATATCTTTTGAAAAAGCACTGAAAAAACGTTCAAACATGAAAAACGCGTCAAAAATGAGACGCTTCCATCATAGTCGTCGAAACGTTTCTGTGCAAGAAAAAAGAACTCTTTTTGTATTCAAACGGTCCTACGACGAAAAAGAGAAAGGAAGGCACATTCGATAAGGGTAAAAAAAGCGATAAGTAAAAAAAGACGGAAGCCATTCAACCATCCTGCCGCAAGCAATAAAAGCGTACAGAGAACCAAAAAAGTAAGAAGAAAGGCCTGGCGGAAAGAAACAAGCAAATGGCGAGAGACAGCTCGGCCTGGATAGAAAAAACGCCGGAGGACCGTTCCAACGCTTGTGAGCGTTCCGACAAAGGCTGTTCCAAACGAAGCGTAAAAAAAGACGAGTCCCCACCCGTTGCCTGCAGACGGTTCAATACTCCAAAGGACGTACATCCATGCCCCCCACATGAACATGGTTCCGGTCAAAATAACGGAAAGGCATTGTCGCAGGGTCATAAGGCAGGACCTTATTCTTCCATTCTACCATGAAATCCGGAAACGATGCGTGTACACAAACGAAAGGGAGCGGCCTCGGGAAAAAGAGCCATGAGAACGGCTTCAACGGCCACGCGCCGCTCAGAAACCGCATGGGCCGCCGGCGCATTGAGACACTCCACCACTATGATGCCGTCGCGAAAAGAAAGAACGCGGAAATCTTTTTCCCCCCCGAAAGGAAAAAACTTCTGCAAGGCTTCCTGACAGGCCTCAACAATACGGACGGCCAACAAGGATCGTCCGGCGCGGGCGCGGTTCAAAGCTCCTGACAGAAGATCACGCAAGGGTAGCATCATACCAAAAGGCCTATCTTAATCCAAAGAACGGTATTCACAAATATCCCTAAAATCGCAAAATCGGCACGCGCGTCCCGGGGTTGGAAGAAAGGTGCTGGTTCGCAGAACAGAAACTGTTTCCTTAAGGCGTTCTTTAAAAATCGCGAGATCATCCGGTGTTCCGAGAAAATGGGCGGCTGTCTGATTTTCAAGATAATAATAGGTTAAACGCCGAACCGGACGACGTAAAATCTCTTCCGCAGCCAACTGATACAAGAGAAGCTGTTCCTTGTCGTCCGAACCCAAGGTTTCTTTGGGGTGCTCCGTCGTTTTATAATCAATAATCTCTACGCCACCGTCTTCCGCCTCGTCCACGCGATCCATACGTCCCTTTAAAACTATTTCTCCGATCCGAATCGTGAATTCCTGTTCAACAGCCAAAGGTTTGATTGGGTTGGATAAAAGGAACGCTCCATAATCCCTCAGAGCCGCCCTTCCTTTTTTATGATAGGATTCACGTTCTCTATCATCCGCGTACCATTCATCGATCCATTGTGCCTCAAAAGCGACCAAAAGTTCATCTAAGGAAACCGGGCAGGTTTCTTTTTCCGTTTCTACCGACGATTCTGCGTCATAAAAAAGTGCTCCCTGGTGTTTTCCTGTCCGCTCGATCCATTGTTTGAACCATACTTCAAGCGCCCGGTGAATGGAGCTGCCATAGGATTTCGTTTTGGAACCGAAAATCGGGATGCGTAGGAGGTGGGCAAATTTGTATTGGAGCGGACAGGTCTCGAAGGCGCGGAGCTGTGTGAAACTCATTTGTTTTGGCAAGAGAAAAATCGGCGTCTCCGTTTCGCTTTTGAAACCCGAACCGTTTCTTGCGACAAGGAGAGACCCTAAAGGATCGGCCTTTTCTGCGGAAGGAGAAGAAAACAAGGGACCAAAACCGGCCTCCAAAAGGAAGCGCGAGGGTTTTTTCTTCCGTGCGCCGCCATAGTCTTCGGCCGAGGTCAGAAAGAGCCTGTCTTTGGCTCGTGTCACAGCCACATAAAAAAGACGGCGTTCTTCTTCCAGGTGTGGATCGCCTCCAGAAAGGTGTTCTTTGACCAGCGTCGATGGAAGTTCGATAGGATCGCGACGTTCAATCGTGGGAAAACGCTTGTCTACCATATTGACGACGAAGACGAACCGAAACTCCAAACCCTTAGCTCCATGAACGGTCATGATCCGGACGAATTCTGGCCCGGCTTCAGGATCGGCACAGAGGGATCCTTCCTCTCCAGCCTCGCGTTCTTGTTCGAATTCGTCCAGAAAGGCCCGCAAGTGTGTATCTTTTCCTGCGCGACGCTGCCTTTCCTCAAACCGTTTTACGCGCTCATAGAGCTGGCGTAAAAAAGTAAAATCCTCCCGCTTCTTCCCCTCGGAAAGGGTGTTCACATAGGCGAGGATACCGAATCGTTCGGCTGCGTGCAGAACCATTTCTGCGGCCCCTTTGCGTTTGGATTCCTCCCCAAGCTCTTGGAGAACGGAAAAAATTTCTCGGATGATCCCTGCGGCCGCTTCGGAAACAGGAGGACTTTCGGACGGACGGATGAGCGCCCCGCCAACTTCGCGGCAAAGATCATACAAATTTTTTCCACGACGATGCGCTTCATGTGCAAGCGTGGCGACGTCGTGCGCAGACATACTCTGCCGTGGGTGAGAAAAAAGACGATAGAGACTCTGACTGTGATACGGATTTTCTACGGCACGCAAACAAGCCAAAATATCAAGAACAACGGGCTTGGAGTAGAGGCCGCGTAAAGCCAAAAACTGATAAGGAATTTCTGCGACCTCCAACGCCTCCACGAACGGATCAGCCGATCCGTTGGCGCGAACGAGAATACCGAAATCATTCCAGGAAACCTCTGGATATCTTCCCCGCAGTTCCCGAATTTTTGTGACGACTCCTTGAGCTTCATCTTCCACCGTCGAATAGTGAAGAAGCTCCACCTGTCCGGGATCTTCCTTCCCGGAACGCAACTTTTTATCCAAAGTAGTTCCGTCCGGCCGTGGGCGCCCTTCCAGTCGGTTCGGATTGTTGTGTTGGATAAACCGATGGGCCACGTCCAAAATTTCTTGTCCGGAACGATAATTCTGCACGAGAACAACACGGGCACTCTTCGGATAATCCTCTTCAAACTGCAAAATATTGGAAAGGGAAGCCCCACGAAATTTATAAATTGCCTGATCGTCATCCCCTACCACGGTAAGATTATTCTGGGGGGCTGCGATACGCTTTATCAGTTCATACTGAGCCCAATTCGTATCTTGAAACTCATCCACAAGCAGGAATCGGTAACGCTCACGCAAAGCGGAAAGGACGCGAGGTCGCCGTTCAACAAGGTGAACCGCCTCCATGACCAAATCCCCAAAATCCAAGGCATCGTGCTCTCGAAGAATTTGCTGATACGTGTGATAAGCGCGTGCCAATTCTTGAATCCGTTTCGCCTCCATGCCTGCCTCTTCTCCCGCTTGAGCCGTGTCTGTATCAGACCGGAACTGTTCTGCGTGTGCCAAATACGCTTCAGGTGTTATCAGCTCGTCTTTAGCCCGTGAGAAATGCCAAAGGAGAGCACGCAAATACTTGGTTGGATTCCCCATGGGTCGGTAATGGTCCAGCTCAAATCGGTCAAAATTCTGTCGAGCCAAGAGCCAGGCATCCAACTCATCGGCAAGCAGAAAGGATTGAGAGAGGCCAATTTCTGCTCCGTACTCCCGCAGGATGCGCTCGCAAAAAGAGTGGAAGGTTGAAATCTGAAGATCGACGTACCCGTACGGAAGGAGAAGATCTACCCGTTCCTCCATCTCTGCCGCAGCTTTTTCCGTAAACGTCAATGCGAGAATCTGTTCCGGCCTAGCTAATCCTTGTTCAATGAGCCAGGCGATACGACGCGTGAGGACAGTCGTCTTCCCCGTTCCGGCTCCGGCCACAATCAAAAGAGGCCCCTCACCATGGGTGACGGCACAGACCTGTTCTCTGTTAAGTGCACCGAGAAGATGGGAAGTAGATATCTTCTCTTCCATAAGTTTTCCTTCTTTTCACGGTCTTTTCTAGGATGCAATTTCCTCAACAACTACTTTCCCGTCTTCACCAATCGTCCCAAAAATCAGACGGACTTCTAGGTCGGCGTCCTTGTGCTGAATACGTTCTTTTGCAGTTCGTAGATCGTCCAGATGCCGCTCCCGCTCGGCTTCAGAGGATGAAAAGCCGCTTCGTCCGCCATAGGCTCCGCAATCCGTATGATTCATGAGGATCACCGTCTGAATTCCATGCAGCCTCTTTGAAAGATCAATCTGACTCTCCAAAAAACTGTTCTCCTGATCCGCCATGCCTTTAGCGGCTCCCGCCACCGAAATCATATCCGCGTTTCCTGAAAGGCCGTTCACACGAAAATATTCCTCAACGGCCGGCGTCAGGCGAAAATCCATACAGCGAACAAAAGCGGAAGAACAAGTATGGGACATAAGATGAGAAAAAAGGATACGAATTATTTGACATGACTCGACCAATTCTAACCCATGAAAGGAAAAACGGAAAGGGAAAAAATTTCAAGAAAAAAACCGCTGAAAGTCCCAATACCGCAAGGATCGCGGCTCGGGACTCAGCGGTTTCCGTCAGTCAGCGACGGAAAGCTCGCCAGCCATCAACCTGATGACCGGCTCCCCAAGACCCAACATCTGTTGAATTTTTGGAGGCTCCCATCGCAAAAAAGAACCAACCTCTGTTGTCTTCAACGGTTCCTGCCAAGGAACGGTATCCAACAATCGAAACACCCACGAAAAGGCATCCCTGAAAATGCCCTCGAGAGTTTCGTTTCTTTCTCTAATCCGCCGCCAGATGGACACCGCTCCCAAAAGTTGCATTGCGTTCCACGGCGTCGGAAGGCCCTGAAGAAGCTGCCACTCTTCATCAGTCAACTCAAGACCGAATTTTGTTGTCCAACGGCGCGCGGTCGGCTGTCCATAGACAACCGATTCCACTAACGACAGAACACCTACCAAGGAATCGCCCGGTCGTCCATTGTTGCTCCGTTCCCATCGTTGAATGATCTTCAGAGGGAACACTCTGGTTAGATCTTCACCTTCCTCCTTCCCCCCAACCTTCGGAAAATCATCCCAAAGTGTCACCAGCCGATGAGCCTCCCAAGCATAGGCAGGCGCGTCAAATGTCTGGCCGTCCTGAGCAAATATCCGAACGATTTTTTCGACCAGTCCAAGGCGGACCTCGATCCAATCCATCGAATCGGGAATCAGCACCTTTTGATTCTCGACACGTGCCGGCACCAAGTACAAGGCCAGAAAGTATCCCAGAGCATCCGCCGCTCGATCCGCCCAGGGCGCCAGTTGTTCAAATGGTTTCTTCCACAATTTTGGAAAATTCCCGACCTGAGACAGCCCGATCTGTTCAAAACGAACACCTGTTCTGGTCCAACGCCTCACCAGTTGTCTTCCGCAGATGAGCTGCAGGACTTCGAATTGACGGTCTGGGTGGTGATCCAGCTCAATCCATGATACCGGAATGAAGAGATGGGGTCCCACACTATTACGCCAGGGTGTCACAAGACTCTCGTCCTCATCAAGGAACACTCCTCCAATATGCAATTGTGCATACGCATCATCCCCCATCAGAAAACCTGCCAACAACGCCCACCGTTGTTCGACATAATCCTTCCAGGAACTTTTTGAGCCTGAATGTTTCCGAAGATTCTTCAGCTCCTCTGCAGTCAACGAAGATGATCCCAGATTTTCTTCGGTCAACGGGACAACCGAAAATAGCGTCTCCCGCAGTTTGGCTCCTTTAGCCCATTCCTCAAATCGACTTTCCCCCGTGGACAAGGGGAGTGCTTCTTCCGGCAACCCTAACGATCTTGTTTTTGGAATCGTCACGACAACCTCCCAAAAAGTAAAAAGGACAAAAAACCAATCCTATTTATTTGCCAAAATTGAAAACTTGTCAATCCGTGGCCTTTGTCTGTCAAAGATTTTTTTGTAAAAACATCTGTGTTAGAAACAATTGACACAAAACGAATTCTCTGCTAAATTTCCCGCCTGCACGTCTCTGAGCCGTTTGGATTATTATTGTCCCAACAGCCCAGGGTCGTGCAAAAGGCCTTTTACAATTTGCACAAAACGACCTTGTTCAGGAGCAATTGCGGGCGTGGGGTCCGCGACATTGGTTTTCACATGCGGAGGAGGAGGAATGATGCAAAAGAGGGTTCGCGGCCTTATGGTCGCGGTGACACTGATTCTTGTGGGGATCATCAGCGGTTGCAACCCTGATGATGAAATCCAGCCGCTGCCAACTTCCACCCCTTGTGTCGTAGATTGCGATCAAGATGGAAGCACGGTGGTGGAGGGGGACTGCAACGACACCGACTCGAACACCCATCCCAACGCGGACGAAATCTGCGACCAAACGGACAACGACTGCGATGGACTGATCGACGAAGACCTCGACTACTCCATCTTTTTCCTGGACGGGGATGGCGATGATCACGGCAGATCGGACGCAGCCATCTCCGCCTGCAGTATGCCCTCTGGGTACGCGGAGGCGGCTGACGACTGCGATGACGAGCACCCCGGAATCTATCCAGGTGCGGACGAGATCTGCGACCAAGCGGACAATGATTGCGACGGGAAAGTAGATGAAGATGCCGCAACCGCAGCCTCGTATGCTGATACGGACGGGGATGGATATGGGGATCCGGATTCTGCCATCCAAGCCTGCGCACAACCGGACGGATATGTCTCCGACAGCACCGATTGCGATGACACCATCGCTTCTTCCTACCCCGGCGCGAAAGAAGTCTGCGACGGAATGGACAACGACTGCAACGGGACGATCGATGAAAATCTCTCTTTGAGGGTTTTCTTCGAAGATTCTGATGGAGACGGATATGGGAGTCCGGAAAAAACCACCTACGCCTGCACGGCCCCGCAAGGATATGCCGCAGACAATACCGATTGTGACGACACTAATGATAACATCCATCCGACCGCCCCTGAATTTTGCGACGAAGTAGACAATGACTGCGACGGACAAGTGGACGAGGACGTGGTCGAACTGTTCTGGTACGTAGATGCGGACGGGGACGGGTACGGGACAGGAACACCGGTCCAAAATTGCGCCCCAACTGACGGTTATACCAGCAACAGCGGAGACTGCAACGACGATGACGCGGCGATCCATCCGGGCGCGACCGAGCTCTGCGATGGGGT
>DATDUW010000007.1:0-3028 GCA_035290185.1 Patescibacteria group bacterium
GCGAGGTTCCTTTCCGTCCTTCGGGCGACAAGCCTGTCTACTGCCGTCAGTGTTTCGGCAAGGATGGTGCAAGCGTAAAAAGAGGCGGTTCGACGGAGATCGAACAGATGAGGGCAGAACTCAAGGCAATGAACGCCAAGCTTGACGCGGTCCTCAAGGCTGTGACACCTCCGCCTGTGGTCAAAGAGGTCCCGCTTGTTGTCCCTGAAGAAAAAGTCTCCAAACCAAAAAAGACCGCAGCACTAAAAGCGGAAGCCCCGAAGAAAACGACAAAAACAAAAGCAGTGCCAAAAAAGAAAAAAGAGGATTAAGCAATGGCGTCAAAGAACCGTCCTCTGAAAAAGGGCGGTTCTTTCAAAAATTTTTTTATGTTCAATCCGTCCATCCTCTTTGAAGACAACCACCTATTGGTTGTTGAAAAACCGGTCAATTTACCCGCGCAGGAAGACACAAGCGGAGACCCTGATATCCTGTCGCTTTTGAAAGATTGGATCAAACAACGCGACCAAAAACCCGGCAATGTTTTTCTTGGCCTTGTGCATCGTCTTGACCGGCCGGCTGGTGGCGCTATGGTATTTGCCAAAACGTCCAAAGCCGCATCGAGGCTTGCCCAACAGATGCAGGATCGGACGTTTGAAAAAACATACCTGTCTGTGGTCCGTGGTCAGCCAAAATCTGGCACCGGGCGGCTCGTCCACTGGTTATTGAAGGATGAAAGGACAAATACGGTCTTTGTGGTCCCCGAAGGAACCTCGGAAGCCAAGCGGGCGGTTCTGGATTATGCATGCGTGGAGATGAAAGAGGGGTTGGGCCTTCTTCGCATCGGTCTGGAAACCGGCCGCTCGCATCAGATTCGCGTTCAGCTCGCATCGATGAACTGTCCGATCTATGGCGATCAAAAATACGGGTCAGACGTCAATAAGCCCGGAGAACAGCTTGCGCTTTGGGCCACAGAGATCTGTTTTGAGCATCCGGTAAAAAAGGAGCGGCTAACATTTACCAGTCAGCCGCCGGATGAGTACCCTTGGAGTCTGTTTGAGAAGATCTATTCCGAGAGATGATTGGACGTTTTCCCTGTTTATCACTCTTATGCCTTCTTGGGTCGTTTATATGCTTCGTTGTTCGGATGGGAGTCTTTACACGGGAATTACGAAGGATCTTGTGAAGAGAATCAATCAGCATCATTCCGGCAAAGGATCAAAATATGTCCGTTCACGGCTTCCGGCAAAGCTTGTTTGGCAGGAAGAGGTGTCATCCGGAGGAAAGGCACGAACGCGGGAAGCGGAGATCAAACAAAGGAGTAGGGCAGAAAAAGAAGAGATGATTCGTAAAGAAAAAGACCGTGCTTGAGAAACACGGCCTTTTTGTGTTCGTTATTTAGAATCGACCGTTCCGTCGTTCTTCCACCCGTTGACGTGCATGGGGGTCGAAGGATGGGAAGCGACTTTTTGGATGGCCCCTGTCTCCAGGTCAAGGATGTAGGCAGAACCATGTTCGGTTTCAGATCCGGTTGCAGGTCCGTCCGAGGCGGCAAAGGCCAGTTTTGTCATGTCCGGAGAGAAAACGAAGTCGCCCAAGAGGCCTTCGGAAACGTTTGACGTCGACCATTGGGATGGAGATTCATAAGCAATCGTCTTAAGGCCGGTTGCAAGAATGCCGACGTGTCCAGCGTTATCTGCGTAGACAACCATGGATCCGTCCGGAGATGCCGCATGCATGGAGGCATTGGTCCCCTGGGGAGGGGCGATTTTTAAAGCCTCTTTCGTGCAAGGATTTACGACGTAGAAGAATGGATAGGATTTATAAGGGATGTAGCCACCAATACCATTGTATTGGAATGGGACGAGCGTGATGCCAAGGAAAGATTGTGATGCTTCAGCGTCCATAGGTCCTTCTGTTTTTCCGGTGGCTATTTTTTCTCCGTTTAAAAAAAGGTCGTGTGTAAGCAGATCTTCGGAAGATTGGACCGTTACCGTTCCTTGTTTTGTACAAGAGACTGTCTGTGTTTTTTCAGTGGATTGTTCATTCTTCGTAGGGGAAGGAGTTGGGACAGTGTTTTGATTTTCCGATTGTTTTTGGGAGGAAGGAGCGGTACTTGAAGACGAAGAGTTCGTACATCCTGCTCCAATAAACAGCAGAGTTCCCAAAAGCAGGCCACAGACAGCTATTTTTGACATAAGATGACGAGGAATTTAGAAATTTTTTGCTATTTTTAAAACGGAATCCTTCCTTCTTTATTACAGCAAGAGTCCCTTTTTCCAAATCAAAAGCTCCAACACGGACGTATTTGGCTCATGGAAAACGGGTATCCTATACCCGAAGATATAGGATCAGATCAGATTTCTTTCTCACCAGTTGGAACCGGAAAGAAAGAAGCAGATCTGCTTGCTGTCTTGCGACAACAACCGCAGAGCTCTCGCGCCAGAACCAAGGTTCCGGCGGTTCTAAGCCCATGAAACCAAATCAGCCCAAATCGTACCGCGCTGGAGCTGGTTCCATGGTACCATAGGGCTGTCTATGGTAAAGACCCGCCTTATTCTTTTCGGAACGGTGGCCCTCGCTGGAATTGTCTGTTTGGGCTTCATCCAGCTTCGTGTACAGCAGTCTGCACAGGATCGTCTTTTTTTCTCGGCAGAAGCGCCGGTTGCGCCGGTTGCGATCGTGCTCGGAGCCAGCGTCTTCGTTTCAGGACAACCTTCGGCTGTTTTGGAAGACAGATTGCTCACGGCCTTTGAACTTTACCAATCCGAAAAAGTGGAAAAAATTTTGGTTTCCGGGGACCACGGTCAAAATCGTTATGATGAGGTAAATGCCATGCGTCGCTATCTCCTTCGTCTGGGTGTGAATCCTGAAGACCTCTTTCTTGATCATGCCGGGTTTGATACCTATGACACAATGTATCGGGCCGGGAAGATTTTTGGCATCACGCGGGCCGCGGTTGTTTCACAGGCCTATCATCTTCCGCGCGCTGTTTACCTTGGGCGCGAAATGGACTTGGATATTTTCGGTGTGGTCGCGGATCGGCGGG
>DATDUW010000008.1:0-15410 GCA_035290185.1 Patescibacteria group bacterium
TGCCCAACGAGCACCGGACGATCTCCTGCAAAAGCGGACGGCTGGAAGGATCCACACATGGGGTGTTGGATCCAACAAAAATCCTCGTCTGTTGATTCGGACGAGGTAATGGAGGAGAGGTTATAGGTGGCCCATGATGACATTTTGTCCTTTTCAAAAAGGACTTGGTCATGGGAAAAAACCACCGATAGGAGACACAAAACTCCTAAGGGCTAACCACCCATCTGAAGAGGGGAGCCAACGGCTCGCTTGAGGCACATCTGCCTCGCGCCAATTCGGCTCCCTTCTCAAACGTTCTTTTCTTACGTGGGAGCCGAAAAGCTGTTGGCACGAGGACTGCATATCCTCGACAAGCCAGCCGCCCGCTCCCCCTTCGATCGAGTTTCTGAATTATTCGGAGGCTCCGAGAGGGATCAAGAAAATTTGAATTGTAAATGTTTTGCCAATTGATCGTCACGGTCTTCCAAACGTTCGCACTTGGCGCGCAAAGCAAGCTGTTCGACCTCGAGGGTCGTATGAAGTTTGACGAAGCCGTCGATATGGGTCAAGAGTCTGTTTTCCATCCCAACCATCTCGGATCGGAGCTCGTCTTTCATCCCAACCATCTCGGATCGGAGCTCCTGTTTTACCTGATGCAGTTCTTCTTTTGTAACAGCTTCCTCACGTGAAACAGCGTTATCTTTTAGAAAGGTAACGATTTCAAGAATGTCTTGAAGAGCATTTTGTTCCATAGGGAGTTTAAAATGAATAAAACTATTCTACACGGACTGTCGTAAGTCAGTCAAAGAACAGAATCGAGAACCACTCTTTTCACAACTTTGTAAACGAAAAGGTTCGTTTTCAGAGTCGTGGAAGGAACCCAAGGACGGGACGCCTCCTATCCACGCGGGGTCGCCTATTGCGTGCCCTGAAATTTTTCTCACTCGTACTTCTCGTTCCTCCAATCCTGGCTGTGCAAAGCACCAAAGGAGCGGAGGTAGAAAAGGAGGGGCCATGAAAGGGGTTCAACCCAGATGGCCTGGTTGGTTCGGATGACGCGCGGCAAACCGCGTTGGTGATCCAGGCCACCATAAAGTCCTGGGGCGGTATGGCGACCGTGAACGCCGGAAAAGAGCGGGGTACGTAGGCTTTAGCCTCCCGGGAGCCCCCTCTAAAAAACCATTCTACCGTGTTCGCGGCGCATCCGGACATTGCGGTGGAATAAACAGCCTCTTTTTAAGAGGCAGGAGATTAAAAGAACGGCAGTCTCCACAGCCGAAACGTCAATGTGGAGCCAGGAACATGTTCTCTGTCATGGTGATGGAGAAAAAGATTTCCTGGGGCTCAAGGAGGCCTGCATGATGTGTCTTTACATCACAGGCTTTGGGTGACGAGAGTCACCGTTCCTGGGCCAATAGGCCCAAAAACAAGGCAGCGAGGCACGGGCAACCCTCGTTGCCGCCTGTTTCCGGACAGAGCAAATCCGGATCGCTTGGGAGAGCCAGAGCTTTGGCTCCCCAACACTTCGGGAGCCAACAGGACATTGAGACCAGCGCGTGTCTCGATCTCAAGCTCTGGCTCCCCCTTCGATCGAGTTTCTGTTCTTGAAGGACGGAAATTCCGAGAGGGAAAAATATCCTCGTCATTGCGAGGAGTAAGTTTCTTCAGTGACGACGAAGCAATCTCTTGCACAGAAGGAGATTCTTTTTCAAGAATGAATTTCGATGTAAGATGCCATTTGTCAGGAGTCGGTTAAATTCAAAACCCGACGTCTCTCTGCCGCAGTCTGGAACCTTTTTTACGTTTCGGAAGAAACGTCTTTGATTCTCTCTCCAAAGTCGGTTCAGCCATGACGCATTAAGGGTTTCCCGGCTGCGGCAGGGAATGAAAAAACGTTTAAATTCCTCCATGTGCTATGTTTCACGTGGAGTTTTTAAATGTTTTTTTAAATTTTTCGAGAAATCTAGGACTTTTTCCTTTGGATGCAGAACGAGGAGAAATCGAGGCTCCTCCCCTTACTTAAGGGGAGGTTGGGAGGGGTCAGGACCCGCCTATCGGCAGGCAGGCAATGTTATGCGCCAAATGAGAAAGTCCTATTCCATGGCTTCGATATACTGTTTGATTCTTTCCGGTGGAAGGATGTTTTGCAACACGCGGCGCAGAATTTCCTGCTTGGAAGCAGCATCCCAAAATTGTTCCGGCCCTCCAGGCGGACACCCTTCCTTTTCCCATCGATTGTGGGCATAGGTCGTCCCATTGACCGGGACGCTCACGAGAACAAGATCCGAAATACCGTTCCTTTGAAGTCGGCGTTGGGCGCTTTGGACCTGGCTGGTTTTGTGCAGATAAACGTTCGGATCCGCGCCAGCAAGCGTGAATTGGATGCCCACCACATCTGCATCGGAAGATTGAACGCCCACCCCGCGCTTCTGTGCCGTATTCCGCACAAGGATCACGAAGTCCATCTTGTATTCCACATCTGCGCTGATCGGAGCTGCAAAGATGAGAAGCTCGTTTCCCAGGAGGCGGGCAGTTTGGTCCAGGAGGTCGCGGACCATCCGTTCTGCGAGGACACCACGTTGTTTTTCTTTCTCAATGCCTTCTTCAGCCCTTTGTCCAAGAGCTTGATAGGCCCGTGCTTTTCCTTTCAATCCGCTCAGATGTGCGTTGAGGTGTTCCCGTTCTTCCGGCAATAGATCAGGACCATCCAGTCGTTTTTGGATGGCCTCAATCCTGGTTCTATGGATCGGATCGGCCGCGACAAGTAGATCTAGTTCTTTGACAAGCCGCTGGCGATGCTCTTCAACCACGGCACGTTGACGGATCTCAAGAGGGACGGTCGCAGGGTCAAGTCGAGGGGCAGCCCCCCAGGTTCCACTGGTTAAAATAGTCGCCAGACTTACAGGCCGGTCAGCCTGTTCTTCTTTTTTCCAGAGATAGCGACCATCTTGTGTGCGAACCACCAGGCCATGGGTGGAAGGGGAATTTTCAACAACCCCCTCCTTCACGGTTTGAAGCATTTTTTGGAATCGCTGATCCTCTGCTTCCCTTGCTGTTTCCCAGGATTTTAAAAACGTTTCCCGTTGGGTCCGATCCTCGTGGGCATTGGCAAAAGTACTTACGTTCCACAGGATCCAACGATTCCATTCTGCGGAATCTTCGCAGGCAGGCTCCCGTTCCTGTTTTCCGCCTGAAATAGATCGGATTTCCGGTGGTTTTTTTGCTTGGTTCTCCATTTTTCGATGGGGCAAAAATTTTGGAGGAACAGGTTCTTTGTTTTCAAACCCCATTCTTTCAAGGAGGGAGGGCATTCCGGATTTGGACATAGGAGAATTCAAAATCTTTTCTCCATGGTATGGCTTTGGCCTTTTTAGCGCAATTTTTTTGATTTTCCCGATCTTTCCCTTGACGTTTTTTTTCGTTTGTGCTAGGTTTTTCTTAGGTCATCGACCAGTTCTTTTTAGGCTTTGCGCCTACGACATCTCCTAGCCACAATCGGCCTTTGTTTTTTTAAAAAAGGAGATGGAGGCAGATGTCTCTCTCGCCCAAGCCTCCCCTTCTTCTACAGAAGGGAAGAAACGTTTTTCTTGAGATTCTCTCGACCCATGAGGTCGATAGAGACACGGAGCCCAGGCTCTCTCAAGATCGTCCAGTGGTCTTCGGATCCTGCACGAAAACGTTTCTCGCTTGGAGCGAAAATTCCTTCAGATCTCTACGATCCCGAGGAATTGAGACGTATGTCTCTCGCATGGCGCGAATTTTCCGTCTCCCCAACGGGAACCAAGCCGATCTTCTGATCGGTTTGAAGATCCTGCTGGCTCATGCAGCAGGATAGAGGGGACTGAAACATCGTTCTTTTTTTCTTGGCTCTTCACGTCTTCTTGTGAAGAGCCGAGCCCCGAGCAGATTTTCTAAGGAAAGTCTTCTGAGGACTCAGAAAAAACCGCTCTAGGTTCATCCTAGGGCGATTTTTGTGTTGAACGCAACTCAATCCGTGCAAATTTTTTTGAGTGACTCGTAGTATTTCATGAAATCCTGCGCATGTTTTTTGTCGTGAATGAGAAAAACGGTTTGCGTATCATGCCAAAGGACGTTTGCCACATAATCTCCAAAGATCCAAAAAACGATTGGCCCGTCAAAGGGAGGAGGGAGGTATTTAACTTCCACCATGGGAAATTTTGTGAGAGCGCTGTTCCGGATACGCTCTTGGGCGAGCATGTGGAATGTGAATCCTTTTTCCACGCGTCGTTTCGTAAACGTTTTGTAATACTCGGGATGGGTTTGAAGGATGAATCCGTTCGCGCCAATGAGATACCATTCTTTTCCCTCTGTTAAAACCCGTTCACACAGCTCAATAATGGCCTGCGGACCCGTGAAAACCTCCACATTTCGATTCCACAGCTCGTCAAAATAGCTTTTGAATCCCTCATAAACTTCGGGGCGGTCGAATTCGATGACGGTTGGGTTTTCTTCGTTCATGAGGATCATGAGTGTTTTGTTCCGGTATAGCATGATCTGCATGGGACTGAATGAAGGTTCGGAAAAGGCGCGCAGGAAACTAACCCTCCCTTCTGGGTCTCCCTGATTGGAAAAACGATCACGAATATTTTTCAGGGATGACTGATAGGCGAGCATGCGGACCATGACGCCCCTGTGAATTCGCTCCCGATGGTAGGCATCGAAGAATTCGTTGAAGCGCCGTGAATCATTTTGCGTATTCGCCCCCATGACACAATACTCTTCACCCGGTCTCAATGCTTCCAAAAGACCGTAGAAGGCTCTTTCCAAAGCTTCCCAGCCATGGCTTATCCGCGTTTCCTGGTTCCAGAGCAGATCAAAATAGGCGCGATAAGCTTGGATGAGGTGAGTATTTTTGACTTCAATGACCGAAAAAGGCGTTTCAAAAATGAGGAAAGCAACGCTCGTTTCCGTGATGACGATATTGGCAGACGTAACGGAATCAAAGGGAATAATTTTCATTTCGATTCCTGGAGAGGAGCGGAGCTTTTGTAAAAGTTCTTCCTGAAAAGTCTGGGTGTGATACATGAGGATTTGGAGGGTTCCACCGCTTTCAGCAATACGGGAGAAATAGCGTTTAAGGGCGGATGATCCCATGGCGTCTTGAAATTTTTGTCCTACGGATCCGAGGATATTTATTTTTTTCTCAGGTTGAAGTTCTTCCGCGATTTTGAGGCAAAAGGCCCGAATTCCTTCCTCGCCTTCATAAATCGTAATTTCCTGCCCGCTCATTGTTTTGCGTTCTTTGAGCGATTCAATAAGCTGCCTAGCTGTCAGATCCTGCTCCCGCACGACGTCCAAAAGGTGTGTTGGATCCGTGGTCTGGAAGAGGAGAACTTTTCCCATTGTCGTTTTCGAAACGAGCCGTCTTCCAACCAGTTCGTCAAGAGCCTTGTAAACGATATTCCGATGAAAATCGGTTTTCTGGATAATATCTGCAGCCTTGGATTTACCAAGATCATATAAGGCGAGGTAGATTGTCGCTTCATTTTTGGTGAGGCCGAGTTTTTCGAGGTCTGATTGAAGCATGTTTGTCACTATTTAAGTGATAGGGTTATTGTGCTCTAAAAACACAAATTTGGCAATTTCCTTTTTCACCATTCCAAAATTTTACTTACACTTTTTAGCTCAAATTAGACTAAAAATAGTTGACAAGAAGTTAAATTTGTGACAAATTAGTCAGCTGGTTCATTCAAAAATGAAGATGGAGGCTTTCCAAACATCCATGGAGGACTGTTTTGGAAAGTTTCGAAGAAACATGAGGGAAAAAATGAAAGCAAAAGGGTTGGTGTGTGCCGTTCTATTGGTTCTCGTGGCAGGGGCATTTCCGAGCGTAGTCCATGCCCAGGTGAAATCGTCGATCGCGATCGCTGCTTCCGTTCCCTTTGATGGGAAATGGGAGAGTCCGATTTCGGGGTCGGTTGGTGTTGCTCTGACCGGACCGGTCAGTGGGAAGCTGAAGTGGTACGAGGAGACCTCGATCGGGGGTTCTCTCGCGGTCTTTCGACCTGTATTCGGAATTCAAGGCGGGCCGGTGTATGGGATCGGAAAAATTGCCTTTTCTGTGCAAGGGCTCTATCGGTTGGCTTTGAATGAAGGTCTTGTTCATCGAATCGGGGTTGTGGCTGGTTGTTCGGTTCCTGTTCTGGATAGCCGCGGTCGCACAGGCCCATCCGTCATGTGGTCTACTCAGCTTGGAAAATCCAACAGCGGTTCAATCGGTGTTGGATGGAAAGTTTGGCTGATGTTTTGAGAGGAGAAAACATGCGGGAGCCAACAGTCAGTCGAATGTTGTGCACAATGATCCCAGGATGGCTTTTTGGGGGCCTCTTAACTTTACCGGCAATCTCTCTTGGTTGGGTTCCGAATGGGTTCGTTCTGCTCGGGTCAATGGGGGGTCTCGTGTTTGGCCTGATGGTTTATGACATTGAATGGAAGAACCTCAGTCAATGGGCTCGCAGGAGAGTCGGGTTGTGGGTGGAAGATTTTTTCAGCTCAGAACGGAAAGAAATCAAAGAGGCAAAGATTGCTTTGAGAACTCTTTCGAGACAGGGGGGAGAGTCGGCCGAAATTCAAGAAGCCAAAGAGGTCCTGGAACAGTGGCGCGAGAAGGGTCGAGTATGGAGAATGGAACACAGTTTTTTGATAAGGCGAGTTCAAAAATCGGAGGCAAGACGAAACGCCGGCCTTGATCGGGCAAGGGATAAGCTCGGGCTTCTCAAGGCTCAGCTGAAGGACCCTCTATGAAAAAGGCGGCGTTCACACGGCCATAACGGTCGTGCTCGTTTTCAGACTAAATAATCCCCGGCGAAACGCTTCGTCCGGGGATTTTATTTTTCAGTTGGTAAAATTCGTTTTTGACGGTAAACTAGAAAGGCTATGTGGCGATTTGAATCTACACACAAACGCGGTTCAACCGAGTTTCTTGAAACCGCCATGGAGCGGGTGCGTTCGGATGAGCGTCTCCAGAAAAGGGCGGAAGCAACCATAAACGCGGTTCGTTCCGAGCCGTTATTTGCGTGCTTGTTTGCTTGCCCACAGTCTCCTGTCTTTCATGCGGAAGGGCCGTTTGTTGAGGACCATCTTCGTCTCATTCTTATGAGTCTCTATGCTGTTCTTGAGGAGAAATTTCATTTGATTGATGTAGAAGAATTTCGTCGGATGAAAGGGTTTGAAGGAGAAATCGATGAGTTGGAAGAGACCATCAAGGAAAAAGCCGCATCGCTTGAAACGTATACGTTGTGTCACGACCTTGGAAAGCCGGCAACGATTTGGTTTGAGGCGCGAGCCGGATCATCGGGAGATCGTCTGGGATTCCGCCAACCGCTTTCGCACGCCTGGGTTGATGAGGAAACGGCCCAGCGTAAAGCATCCATGAAAAAATACACGGAGCTGTATCAGGCGTTTTTTGCGGATAACAAAGACGTGAAGCCCGAAGCCCTTCAGATGGAATTTTTTTCTGCCTATCAAATTGACATCCATTATCCTGGTCACGCGCCCGCCATCGCCCATCCGGATTTGCGAAGCCTGTTTGAACGTACCGCGGCTGCGCGACGCCTTTCTGTTGACGATCAACAAGATCTTTTTTTTCTTGTGACGTGCCACATGGACGCGTTTCAGTCTTTTCAGGAAGCAAATCCATCGGCGTATGACCGATTCGCTGCCTATACGCCCGCCCGACAGATAGCCAGGCAGGCGCGTGGTCGAGATGCGGATGATTTTTTGGATCTGTTTTTGGCCGCGGTCTTTCTGGACATGGTTTGCGGGTCGCGTCGTGGCAGTGCGCATGGAGCGTGGCATGATCCATCGGTTGTCGTGCATTTTTTGGAGGCCGAACGTTTGCGGGCTCCGTGGAAGCGGGAACAGCGTGAAAAACAGCGGATGGAAGAGGCAAAAAAAGAAGAACGGCGTCGATTGCGCGATGTTGGATTGGATGGAAATACGCTTCAGAAACTTCTGGGGATGAAACCAGGATTTCAATTTGGGCAGTTGCTTGTTGCGATCCACACGGCAGCCCGCGGGGAAACAGATCTTCCGTCAAGCTTGCGTCCGGAGGCACGAGAAGAGTTGGAGCGTCGCGTGCTTGCGTTTCAGTCGAAAATTTTGTTAGATCGCAACAGCGGACCGTCGTAGGGGTGGGTCGCGACCCACCCCTACGTGCATACCCGCTGTTGCGTCTCGTTTCGTATGATCTGTCGTCTGCAAGGAAAAATCGTCCACAGGGCTCCGACCTATCTTATCGTTGACGTGGCCGGTATTGGCCACAAGATTATGTTTCCGGAAGGATCTGTTCTTCCTTTTTCCATCTCCGAAGAGGTTTCTGTTTATACGCACGAAGCTGTTCGCGATGATGGACACGAGTTTTTTGGGTTTCCGGATCTGCCTTCGCTTGAGCTCTGTTGGAAACTGCTTGAGATTTCCGGTGTGGGTCCGCGTCTTGCCCAGAAGATCGTCCTGGCCAAGCCTGTGGAGAAATTAAAGGAGGGTATTATGGCGGGGGATCTTTCTGTTTTTGTTGGTATTGCCGGCGTTGGAAAGAAAACAGCACAGAAAATTATCTTGGAACTGCAGGGATCGCTTGTGACGGAACCATCTGGCCCGTCGGGCGACGCGGATGTGGTCGAAGCCCTGGTGGGTCTCGGTTATCAGCGCAGGCAGGCCGAAGACGCGTCAGTGGCTGCCGGCGGCTCAACGACCGAAGAAAAAATCCGCCAGGCGCTGCGGCAGCTTTCGCGCACGAAATAGTATGGAGGTGTGCGAAGTCACGGATCGTGACCTTTGGAGCGGATTCGTTCACGCACACGCTCCTGTTTCTGGCGCTTTTTTGCAGACCTGGGAGTGGGGCGAGTTTGAAACCATTGGCAGGCGTTCAATCCGTCGTATCGGCGTTTTTGCACAGGGAGAATTATGCGCGGTGGCACAGCTCGTTTTTCATCTGCTTCCGTTTGAGAGATCCTATGCGTTCTGTCCGCATGGTCCTCTTTTTGCCATTTCCGGAGCCGATCGACAAAAAATCTTTGAGGCTTTGATTGCTTTCCTTCAAAAAGAAAAGAACGTTTTATTTTTTCGTTGTGAACCCGTTGAAGAAGATCGTTTTTCTCCAAAAGGAGGGCGTCAATCCATTCCCCTTCATCCACCCCATACGCTTGTAACGGATTTACGAGATGATCCCGAGAGACTCCTCTCCCGCATGCACCCGAAAACACGCTATAATATTCGTCTTGCCCAACGCAAGGGTGTCGTTGTGCGGATCGGAGAAGATGTCGATATTGAAAGGGTTTGGGTGATTTTTAAAGAAACAGCCATTCGCGATGGGTTCCGACTGCATCCGAAGTCCCATTACGAGCGCATGCTTCAGACGCTTCAAGGACCGAAGGGTCCGCGTGCTTTTCTTGCAACAGCAGAATTCAACGGAACCGTTCTGGCCGCGAATCTCCTGGTTGATTATGGATCTGTGCGAACGTATTTGCATGGCGCTTCCAGCGACCAACTGCGCGCGCTTATGGCGCCTTACGTCTTGCATTGGGAACTCATGTTGGATGCCCGAGAGCGGAGGATGAAAACGTATGATTGGTGGGGCATTGCCGCTGAAGATGGGTCTCAGCCGGAGTGGACAGGCCTTACGCGATTCAAAAAAGGATTCGGGGGGGAAGAAATCTCCTATCCTGGGACATTCGATCTGCCTTTGCAGCCATTCGCGTATAGGGGGTACAAAATTCTGCGTCTGGGAGTGCGTACAGCACGCTCATGGCTAGGGAAATGACGTGCGAGAGAGAAAATTTTCTGGCATACTATAGACAATCATGCTTCTTTTTTGTATGCGAAAGCCGTCCTGGTTCCAGGTATCCGATGGGATTCTGGTTTTTCTTTCCTTCCTCCTTCCTCTTTTTTTCTTGCCATGGACTCTGGACGTCTTGGAAGAACAGAAGCAGACGCTTCTGGTCGTTCTTGTTTCCTTTGCCTTGTTTTTTAAGGTCGGTGGTCTATTGGTGCAAAAGAAGATATCCCTACGCTTGGAAGGTCTGCTTTTTCTTCCGTTCTTTTTTTTAAGTTCCGTTTTTCTTTCCGCTCTTTTTTCCCAAGGGCGTTTCCTTTCTTGGATGGGAACGTCTACGCAAGAATATGTAAGTGTTATTTCTGTCTTCTTTTTTCTCCTTTTCTTTTTTCTTGTTTCCCAGTCCGAAGAACAGAAAACAGCAAATCGAATGCTTGGAGCTCTTGGTTGGTCAGCCTTTTTGGCTGGGGGGCTCGGCCTCTGTTCTTTGTATGAGATATTTCCTCTCCCCTTTTCCTTTGCCCATGTCCAGACGTTTAACACGGTAGGAACCGTGAATACTTTAGTGTTGTTTACGGGGATTGTCGTTCTCCTTCTACACGGAAGATATTTAACGTTGTTGGGGGAAGCAAAGAATCCGTGGAAATTGAGAAAAGATTTTTTTTTCCTTTTTGCTGTTTCGATTGTTGGGCTTTGGCTTTTTGCCCTTGTTGATCATGGTTTGTTGTGGGCTGTGTGGGTCGTGGGATTTGCGAGTCTGGCCCTTTTTTCCTTGGGGTGCATCCGTGATCTTCCCTCTGTTTCGTCGCGCATCATTTTTCCTTTGTTTCTTTTTGTCCTCGGAGTGTTTCTCTGGATTTTTCCGCCTATTTTTCGCCTCTCCATCCCGGTGGAAGTTGGGTTGTCCTGGCGTACGGGTTTTTCCGTGGCTGGCCAGACGCTTACTTCTTCGGTATCAACCTTTCTGTTCGGTTCCGGGCCAGGAACCTTTCTTTCCGATTTTTTACGGTTTCGTCCTGTTGAAATAAATACGACTCCGTTTTGGGACACCCGTTTTGATCGTGCGGGATCCCATGCCCTGACCCAGCTCGCCACGCTTGGGTTTGTGGGATTTAGCGCCTGGATGCTTCTGCTTGCCGGGTGGGCGATCCGAAGCACGCTTGTTATTTTTCAAAAAAAGAACGGCTGGGAAGGGACGTTTGTTTTTTTTCCAGCTTGGATTGCCATGGGTCTTGCCAGCTTTGTCTATGCATCCAACATGAGTCTTCAATTTCTTTTTTTTCTTTTAACAGGGATTCTTGCCTTGGTTTGGCTTCGACCCGCACGTTCTTTTTTTCTCCCAACGAGTCCACGGAAAGGTCTTCTCTTTTCGTTCGCTTGCGTTTTTGGAGCCTTTGGTCTTTTCCTCATTCTTTTTGCCGTGTTCCAACGGTCGCGCGCAGAGCGTGCTTTTGCCCAAGCTGTTCGTCTGGAGCGAGAGGGGGCGTCGTGGCAGGATGTGACGGTTAAAATGGACGAAGCGGCCTCTTTGAACCGTTTCTACGATGTCTCTTACCGCAATTTGGCTTCTGTCTTGCTTTTCCGGGTTCAGGAAGCGTTAAAAAAAATGGAAGGTCAGGACCCAACGGAAGAACAACGCATTTTTTTGCAAGCTCTTTCCGCTGCAAGCATTGACGCTGCATCTGAAGCCGTTCGATTGGAACCCTCCACTTCTCTCAATTGGATGGCGCAAGGGGTAACATACCGATCGTTGTTTCCGTTGGTTGAAAATGCGGGAACCTTTGCCATCAAGGCTTTTGAAAAAACGGCTGAACTCGATCCGGTGAATCCGGTTTCATGGACGGAGCTTGGGAAGACCTTTTTTGCCATGGCCGAAACCGCGCGTCCCCTTGTCCTTTCGGAAGATGCGAGAGTCCGTACAGAATCCGAAAAAGAGGTTTCTGTATGGCTTGGAAAAGCCGAAGAGGCCTTTCGCAAAGCTTTAGAGCTTAAACAAGATTATGCTCCGGCCCATTATCATCTTGCCATTCTTTTTGAACGGGAGGGGAAGGTCGATGATGCTATAGGGAAAATGGAGAGTGTACTTCGCTATAATCCAACGGACGTGGGAGCCGCTTTTCAACTCGGGCTTCTTTATGTGCGTCGTCGTGGTCCTGAAGATTTGAACCGCGCAAAAGCGGCGTTTGAATATACCGTTCGGCTCGCTCCATCTTATAGTAATGCTCGTTGGTTTTTGGCAGCGGTTTATGAGCAGCAAGGCGATCTGGAGGCCGCGACGCAACAAGTGGAAGACGTTTTAAGACTAAATCCCGGCAACGCTCTCGTGAAAGCGCGACTTGAGCGGCTCAAAGCCGGTCAGACCGTCTCGTCCGAGTCACTTCCGCCTTTGTTGGAAGATTGACACTCGATTTGTTTCCTTTTATAGTAAATGCGCAAAAGGTTTGATTTTTTGGGAAAATGAACAGAGATGGGCGGTTAGCTCAGTTGGTTAGAGCGTCACATTGACATTGTGAAGGTCAGTGGTTCGAGCCCACTACCGCCCACCAGACCATTTTTTATCAGCTTCAAGGCTGTTTTTTTTGTTTTTAGGTCTCCGTGCAATTGGGCGTTTCGAATCGTTTCGAGGATTTGACGGATTTTCGGACCTTCGGAAAAGCCCAATGCAAGGAGATCATCCCCTGTTATAAGTGTAGGGATGGATTTTCCTGGTTGGATTTCTGTTTTTCGATAGAGATCTTGTATCAGGTGACGTGCAGCGTCGGCTGTTTTTTTTCGTCCGATCGATTCGAAAAAAAGGAGGAGATTTTTTGTTTTTGGCTGGAGAAAGATTTTTTCTGCTTCAAGCAGAGGAAGATCTCGTATTTTTTTCGGTCTTGAAAATTGGAGGCTTTTTTTAAGGATCCATCCGACTTCCGAAGGGTCAATACGGTTCGGATCGGATTTTGGTAAAGCGGTAAATCCTAGACTCTGGCAAATGGAAATGGCTTTTTCAGGGGAAAGGGCACGCAACAAAAGAGCAACAGCAACGGTTCCTTCTTTGAGAGGGAGGAGACGGATCGGGCGTAGATAGGTTGCGGATCGTGTGTCCTTCCGTCGAAGTTCAGGAATGAGAATTCGGAGACCATCCGCTCGT
The DNA here is from genome assembly GCA_035290185.1 of Patescibacteria group bacterium. Classification (GTDB taxonomy): domain Bacteria; phylum Patescibacteriota; class Patescibacteriia; order UBA9934; family GWF2-40-263; genus DATDUW01. Next base: position 12,906 of record DATDUW010000008.1, read on the forward strand.
CTGAGCAAGGAAACGGTTTTGAATGGGTCAAAAGCAAAGGCTTTGGAAAGTTCTCGGCCGATTGTTTCTCGAGGCACGATCCACTCCAAAGATCCGTTCGCTGCTTTTCGTTTGCGGTTGAGAAGAGGAAAGAGGAATGTTAAAGCTTTCCTTGTTTTCTTTTCGATTTTAAAATCAAGCTGAGCTGCAAGTCGAATGGCACGAAGCAGACGGGAAAGGTCCTCGTGGAATCGTGTGGTAGGGGTGCCAACGGCGCGGATGAGCCTTTTTTTTAAATCCCATTGTCCTCCGAAGGGGTCTGAAAGCTGTTTTGTTCGCAGGTCTAGAGCCATGGCATTGATGGTAAAATCCCGTCTGGCCAGATCTTCTTCAAGAGATATTTTATCTAAATTTATTTCAAAATTGTGGTATCCTCCTAGGTTATCTGACTGTGATCGTTCCGTCCGCGGGAGAGCAATATCAACGGAATCGATTTTTTTCCTTCCGCGACGGTGAAAGGGAACAAATTTAAAAACTCCGTAATTCTTTCCAACAAAATTGACACGTCCGTGGGCTTGTAACCATTTTTTGAGTTCAGACGCCCCGATGTTTACTGCAACATAATCTCGATCCACGACAACCTTTTTTAAGAAAAAATCTCGCACGGCCCCACCGACCAAATAGAGGGAAGCTTCGGGAAGGTCGCGGAGGAAACGGTGTTCAAACACAAGAGAGGACGAAAGGTGTTGGATCATTTTTTTTCTCATAAGCTTTCTTATCGTATCTCAAGCATCTTTTTTTCTATAGTGGCTAAAAGGGAAAAAGAAAAATGGAGGTTGTCCACAGCTTTGTGTCGTGTTCTGTTTGACAATTTGTGCTATAATTTTTGCGAATCATTTTTGCCATTTTTTACCTTTTCATTCTTATGAAAAGAATCGCTGCTCTTTTGATCGGTCTCGCCTTGGCCGTCGGGAGCGCTCCCGCTGTTGTACACGCGGGAGGAAACGCCACTCTCTGGTTTTCGCCACAGACGTTTTCGGTGAAGACCGGGGAGATCGTGACGGTCACGCTTGCCGTCAATCCAAACGGAGAGTCTCTCGATACCGTTCGTGCCGACGTTTCTTTTTCCGCCGGTCTTTTGGAGGTTACGGGTTTTCAACTCGGAAGCCTTTTTCCTTATGTTACGCCTGGTAACAACTGGAATAATGCGGCCGGTACTCTTTCCGAAGGCGGATACGTCTACGGAACACCCGTGACGCAGAGTGGAACCTTCGGCACCATCACGTTCCGCGCCCTTTCCAGCGGTACGGCCGCCCTCAAGATCATGAGTACGTCCAAGCTGATCTATCAGGGGGAAGAAAAAATTAATGGGTCCAGTCTTGGAACCGCCAGTGTGTCGATTACGGGCACAACAGTAGCTCCCACCCAATCGACGACCTCAACCCCCACAACAGCAACGACAGCGACAAGCACACCGACGTCGACAACTTCTTCCTCTTCAACCACGACGCCAACCGGGACGGTTGAAGAACAGGCTTTGGCCTACTTCGGCGCTCTGGCTGGTCGTATGCCTTCCTCTTCCGAGGATTGGGCCGCAGACCACTGTATCGCCTACGATAACTGTAAGGCGGCAACGCAGAATGTGACCCGCGAACAACAGGCCCTCTCTTTCTTTATTGGGGTTATGGGTCGCACGCCTTCCGCAACTATGGATTGGTACGCGATCCACGCGATTGCTTACACAAATGTGTTCGTGAAATGGGAGACCCCTTCGACAACGACAGAACCAACAACATCCTCTTCTTCAACAACCGTTTCAACGCCCACAGCTTCTCCTGAAGAACAGGCCCTGGTTTACTTCGGCGCTCTGGCTGGTCGCATGCCTTCCTCTTCCGAGGATTGGGCCGCAGACCACTGTATCGCCTACGATAACTGTAAGGCAGTTGTTCAAGACGCAACCAAGGAAGCAAAGGCGCTTGATCTGTTTGGTGCCAAGTATGGTCGTATGCCTTCTGCAACCATGGATTGGTATGCGGTTCATGCGATTGCCTATACGAATGTGTTTATTGATTGGGAAGCCTCAGCTGTAACGACCCTGCCAGAGGAAGTTCCGGTTGCAACGACTTCAACAACGACTGGAACGATTGAGGATCAGGCCCTGGTTTACTTCGGCGCTCTGGCTGGTCGCATGCCTTCCTCTTCCGAGGATTGGGCCGCAGACCATTGTATCGCCTACGATAACTGTAAGGCAGTTGTTCAAGACGCAACCAAGGAAGCAAAGGCGCTTGAGAAATTCGTCGCTGTTTTTGGTCGCATGCCAGCCGTAAGCATGGATTGGTACGCGATCCACGCGATTGCCTACACCAATGTCTTTATTGATTGGGACACAGCAACCGCGGCTGCCGCTGCAACCACGGAGCCACAGGAGGCTCCCGTAGTCACAGCTTCTCCTGAAGAACAGGCCCTGGTTTACTTCGGCGCTCTGGCTGGTCGCATGCCTTCCTCTTCCGAGGATTGGGCCGCAGA
>DATDUW010000009.1:0-25322 GCA_035290185.1 Patescibacteria group bacterium
CTCTCCTCCGACCATTCTTTTTAACGGAAAAACTGCCACAAAAAGGGCAGTTTTTTATGTGTCATACAAAATATCTTCTACTCTAGGCTTACCTGAGCCAAAAAACAATGTTTTGAGCAACCCAAAATGTCTATTAACTCCCATTTTTTTGTCAAATGGCTGAGTTATCCACTAAAAAAATCTCAAACCAAACAAGCTCCTCTTAGGGAAACAGGCGGAATGGTGGGAAAATGCGAAATGACAAGCGCTTCCACAGCCTCATGAAACGTTCCCACAAGATCAGGACGCAGTTCTAATTTCAAAAGCTGTTCTGGTGGCTGTTCAAGGGCAAAACGGAGGAATTTGAGAGCTTCGTCCGAAAGCGGGCGTACACTCACGGACCCTTCCCCGGCCTTTTCTACACACGGCTGACACACCACACCTCCACGCACGGGGTGCCAGCGGAATCCCCCTGAAACGACGGTCATGTGGCACTGGACACAGTGCACAAATTCTGGCCGGTACCCGAGCCAGCCCAGCAAACGCAAGGCAAAAGAGGCAAGCAAAAAACCCGAACGTTCGGGCGTCATGGGAGGAAGGGGCTCTACAAATGCCATCCACGCGGTCAAACACCCATAGAGCGCGGCATCAGGCTGTGCTAACCTGGTTCCCCAATCAACCAACCGTAGCGAGTGCTTGGCCAAAAGGGCATTGGAAAGATTCGCAGACAGGCCAGGAAAAGCCCGCCCTCGTTCCACGCCAGCGATCGTGTCATACAAACGCCCCCGGACAATCAAAAATTCGGCTTCGGAGACGCTTTCAAGATGTGGTGCGAGCTTTGCCAAGGGTTTACGGGCCCCTTTGGCAACGCATTCAAGCTTGCCATACTCCGATGTCAAAACCGAATAGACGCGATCAGCCTCGCGCCAATCGCGCCGTGAAAGCACCATGCCGGTTGTGTGGAAAAGGTGAGCCATGTTGCGACGCAATGGCGGGCCTCAGACCTGCTATTGCGGAGCAGAATCAGAAGTCCGTCGGTTCATAAATTGTTCCAAAATCAGCATGGCAGCCAAGGCATCCTCTTCGGCTAAAGCACCTTCTTCGCGCTGAAGACGAAGACTTTCTGAGGTAGTATAGGACTCGTCCTCCTCGTAAATAGGAACGGAAAGGGCCTTGCCAAGCCGCTCGATAAATTTTCTCGTCTGTGTGAGTTGACCGGATCCGTGCCAAGAACCGACAGCCAGAGGAACACCAACGATCACAGCTCCAATATCTTCTGTTGTAACCTGTTTTACCAACAGACGAATGGTTTCCTCTCCCAAATTCGGGAGGATCTTCACAGGCATGGCGATCTTCCCTTCTGTTTCGCCTAAAGCAATTCCGAGCTTTTTCTTCCCGTAATCAATGCCGAGTAGTCGCATACCTAAACCGGAAGCGGGGTCAGAATCCGCGACCCCTCTTTCGTAACCGCAACCGTCACTTCAAAATGAGCCGCAGACTTTCCATCTGCTGTTTGTACCGTCCAACCATCATCAGACGTAACAACATGATACTTTCCAAGGACGATCATTGGCTCAATAGCCAAACACATCCCTTCGATCAAACGGATGTTTGGGGCATGGCGATCCACAAAATTTGGAATGTGCGGGTTCTCATGCACAGCATGGCCCACGCCGTGTCCCACCAACGCCCGAACAATACCATAGCCATAGGGACGGATCGTGTTTTCAACAGAAGCGCTGATATCTTTCACTTCCCCGCCTGCCTTAACCGCTCCAACGCCTGCCAGCAAAGCAGCGCGCGTGGCCAAAATCAGATCGTTGATCTCTTGAGAAACCTGGCCTATGGCAACCGTCACGGCCATATCCGTACACAACCCCTCATACCAACATCCGATATCAAGCGAAACAACGTCCCCCTCTTTTAAACAGCGGGAACGGCGGCCAGAACCATGAACGACTTCTTCATTGAGGGAAGCACAGACAGTGCTTGGAAAAGGCCGGTCGTCCGGATACGAACGGTATCCCTTAAAAGAGGGCGTTGCTCCATTCTGTCGCAAAGACGTTTCCGCCGCATCATCGAGTTCTCGCACAGATGCACCGGGTTTTGCCAAAGAAACAGCGGCAAAGAGAGCCTGGGAAAGAAGAAGTCCCCCGGCAGCCATACGTTCAATTTCTTCCGCTGTTTTTTGCAGGGCCATAGACCGGAGAAACTCCCAATAAATCTAAAATAGCGTCGACTCTTTTTTCTACCAAGTCAATCGGACCCGTTCCGTCGATCCGATGAAGAATACTCGCCATTTCCAACCGTGCAAGCACGGGTTCCGTTTCCGTATGATAGATGTGAAGCCGGCGGCGAATGGCTTCGGGCGTATCATCCGAACGGTGTAAGACCGGACCCCCACATTCGTCGCAAAAACCTTCCTTTTTGGGAGGAGCAAACTTTTTATGATAAACCCTTTCGCATCCCGTGCAGGTCAAACGGTTGGCGATCCGTTCCACAGCTTCCTCATCCGAAATAGACAAAGCAATTACGTGGGTGGGCGGCTGAAAAGAAAGAAGGTGCTCTAACTGTTCAAGACTGCGCGGATAGGCATCGAGAATCCAACCTCCCAAGGTATCCTTTTGAGCCAATCGATTTTCAATCAGAGTAGACGTGAGATGATTGGGGACAAGCATTCCTTCGGAGATAAAACGTTCGGCTTCAAGACCGACCGAGTCTCCACGCCGGATAGCTTCCCGATAGAGAGCCCCTACGGAAATGGTTGGAATTCCCAAATGATGAGAAAGCCGCTCGCCCTGCGTCCCTTTTCCCGATCCTTGAGGACCGAGAAGCACGATGCGATAAATCTGATTCATAAAAAATGACAACGGTAGTTAGTATACCAGACGTATTTTGATCGTCGACTCCTCCATCATACAAAAAGCGGTCCGTTTCCATGGACCGCCTTTCTTCTTTTTCGCAAACTCTTAGGACTTTCTAAAATTCGTACTCGCGCATGGTCAACTGAGACTCGATCTGTTTCACGCTTTCGATGACCACACTAACCACGATGAGCAGCGATGTCCCCCCAATCGCCAAATTATTGTTCCCAGACCACTGTTGAACAAGCAACGGAAGAACGGCAATCACGGCGAGAAAGACCGCTCCCGCGAGCGTCACTCGGTTCACAACAAAAGTCAGATATTCCGCCGTGGGGCGACCTGGACGGATGCCAGGGACAAAGCCTCCCTGCAACTGTAAATTCTGGGCGACCTGTTCAGGGTGAAAAACAACCGTTGTATAAAAATACGTAAAGAGAAAGACAAGCAGGGCATAAGCAATTCCATATATCCACTGGTCGCTCGTAAGCTTGAGAACCGTGGTTGCGGCTTCCCGAAGCCAGATCGAACGCGCATCAAGAAAAAACTGCGCTAGCATGCTGGGAAGCAGAATAATCGAAATGGCAAAAATGATCGGAATCACGCCAGCCATATTGACACGCAACGGAAGATGTGTGGCCACCTGTCCTCCGAATCGCGTGCCGCGCGTCTGACGCGCATACTGAACGGGAACATTGCGCTGGGCTTCGTGCATCACCACGACTCCAAAGACCGTCACGATCAGAACAATCGCAAAAACAATCATGGTTAAAAACTGAGACGAATCGAACGTGGCAAAAGCCTGACGGAGGAACGAAGGGAGTCCAGCCACGATCCCGGCGAAAATCATAAGAGAAATTCCGTTTCCGATGTTGCGCTCTGAAAGCAGTTCACCAAGCCACATGATAAAAACCGTTCCGGCAATGAGCGTAACAACCGTCAGGGCCGTTTGTTGCCATTCCATTCCTTCGAGAACCGTTGGCGCCTGTTGACGCAGCAACGCTAGCAAACCAAAGGCCTGCAGTGCCCCGAGCGGGACAGTCAAAAGCCGCGTCCATTGGTTCAGCCGCTGGCGGCCCTGCTCCTCTTTCTGCATTTCTTCAAAAGAGGGGATGATCATGGCCAGCAGCTGAAAAATAATTGAGGCCGTAATGTACGGAGCCACCCCCATGGCGACAATGGAAAAATTTTCTAACGTCCCTCCAGAAAAAATATTAAGGAGTCCGAAGAATTGGTTTGACTGGAAGAAACGGGTCAAGGCCTCTGTATTCACTCCCGGAATGGGGATATGCGCGAGAACGCGAAAAACAACGAGAACCAACAGAGCAAAAAGAAGACTCTGACGGATCTCGGGAGTTTTCCACGCGCGGCTGAATACACCCATAGATTTTTTTATGGCTTGAGGGGAAGAACGTCTTTGATACTTCCTCCGGCTTTCTCAATTTTTGTGCGTGCGGAAGCGGAAAGGAGACACCCTTCGACACGAAGGACAACGTCCAAAATACCGTCTCCCAAAATTTTAATCCGAACAGAATCGGCCGGAATGAGTCCATTTTTTTTCAGCGTGGCCGGCGTCACCAAACCCCCTTTCGGAAACGTCCTTCCGAGCATTCCAACGTTCACGGGAGCGGCTTTCGGCGCAAGCGAATTAAATCCGCGTTGTTTTGGAATTTTCAACATGAGGGAACGTATCCCTTTGAGTTTCAGGCCCGCGCGGCCGCCAGTCCGCGCCCGTTGACCCTTGACTCCGCGTCCGGAATACGAACCTTTGGATCCAAGACCGCGCCCCACGCGCTTACGTTCTTTGCGTGCGCCTTTGGCCGGATGCAGGGTGTGCAAACCAAGCGTCATACGTCACGAGAGGGAGAGACGGCTCGGGAGGGTTTTTTGGACGGTCGCAAATCCGCCAGAGCTCCCATGGTCGCCTTCGCCACATTAATTTTATTTGACGAACCAAAAATCTTGCTTACGGCGTTCGGGATGCCGCCCAGTTCAAGCATGACACGCACCGCCCCCCCAGCCTTCAATCCAGTCCCTTTGGGGGCTGGTTTAAGCAAAACGGTCGTGGCTCCGAACTTAAACTTCACGGGATGTGGAACAGTTCCACTTTCCAATGATACACGCAAAATGCCGCGTTTCGCCTGTCGCGTGGCTTTGTCCACAGCCAAAGAGACGTCCGCACCCTTGGCCAAGCCGAATCCAATGGCGCCCTTGCGATCTCCAATCACGACCGCTGCACGGAAACGCATGCGTTTTCCACCAGCTGTCACACGGGTCACCCGAGCCAAATCAAGGACCTTTTGGTCGTATTCTCTGGTCTCTTCTTCGCGCCGTGCTCCACCGCGCCCACGGGATCCTCCGCTGTCACGGCCGCGCCCACCCCCGCTACCGCGCCGTGCCGACCCTCCCCCTCCGCGGGATGGCCGCTTCTGTTCTTGTTTAATTTCTTCCGCCATAGATCAATGGTTTAAAACTCCAGACCGGCTTCGCGTGCGCCTTCCGCCAATGCGGCCACGCGTCCATGATAGCGATAACCGGAACGGTCGAAAATAACGGTTGACACCTTTTTTTCTTTCGCGCGCTCTCCAACAACTTTTCCAACAGCCCTGGCCAGATCAACTTTGGATTTCATGATCTCCTTCACGTCAAAATCCGAAGCAGCCGCCAACGTGCGTCCTGCCTCATCATCAATGACCTGAACATAAATATGTTTTAGGCTGCGCTTCACTGTCACACGCGGACAATGTGCGGTCCCGTGAAGACAGGCGCGAACGCGACGAGCGCGGCGCAGGGCCCGCTGACGCTTTGCTTTCGTGGGATTCTGGATTCTCATAGGTCTTTACTTAGGAAGCGCCGGCCTTTCCGGCTTTTCCTGCCTTGCGGCGAATAGCTTCGCCAACGTATTTAATCCCTGTCCCTTTATAGGGTTCTGGCTTGCGAAGACGTCGGATGCGACTTGCAACCTCTCCAACGACCTGGGCATCCGCTCCGCTTAGGGTTACCACATTTTTTTCCACCGAAGCCACAATACCCTCCGGAAGAGGAAAATCAATAGGGTGAGAAAATCCGATTTCCAACCGAAGGGAAGATCCTTGCACTTGAGCGCGATATCCCACACCAACCACTTCAAGCGATTTCGAAAATCCGGTCGTAACCCCCTGCACCATATTATTCAAAAGGGCTCGCGTGGTTCCCCAAAGGGCCCGTTCGCGCTTTTCATCCGGATGAAGAACGGAAACGATAAGAAAAGAGCCTCCGTCTTGTTCCTTTTTTTCCACAATGACGGACGGATGAAGGGAAAGAAGGAGAGATCCTTTCGGACCCTTCACGGTCACAGACCGCCCTTCCAACAAAATTTCCGTTTGGGAAGGAATCGGAACGGGTTTGATACCAATCCTGGACATAATCAAGCAATTTCACAAATCACTTCCCCACCCAACCGGCGGGCGCGAGCTTCTTTATTCGTCATAACGCCACTGGGCGTGGAAACGATTGCAATACCAAGATCCGATTGCACACGCGGAAGTTCGGTGGTCTTTGCGTAAATACGCCGACTCGGCCGACTCACACGTCGCAAAAAATGGATCGCCGGACGACGGTGCTCGTACTTAAGGGGGATCCGCAGCAAAGTCCGGGAACCGTCCGGAACCTGCTCGACGCTTCCGACATAACCTTCGCGTTCCAAAATTTTGGCAATTTCAAACTTTATCCTGGAGAACGCAAGGGTCACCTCCGGTTTACAAACGGCTTGCGCGTTTCGAATTCGCGCTAACAGATCTGAAATAGGGTCCGTGATCATACCTTTAAATCGCTTAGAAACTACCAACTTGCCTTGCGAATTCCTGGGATCTCTCCCCGGTTCGCCAGCTCGCGGAAGCAAATCCGGCACAAATCAAACGTTCGCAAGTAGGCGTGTTTACGCCCGCAACGCCAGCAGCGATTCTGCCGACGTGACAGATATTTTGGGTTCTTCACCCGCGCCTTTGCTCGTTGGTTTTCCGTTGCCATACTTAGCTTTTGGATTTAAGGGGTTCCTCTCGAAAGGGGAAGCCGAACAGTTTCAACAGCTGTTGTCCATCCTCTTTTCGTCGAGCGGTCGTTGTAACGGTCACCTGCACGCCGTGGATCGTCTCAATCTCTTCCGGACGGATTTCAGGAAAGGCCGTATGCTCACGAAATCCGATGGATAAATTTCCCTGGCGATCGAAGAGGGTCGAAGGAAGGCCCCGGAAATCTCGCACGCGCGGAAGGGCGACTTTTACCAGCTTCTCCAAAAAATCCCACATGCGTTTTCCCCGCAGGGTGACCTTCATGCCGATGATCATTCCTTTTCGAATTTTAAAATTCGAAATGGAAATCCGTGCGCGCGTTTTCACGGGCTGTTGACCCGAAATACGCCGAAGTGTCTGTTCTGCTGCATCCAGATACTTCGCTTCGCGGATCCCTTGCCCCAATCCGACATTCAGGGTGACCTTGGTCACGCGCGGAACAGCCTGGCGGTTTTTGAGACCCCGTTCTTTGGCAAAAGCCGGTGCTATTTCATTTTGATAGAGTGTTTTGAATGCCATAAAGTTAAACCAAATCCTCTGTTGTCCCTTTGCGACGCAAAACGCGAACTTTTAACAATTTTCCTTCCCGTGTTTCCACCTTCCAGCCAACCCTCCCGACCATCCCCGTTTTTGGATGGACAGCTTGAACATTCGAAACGTGCATCGGGGCGGGAAACGTTACTTTCTGGCCAGGTTGATTCCCTCGCCCGCGCAGATGTCGCACGGCCACATTCATCCCCTCCACAACCACCTTACAAAGAGCAGGAAACGTCTGAATGACCTTCCCCTGCTTTCCCTTATCTTTTCCTGTAAGGATTCGAACCGTATCTCCTGTTTTAATTTTGAGTTTCACGCGGGAATTCATAACACGAAAGGATGCCCTTCTGGGCCTTACAAAACTTCGGGAGCAAGGGAGACGATCTTTCCAAACCCGTGCTGACGCAATTCACGCGCGACGGGTCCAAAAATACGCGTCCCCTTCGGTTCCTTTGATTTTTTATCGATAAGAACAGCCGCATTTTCATGAAACCGAATATACGTTCCATCCGGACGCCGGCTTTCTTTGCACGTCCGTACCATGACGGCCTGAATAACATCTCCCTTTTTTACGGTCGCATGAGGGACAGCATCCTTAATGGCTGCCGTCACAATATCCCCTAAGCGGGCATACCGTTTTTGGTAGCCTCCATGGACGCGAATAACCTGGAGTTTCCTGGCTCCAGAATTATCCGCCACATTGAGCATGCTTCGCAGTTGAACCATAGCATCTTCTTAAGAAACCTTGCGGAGAAGGCGCCAGCGCTTTTCCCGAGAAAGCGGCCGACATTCCGTAAATTCTACGACGTCACCCATCCGCCCTTCGCCACGCTCGTCATGAATTTTATACCGATGGCTTCTCACATAGCGTTTTCCGTACTTTGGATGGAGAACCGTTCGATCCACTTGTACAACAAGAGTTTTCTGCATGCGATCAGAAACAACCGTTCCACGTAGAGTGCGACGCACTCGTTCAAATGAGGGAGTTTTTTCCTGTTCCATACATGTCAAATTCACGAAGAGAGCAACTTCACATTCTTTTTCTGTCGAAGAGCCGTAAGGAGGCGAGCCAGCCGCTTCCGATTTTCACGCAGGCCGCGCACATGCGTAAGCTGGTGTGCTGCCAGTTGCACCCGCAACGTGCGGCGCTGCGTTCGGACGTCTGAAAGCTGTTGTTGCAACACTTCGAGATCCACCTGTCCAAATTCCTTCATGAATGAAGCCATAAAATCTTCCTTTATTCCTGGCGTGAAACAACTTTTGTCTTCATCGGAAGCTTGTAGGACGCAAGCTGAAGGGCAGCCTGGGCCGTCTCTTTGGTAACGCCGTCCATTTCAAACAGGACGGTCCCTGGTCGCACAACAGCAACATAATGATCCACGGCTCCTTTTCCCTTTCCCATAGGCATCTCCGCCCCCTTGGTCGTCACGGGATGATCGGGAAAAATGCGAATCCATATCTTTCCACCGCGCTTTATATGGCGTGTCATAGCACGGCGGGCAGCCTCAATCTGTCGAGATGTGACCCATCGCTCTTCCATTGCCTTGAGTCCGAACCGACCAAAGGCAACCACCGCCTTGCTGGTTGCTGTTCGTTTTCCGCTGGCCCGACCCTTATGCCACTTGCGATGTTTTACTTTTTTTGGAATCAACATACCGTCTTATTCCTTAGGCGCTTCCACTGTTTCAAATACTTCCCCCCGGTTGATCCATACTTTGACGCCGATAGCGCCATACACGGTCCTGGCAGGAAGGGAGGCAAAATCAATATCAGCACGCATGTTGTGGAGCGGAACTCTTCCTTGGGCCAAGGTTTCGGTTCGGGCAATCTCCGATCCGTTCAACCGTCCACCGACCGACACCTTTACGCCTTCAGCCCGTGCCTTCATCACGCGCTCCATGGCCTGTTTTAAAACACGGCGGAATGGCATGCGTCGTTCAAGGTCGGAGGCAATCTGTTGGGCAACAACCGCGGAAGAAAGGGACGGGTGTGCCACTTCTTTAATCGTAAGATTCATGTTAAAAGGACGTCCGCGGAAAAATTTTTCCTTCAGTTTGCGTTTCAACTCTTCCACACCGGCCCCGCCGCGTCCGATAACAACACCTGGTTTTGCTACATGAATGGCCACCGCCAGTTGTTGTCTCGTTCGCTCAATACTAATACTATCAAGCAAAGCTTCGCGTAATTCGCGCCTAAGGAAATCGCGGATTCGCACATCTTCTTGCAGAAGCGTAGCAAACGGCTTTTTGGCAAACCAACTGGAATCCCACGTACGAACCGTGGAAAGTCGGAATGCTTTTGGATGGACTTTATGACCCATAGACTAAGTTGACTTTTGCCGTTTTTTTCCTTTTCCCTTTTCCGTTTCGTCCTCTTTTTTCCGATCTTCCAGCGTAACGGAGAGGTGTGTCATCCGCTTGCGAATGGGGGCAGCTCGACCAAAGGCCTTCGGCGTGGAACGATGAATAACCGGTCCCCCGTCAGCGGCAATACGTTTCACAAACAATTGTTCGATCGATAGTTGAAAGTTGTGTCTAGCGTTGGCCGCGGCGGAATCAATCAGTTTCAAAACTAAGGGGGCTGCTGCCTTTTTCATAAATCGAAGCTGTTGGCGAGCGGACGCCAAATCTAACCCCCGAACCACGTCAATGACAGGCCGCATTTTTCTGGGGGAGATACGCAAGTAACGTGCGGTAGCTTTGACTTCCATAAAAACCTTAATAGGAAACTTTTCTTCTGTTATTTCTTACCTCCAACCGATGGTTTAGCTCCAGCGGGTGGAGCCGAGGCTGATTCTTCGGTCGCTTTTTGAAGCTTGCCACCATGGCGTAAAAACTTCCGCGTTGAAGCAAACTCACCAAGCTTATGACCGACCATTTCTTCCGTCATACGGACGGAAAGATGTTCTCTTCCATTGTGGATACCAATCGTAAATCCAACCATTTCAGGCGTAATGGTACAAGCCCGCGCCCACGTCTTGACGATGGTGCGGCTGGCAGGATCAAGCTTCCGAATCTTTTCAAGAAGTTTTTGATCCACGTAAGGGCCTTTTTTGGAACTCCTGGACATAAGATGACAAACGTTCTTCCTTTTAAACCGCTTTCCCAACAAACCGACCAGGTGAACGCCGCTTGACGATCAGGGCACTCGACGGTTTGAAACGCCTGGTTTTGACGCCCAGTGCCGGCTTTCCTTGCGGAGTTTTTGGATTCTTCAAACCAATGGAATTGCGCCCCTCTCCTCCTCCGTGCGGGTGATCAACCGGATTCATCACCTTCCCACGCACCGTTGGACGGATACCGCGGTGACGTGTCCTCCCGGCCTTGCCCCATCGGATCAGCCGATGATCAGGATTGGAAACCTGACCGATCGTTGCCAAACAGATACGGGAAACCATTCTCACTTCCCCTGAGGGAAGCCGCAGTGTAGCAGAAGAACCCTCAACAGCCAAGAGCTGGGCCGAAGTTCCTGCTCCGCGGGCCATCCGACCGCCGCGGCCAGGCTCCAGTTCAATATCGTGTACCGCCAACCCAATGGGAATATATTCGAGTGGCAAACGATTTCCAATTTTCATTTCTCCCTTTGAACGGGTGGAGACAATCTCATCACCCACATGCAGCCCCTCCGGAGCCAACATATAGGTCTTTGTTCCATCTTGATACTGTAAAAGAGCAAGATGAGCCCCGCGATTCGGGTCGTATTCAATCGCAAAAACTTTGGCTGGGATGTCGTATTTTTCTCTCCGAAAATCCACGATTCTCAAAAATCGCCTCGCTCCACCGCCTCGGTGGCGAACCGCTATCTTTCCTCCAGAACGACCGGCTTTCTGATTCCGAAAACGAATCAGGGACTTTTCTGGTTCTTGTTTCGTGATATCCAAAAACGACTGGACATTGGAAATACGGCGTCCGGGCGTGCGTGGGCGGTATTGTTTCAAAGACATAAGAATGCTCTTCGTGCTTTCAAAAGCCTACACGCCCTCGTAAGCGTCCAAACGCTTCCCAACCGGAAGGGTTACCATAGCCTTCTTTCGCGCTTTTTGAAACCCGCGGACTTTTCCAAAACGAACCGGCTCCTGCCGCGAACGCAAAAGACGAACTCGCTGTGGCCGCACACCATACCAAGCTGTCACAGCCTGACAAACCTGCGTACGTGTTGCCTGCACCTGCACCCAAAACGTGTAGGTCCCTCCCGAAGCCAAACGAGCTGTTTTCTCCGAAACAACTGGCTCAAGCAAAACATTAGAAAGAAAGGCGGGTATCACTCGACCGGATTTTTTCCCTCCCTCTGCCTTTTTCTGCAAAACGCGTGGTGTAGGCTTTGTTTTGGCCGGAACAGATTCCTCTTTCTTTTTCGGTTCCGTTTTTAAAACAGTCGAAAAAACCGGAACCGATTCTCCCGAAACCCCTCCCCCAATCTCCTGTTCTTTTTGTTTCTTAAATCGGTCAAGAAATCCCATAGATCTAAATTATGACACCTTCTCCACAGCCTTCTTTGAACCGTAAACGCGCATCAAAACTTCAATCGCCTGTTGGGAAGCAAGAATGTATTCGTTTGCCAATAAATCAGCAACATTTATACTGTCCGCCCGCAGAGCCAGAGCCTTCGGGAGATTGCGCGTCGCACGCGCCGTCGCTGCATTTTCTGGTTCTAAAAGCACGAGCGTTTTGCGTCCGTGAGACGGGAGAGAAGCGAGAATTGCTGCCATACGCTTTGTTTTCGGCGTATCTAATTTCAACGTATCCACGGCCAAAAACTTTTCTTCTCTCACTTTTTCTGAAAGACACATGGCTAGGGCGGCGCGGCGCACCCGACGATTTATTTTTTTTGTATAGGAACGTTCCTGATTCGGTCCGAATGTGACGCCTCCTCCCTTCCACTGTGGTGCCCGAATGGATCCTTGTCGAGCGCGACCGGTTCCTTTTTGTTTCCAGGGTTTCCTTCCACCACCCCGGACCTCACCCCGCCGTTTGGTGTGGGCAGTGAGATGACGTGCGTTTGCCTGCTGGCCAACAACAGCCTCGTGAACGACGGTCGGACGAAGGGGAACCGAAAAAAGGTCGGCGGAAAGTTCAACATCTCCCACGTTCTCTCCCTTTTGATTGTAGAGAATTACTTTTGCCATAGGGTGTCAGTTTCACGGGACTGGATGAAAACAACACTACCGCGCGCTCCAGGGACAGCTCCCTTAATGGCCAACAAACCCCGCTCCGGTTCGACGGCTACAATTTCCAAATTCTTTACCGTAATCCTGGCATCTCCCAAATGTCCGCCCATTCTCTTTCCTTTTTGGACAGGACCCTGCCGACGTGACCCGATCGAACCAGGCATCCGCAACTGGTCCTTGTGTCCGTGGGAGGCTGGACTTCCAGCAAAATGATGGCGTTTTACGACCCCTGCAAACCCACGCCCCTTTGAACATCCCACAACATCGACGTGATCACCTGGTTGAAAAATCGTCACGTCTACTTTATCGCCGCGTTGATGCGAAACCTCGCCAACTCGGAACTCATGAAGACCAGAAAACGTTCCCAGTTGTTCCGTGTGTCCGGCTTCTGGTTTGTTAACATTTTTTCTCTGTCCATAGCCGACCTGGACGGCCACATACCCATCGCGCTCATCGGTCTTTACCTGAGTTACCGTGCACGGATCGACTTGAACCAACGTCACAGGGACAACAATCCCGTTCCCGTTGAATTGTTGGGACATTTCCAATTTTTTTCCAACGATGAATTTCATACAAATGGCTCTTCGTCCTTTGGTAACTTAAAAGCCAGAAATCGATAGCGCGAATCCCCTTCTTTTCCTCTGGATCTTTTCGCACGATCGATTTCCAGCCTTTCGAAAAAAGGCTTTTTGTTTCGCTTCTGTTTGAAAGACGCTTTCCTTTCTCAGTGGTTGAAAAACCCAGGAAGGTTTTCGTGATCCAGAAACTTCTGCTATTCTCACGAACTTTCTTCCCCGTTCTCTTCCCCTGTTTCTTCTCTTCCTTTAAAAACTACATCTTGATCTCCACGTCCACACCAGCCGGCAGGTTCAAGCTCATCATGGCGTCCATGGTCCGTTCTGTTGGATCAATGACGTCAATCAGTCGTTTATGAATCCGCATCTCATACTGTTCCCTGGCATTCTTGTAAACAAACGTCGAACGGTTCACGGTATAACGCCTCTTTTCCGTCGGTAGAGGAACAGGACCGAACACCTTGGCGCCTGTTCTTTCCGCTGTTCGGATGATCGTTTGCGCGGCCTGATCAATCAATTTATGATCATAGGCGCGAATTTTGATCCGAATGCGCGTACGGTGTTGTTCCTCCTGCTGTTGAGTTTTCACGGAAACCGTTTGTGTCACAAGAAAAGGACGTTTCGGTCGACCTGCAATCTTGTCAGCGAGGCCGGGGCTGAAAAGGAGTTTTCTCTCTTTCCGATCCCGGCCTCGCGACGGAGATGCTCCGACGCGAGGAATGGATTATTTAGTAATCTTCAGAACAACTCCGGCACCAACCGTTCGCCCGCCTTCGCGGACCGCAAACCGCTGTTTCTCCTCAAGGGCAACGGGTTGAATCAGTTTTACATTAACTTTCACTGTATCACCAGGCATGACCATTTCCGTTCCTTCTGGGAGGGTCACATCCCCGGTCACATCGGTTGTCCGGATATAGAACTGCGGCTTATACCCATTGAAAAATGGTGTATGACGCCCACCTTCTTCTTTCGTCAAAGCATACATTTCCGCCTCAAACTCTGTATGGGGTGTCACAGACCCCTGCTTGGCTAAAACCATTCCGCGTTCGATATCTTCTTTTTTTACTCCGCGCAATAAGAGCCCCGCGTTATCACCAGCCCGCCCTTCATCCAGAGACTTATTGAACATTTCAATGCCTGTCACGGTTGTCTTCGAAGATTCCGGCCTAAGACCAACCACTTCCACTTCTTCGTTCACGTGCACGATACCGCGCTCAATGCGTCCTGTGGCCACGGTTCCTCGCCCTTCAATGGAAAAGACGTCTTCCACAGGCATGAGAAACGGCTTATCGGTTTCGCGCACAGGCTCGGGGATGTACTCATCCAAAGCCTTCATCAGTTCCAGAATGGGTTTGGAAGCCGCTTCATCAGAAGAATTTTCAAGGGCTTTCAGGGCCGAACCGCGGATGATCGGAACCTCGTCCCCTGGAAATTCGTATTTCTTCAAGAGATCACGAATTTCTTCTTCGACCAAATCGATAAGCTCTGCATCATCCACCATGTCTACTTTATTGAGAAAAACAACCATGGCAGGAACGCCGACCTGATGGGCAAGCAAAATATGTTCGCGGGTCTGCGGCATGGGGCCGTCAGCTGCGGAAACGACCAGAATAGCTCCGTCCATCTGTGCCGCACCGGTGATCATGTTCTTAATATAGTCCGCGTGGCCAGGACAATCTACGTGCGCATAGTGGCGCTTCTCCGTCTCGTATTCACAATGCGCGGTTGCAATCGTAATCCCGCGCGCCTTGGATTCTGGAGCTTTGTCCAAATCATCAACGCCCTTTTTCTGGGCAATCATCCCGTGTGTGGACAGAACACTAAGGATGGCGGCGGTAAGCGTCGTCTTACCATGGTCAACGTGACCGATGGTTCCTACGTTCACGTGTGGTTTGGTGCGTTGAAAGGCTTCGGCCATACGGTTTGGGACAGCGCCCCTCTCCAAAGGAAGAAGGAGTCGCGCGAACGAAAATGAATGAAAATAAATGATGTTGAAAAAATGGACGATGGAAAAGCGGACTTACTATAACAGAGGGTCAAAAATCGTGCAAGGCCCAGACTTCCTGTTCTTTCTCTTATTCAATAGGTTCCAGGTAAAACTGCTCTTCTCCACGATCTTCCACGTCCACCGCTCCAGGGGCGGAAGGAGGAGACGAACGAGAAGGAGACGCAACGGTTCCTTGAGCTTTCATCTCCTTCATGGATTCATAGACCCGCTTCACTTCCTGACGTTCCTCTGGCGTGAGGTGAGACAGATCCCACGTGGCACTTCTCTCCCCTGCCGGTTGCATGGCTTCCCAAACTCTCGTTCCTTTTTCCACAAGGCCTTCTTTCTTTTCCGTCTCGTCGGAAAGAGAGCCAATGGACGGTTCAGAGGCCTGATTGGGAAAAAGAAGACGTTCATAGGCATCCAGGTCCATGACCACGTAAAGGTCTCCTTGAGCATCGGCCACAATAAAACGATCGCCTGTTTTGCGGATGAAATCCAAAATGTGTCTAAGTGAACGATCCATAGCGGAGACATTGTGCCGAAACGATCGACTCCTTGTCAAGGAATGCGAAATGAAGAAAAAAGAATCCAATGCTATACTTGAAAAAGAAAAACGTTTCCTTATCGCCCTACGTCTTTTTTATTATGGAAATTCTCTTTCTTCTCCTGGGAATAGCCCTGCTCCTTTTTCTTGGAACTCTGTGGCTTATCTGGCAACTGTTCTGGCAACTTTTTCCTCTTCTGCACGGCGGGGGCCCTTTTGTGCCGTCCCAACCGGAAATCGTAAAAAAAATGGTACAATTAGCCGATCTCTCTCCAACAGACGTCGTCTATGACCTCGGGTCCGGAGATGGGCGCATTCTCTTACAGGCTGTCCAAACCGCCGGGTGTCGAGGTGTTGGTTACGAACTCTATCCTCGGCTTGTCAAACACGCACGGGAAGAAACTCATCGCCTCAACCTCGGAGACCGCCTTCGATTCGAACAAGCCTCCTTTTGGCATGCTCCCTTGGGGAATGCCACGGTCGTCTTTCTCTATCAACTTTCCTCGACCATGCGAGGCCTTGAATCCAAACTTCTCCGGGAACTTCCTTCTGGAGCTAAGGTCGTCTCAAACGCCTTTATTTTTCCGCACTGGGCGCCGGCCCGGACAGAAGGAATTCTACGGCTTTACCTAAAGCCGTAGACACATCGTTTTGTTTTTTTCTTCATTTCATCAGGCACGGGCCGCCGCTTTTGCTCCCCCACGCGCCGTGATAATCGTCTCTGCTACATGGCGCGGTACTTCTTCATAGTGGTCAAACTCCATGGTATAGCTTGCCCGCCCTTGTGTCATGGATCGAAGGGTCGTAGCATAGCCGAACATTTCTGCAAGCGGTACCAAAGCCGAAATAGCCTTCACACCGACCCGATCAGCCATCTCCATAATCTGACCTCGTTTTGCATTGATATCTCCCATAACCGTCCCCATAAATTCCTCAGGAGTCACAACCTCCACTTTCATCATGGGCTCAAGCAGGGCTAATCCCGCTTTTTTACACGCCTCCTGAAAGCCGAGCGAACCAGCGATCTTAAAGGCAGCCTCGGAAGAATCGACTTCATGATAACTGCCGTCGTACACCGTCACCTTCACGTCAATGAGAGGATAACCGGCAAGCACGCCGCGATCAGCGGCCTCGCGGGATCCTTTTTGGATGGGTGTGATGTATTCCTTGGGAATGGACCCGCCTTTGATGGCTTCAAAAAAATCAAATCCTTTGCCGGGTTCATTCTTTTCCACGCGCAACCAACAATGTCCATATTGTCCGCGTCCGCCGCTTTGACGAATGTATTTTCCTTCCCCTTCTGCCGACCCCTTGATCGTTTCCTTATAGGCCACTTGCGGCTGACCCACGGTGGCTTCTACTTTAAATTCGCGCCGCATGCGCTCAACAAGCACTTCAAGATGCAGTTCTCCCATGCCTTCGATAATGGTTTGAAGGGTTTCGTCATCGGTGTGCACGCGAAAGGTCGGATCTTCTTCGGCAAGTTTCGAAAGGGCCAACCCCATCTTTTCTTGGTCAGCTTTTGTCTTCGGCTCGATAGCAACCGAAATAACGGGTTCAGGGAAAGTAATGGATTCAAGGACGATGGGGTTTGACGGATCACACAGGGTGTGACCGGTAAAAGTATTCTTCAACCCAACGGCCGCGGCAATCTCTCCGGCATAAACCTCTTCCACGTCTTCCCGGTGGTTAGCGTGAAGCCGTACGATACGGCCAATGCGTTCTTTTTCCCCTGTCACGGTGTTGAGAACATAAGAACCGGCTTTAAGCGTTCCAGAGTACACGCGAAAAAAAGCAAGCTTCCCAACGAACGGATCCGCGGCAATTTTGAAAGCCAGAGCAGTAAACGGTTCCGTGTCGCTGCCAGTGCGCATGATCTTTTCTTCCGGGTGGTCGGGGTGGAATCCTTGAACGGACGGCACATCAAGCGGAGACGGGAGATAGGCATTGACGGCATCAAGCATGAATTGAACACCCTTGTTCTTGAGAGCAGAACCGCAGAGAACTGGAAAAATGTCGGCCTTAATAACAGCCTTTCGCAAGACAACCTTAAGCTCTTCTGCTGTCGGTTCCTCCCCGCCCAGATATTTATTCATGAGGACTTCGTCGTTTTCCGCAATGGTCTCAATAAGCTTGGCACGCCATTCGATGGCCCTCGCCTGATACTCTGCCGGAATAGCCGTTTCCTCCATGTCCCTTCCCAACTCATCTTTATAAAGAAAAGCTTTATTCTCGATAAGATCAATAATACCCGTAAACTGATCTTCAATCCCGATGGGCAGCTGAATCGGTTGGGCCTTTTTGGAAAGACGTGTGCGGATAGATACTAAATCTTTGTAAAAATCCGCACCCGTGCGATCCAGCTTATTCACAAAACAGAGGCGAGGAACGCGATAATCGTCCGCGTACCGCCAGTTCGTCTCGGATTGTGGTTCTACGCCGGCCACGCCGTCAAAAATCGTTACGGCGCCGTCGAGAACGCGAAGCGACCGCTTCACCTCAACGGTAAAGTCAATGTGGCCAGGGGTATCGATCAGGTTAATACGGTGGCCTTTCCAAAAGCAGGTAGTGGCTGCGGCTGTAATGGTAATGCCGCGTTCGCGCTCCTGATCCATCCAGTCCATGGTGGCCTCTCCTTCGTGAACCTCGCCAATCTTGTGTTTCTTGCCCGTATAAAACAAAACGCGTTCGCTCACGGTTGTCTTACCAGCATCAATGTGGGCGATAATGCCAATGTTGCGGGTTTTTTCAAGGGAATATTCTCTAGGCATACGTTCCATTCAGGCTAGCGGCGAGCAAAATGTGCGAACGCGCGGTTGGCCTCGGCCATGCGCTGCACATCCATCTTTTTCTTCACAGCATCTCCTTCATTTTTCGAAGCCAAAACAAGCTCGTCTGCGAGTTTCTGGGCCATAGGACGGCCTTTTTTTCCACGCGACGCCTGCAAAATCCAAAGACAGGCGAGGGCAAACCTTCGTTCGCCGCGTACAGGAATCGGCACCTGGTAGTTTGATCCTCCGACGCGTTTACTTTTCACCTCAAGCGATGGCATGGCATTCTTGACGGCCGTTTCGAACGCCTCTACCGGATCGCCATCAATCTTTTTGGCCACAAGACTCAGAGCTGCATACATAACACTTTGTGCAACCGTCTTCTTGCCGGAATGCATGAGGTAGTTGGTGAATTTGGCGACCTGAACGTTGTTATATTTCGCGTCCGGGAGAATGACGCGGGGGGTTGCTTGTTTACCACGCATAAATTTGATCGTTTCCGGCCGGTTTTTCCCTGCGTGCGGTACTCCGCCGGAAGCGGTTATTAGATAAGTAAAAAACTTAGATTTACAAGCGCTTAATGATAACGGTTTTCTCTTTACCCACCGGCTCGTGAACTACTTCGTTGCCTTTGGTCTCTTGGCTCCATACCGCGACCGGCCGCGATTGCGCCCGCTCACACCCTGAGCATCATAGACACCACGCACCACATGGTAACGCACACCAGGAAGATCCTTTACGCGTCCACCACGAACAAGCACGATGGAGTGTTCTTGAAGGTTATGCCCAACGCCGGGGATGTAAGCTGTCACTTCCATGCCGTTGGAAAGGCGAACGCGGGCAATTTTACGAATGGCTGAGTTCGGTTTCTTTGGAGTCATCGTAGTGACTTTTATGCAGACACCACGTTTGAAAGGACTACCGTGTGCAATCTCGGTCCGTCGGCGGTGGAGGGAATCCAATCCTGCCAGCATAGCCGGAGACTTACTTTTGCCCACCTTGGGCCTACGCGGCTTGCGGATGAGCTGATGAATCGTGGGCATAGAAAAAAAAGACGTAAGGTCGATTTTAAAAGCCGACCGTGCCTCAAATATCTAACGATAAAGATGGCGAATTTGCCTCGCAGCAGCGCGAAGACAATATCATGGAGCAAAAATAGAGTCAATCGTCACGTTATCATCTGAACTCTCAAAAATTTTTCTGTTCAGCGCAACGATTGACAAGCCAAAAAAAATTTGGGATAAACACAAACGTCGTCGCTGGAAATCGCCGAGACGACGGTACAACAATTCACTTAAGAGGTTGGCATGAGAAGCTTCCGGAAGCTGGAAAGTGCGCTCGAAGCAGTGAAAGGTAGAGGACAGAAGGCTCTCAAGGCCGTAAAACGAGCCAGACGATGGACGCGTCAGGAACTTGGAAGATTGGTGGAAGCAGCCGCCATGTGTTCTATGGCAACAGACGAGGTCCCTCCTCCGGTTAACAACAGACGACGAGAACCCGTGATCCGTCCTCGTCCGTTCTGAGCGCATCTCTTCACCACCAGAACCTCATTCGAACCTAGAGTCTCATGGAGCCCCGCGCTTGCGATGGCTCCTTTTTTTCCGAAAAATGCCTGATTATTTCCTGATCAAAAACAAAGCGAAAAATAACAAAAAATCAACGGAGAAACATTCCGTCCCCAAAGGAATAAAATCGATACCCCTCTTTCACAGCTTCCCCATAGGCAGACAGCACCCGATCGCGGCCTGCAAAAGCCGAGACAAGAACAAGAAGGGTGGATCTTGGAAGATGAAAATTTGTAATAAGGCCATCGATGAGAAGAAAGGGAAAACCGGGCGTAATAAAAAGATCGACATCGCCTTGAAAACCAGATTCCGGCAAAAGAGTAGGAACCGTGTTGAGACGTGCTACTCCCTCGAGAGTCCGGACGGTTGTCGTACCAACAGCAATAACTCTTCGGCCCTCTTCCTTGGCCTGATTGATCTGTCGAGCAGTTTCAGGAGAGAGGGAAACAGATTCGGCGTGCATTTTGTGTTCCTCAACCGTTTCCGTTTTCATGGGCCGAAAAGTCCCGATCCCAACGTG
Source organism: Patescibacteria group bacterium (assembly GCA_035290185.1). Classification (GTDB taxonomy): domain Bacteria; phylum Patescibacteriota; class Patescibacteriia; order UBA9934; family GWF2-40-263; genus DATDUW01. The sequence goes on from DATDUW010000009.1 coordinate 20,559, forward strand.
CAAGGTTACGAAGGCAAATTGGACCCCTCTTCCTTTCAATTCCTCCATGAGCCGCTTCGTAAAATGAAACCCTGCTGTCGGAGCCGCAACGGAACCGGTTTCGCGAGCGTAAACGGTTTGATAAACGTTCAACTCATCCGGAACCTGTTTTATGTAGGGGGGGACGGGGATTTCTCCGTAGGTATCCGTTAAAGCAAGCACCTCTTTAGCCGTTAGAAAAAAACGAAGTAAGACAGTGCCATCCGGTTGTTTTTCCACAACCTCCGCCTCGGTATTCCCTATTTGAATCCGGTCTCCCGTCTTTACTTTCTTTCCCGGGTTGATCAATGTTTTCCACAGGCCGTCACTTTCCCTTAACAAAAACACCTCAATTTTCCTCTCTCGTACCTGTCCGTGCAGGCGCGCTTTAAAGACTTTCGTGTCATTGAAAACCAACAGATCACCCTCTCGCAATTCCTCGCCAATCTCGTAAAATCGACGATGACAGATTGCCCCGGTCTGACGATTTAAAATCATGAGGCGCGAATGATCGCGCGGCTCAATCGGGGTTTGAGCAATCCGATCTTGAGGAAGATCATAATCGAAAAGGCGTGCGGAAGGAGACATAGACGCTTGTACCATAACGAAACTTTTTTCCTTTATCAATTTTTATGAGAAAAACAACCTTCATTTTGCTTCTTCTTGCCATCTGGATTGTATCGACTGGTGTTGGGTGTCTCTCTGCTGACTTCGCGACTGAAGATCAAAACCAAACTCCCATTAATCCAACAGGGATGGAGGCCTTCGCACCCAAACAGACAAAGACGATCCCGAAAGAGACAGAGGAAGAATCAACTCGCTACACCGATGCTGTCCTGGGAATCTCTTTTATCTATCCGACAAACTGGGGTCCGATCAACATACAGGAAGAGGGAGGATTCTTTGGCCAAATCGGGGAGATTCCAACGAACGAAAACGGCCAGATCCTTTATGACGGGACCGTCCATCGTGCCCTCCTTTTCTCCGGACTGGGTGACAGCCACATTTTCCTTGTGGCCCACAGCCAAGGGGAACCGGCTGGGCGCGGAGGGTATTTTGGCGACCTCTCAAACCAGTTTCACTCGGCCGAAAGCGTCTCGCAATGGTGTACACGACAAATAAATTGCGAATATTTTACCAATGCAAACGGTATTCGAATTGTGCATGCCTACACACCAGAACGTGAGGAATGGGGTCAAAAACTCAAAGACATCGATGAGTATGCCATCGTACACCCAGACCATCCTTTCGGCGGCATTATTATCTCCAATCAACGTTTCGTGGAAAAAAGTCTGGGACGACAGGAAAAAGAACTGCGGATGGTGGTGGATTCAATCGTGTTCTCTCCCTTGACAGACGACTTTCGTCAAACGGAAAATTGACACAAGGATTTCCCTCTCCTATTTGACATCCACGAAAAGATTTACTATTTTAAAGATAGTATATCCAAAATACCTCTACGTCCTATGTCAAATGACATCACAAAAGGAGCGATTGAAGCCGTCCTTCTCCAAACTCTCCATAATCTCGGGGAAGGTTACGGCTACCAAATCCTGCGCGCCCTACGCGAGGAGGACCACGAAATCTTGACGTTCCGTGAGGGAACTCTCTACCCCTTGCTCTATCGACTCGAAGCTCGAGGATTTGTCACGAGCAAGGAACGGGAAGCGCCAAGCGGCAAAACCCGACGTTACTACCATCTCACGAAAAAAGGAACATCTTATCTTGAAAAACGCCGATCCCAATTCGCCAAACTTTCTAAGGAATTACACTCAGCTCTGCGACTTTCCCGCGTTTCCCTATGAGCCATCGAAACGCCCTGGAAGCTTATTTACATGACATCCGCAAGAACATCCCGAATAAACGGTTGGCAGACCGTTTGGAAAAAGAGCTTAAAGACCACTGGGAGGATGAAACATACGAAACCACCCTTCAGGGTGATTTACCGATAGAACCACGAAATCGATTCGGAGATCCAACGCTTGTCTCAATGCTTGCAAACCTGAGTTTGGCTTACGTGCCATTTCCAATCTTACTGACCCTCGCCATCCTTTTTGGAATGACCGGCGGCCTCTTGACGCTCATGTTTGTAACCGGCGCTGTTTCGATGACGGATCTCGATGCCCTTGGGTTGACAAAGATGACGCGGATTCTAGAAATGCTCCTTCTCATCGGATTTCTCGTCGGTCTCTGGACCTACATTGGCACCATTCTCTCCACCCTCTGGCTTCACGATATGGACGGACGAGGACGGAGGGCGACCTTCCTCGGATTTCTTGTACCAATGGGATTAGCTTGTCTCCCTTCCATTCTTGTCTTCACCAGCTTTCCCACGCACGTCCTTTCAGAGCCGGTTGGAATCGACGCGGGAACCCGACTCATTATTTTTTTCATCTCCGTCCTGGGGACAGTAGGGGTTCCTCTTCTCCTCACGCGTGTCTGGACCGTTTATGGACCGCTGGTAGAAAGGGAAACCGTCGACATCGCATTTCTTGCCAAGCGGCTTCGACCAAATTTTCTACAGACCGCAACAACGACTGTTATCCTACTCGCGTTCGGTGCAGGAACCTGGGTAGCGGGAGCTATAAAAAGCGGAGCCCTTGCTATTTCCGATCCCAACCATCCGTTTCTTGCTCTCAGTCAATCCTGGCAGTTCGCCCGATTCGTTTTCCTTTTTTTGAGTGGCCTAGTGGCGCGACTCTTAGCAATTCTTGGTATCCCCGGTCCTCTTGTCTTCCCCATTCTTTTCATCGCGGCCGCGAGCATGTTTCTTGTCTTTCCCACTGTCCGCCTGATGCGCCAGCGCCGCCTGAGTACAAATCTTGTCTTGCTTCCTATTTTCTTTCTCTCCGTTAGCCTCCCCATCCTCCTCTTCCTTCCATCACCCTCGCTTAAAATCGACTGGCGAATTCCTGTCTTTCCCCTTTCCGAACGGTTGGAACGAAAACAGGTCGGACCCCTCTATTCCTCCGTTAAGTATTTCCAAGAAGACGAAGGGTGGTACGGCGAATATGACGCCTCTGCCAACGCGAACGGATTTCTCGTTCGCCAAAATCTGGGCGGATTTTACCAAATCGTCCCCGCGGAGGACCTGTCTAAAACTGGTATTATGTTTCAGGGAAACGCGGAAAAATCAAATGAACGATTTTTCGACGGCTTTCTTTCCGGCTTGACTGACGGTGTCCAATGCGATGGAAAAACCGTCCTCCGTGTTCCCCACCCAGACCAAGTCATCTATGCAATGGATGGAGAATCCTTTGCATATCTTCCCTGTCGCGAATTAACGTGGAATGGTCGTCTTTTGGCCATAAACGATTCGAATCTTGGCTTCGGCGGACTTCTCCTTTCCCAAAACCGAGAACACGGAATTATTCTCTTTAACCGAGGCCCCTACGATCCTCATGAACTTTTTCTCATTCGAATGCCTCAAGAAAATGCCGTCCATACGGAAAATCTACGGAAAAAAGAGATCAATATTGCCCTTCCACCTAAAATTTCCACACGCCCCGAACCTTTAAACCGTTGACACACCATCGGCCTCCTTGTTATAGTCACGCCTGACTTGACGACTCTTATGAAAAAAGATGTCCATCCAACCTACTACGAAGACGCGAAGATTTCCTGCGCCTGCGGAGCCACCTACCAAATTGGCTCTACGGTTAAGGACATCCAAGTGGAACTGTGTGCGGCCTGTCATCCGTTCTACACGGGTGCGGGTGCCAAAATCATCGATGCGGCGCGACGCGTCGAAAAATTCCAGGAACGCGTTGCCAAGAGCAAGACGTCTGTTCAAGCCACAGGCAAAAAGGTCAAACGTGTGAAACGGGCGACCCACAAAAAGGAAAAGGAAGCCAAGGGAGAAGAAAAATAGCCGAAACAAAAGACGAAGTTCTGCTTTCCAGGACTCGTCTTTTTATTTCTGACGATAGACGCCGTCAAAAACCGGCTCTACAATAAAAAAGGCTATGGATCTCCTCAAGACCGTAGAAGAAAAACAATCCGAATTAAAAGTCGTTGAGGCCCGTCTTCTGGATCCGGCTGTCCTTTGTGATCCAAAAGCCCTTAAAGAAGCATCCGGGACCTATGCGGACCTCAAAGAACTTGTAGAAGTCGGGGAACAGTATGTCCGAACCTATCGGCATTTGGAACAAGCCAAAGAAACCCTTGCCCAAGCACAGGACGCCGACTGGAAGGAGCTGGCCCAGGCTGAAATAAATGATTTGTCTCAACGCCTTCCCCTCTTGGAAGAAACCCTTGCCCAAGCCCTTGTTCCTCCGGATCCGCTCGACAAAAAAAATATCGTCGTGGAACTACGGGCCGGAACGGGTGGAGACGAATCAGCCCTCTTTGCCGGAGAGCTGTTGCGGATGTATACCCTCTATGCAGAACGGCAAGGATGGAAGACCCAACTCGTCTCCGCGAATCGGAACGATCTGGGAGGATTCAAAGAAGTTATTTTTACGATCGCTGGAAAAAACGTCTATCGCTCTTTGAAATACGAAAGTGGGGTTCATCGCGTCCAGCGCGTTCCGGAAACCGAAAAACAGGGGCGTATTCATACGTCTACGGTTACCGTTGCTATTCTCCCGGAAGCCGAAGAGGTCGATCTGCATATCGATCCAAAAGATCTCAAAATCGAGACATCTACCTCCGGCGGGCACGGAGGACAGAGTGTCAATACCACCTATTCGGCTATTCGCTTGACCCACCTTCCCACGGGCCTGGTCGTCTCCTGCCAAGACGAAC
>DATDUW010000010.1:0-24787 GCA_035290185.1 Patescibacteria group bacterium
CAAGGAGGGGTCGAATGAGTTCAAACTGTTCTCTTGTGATATCGCTTGGATACGGTTGTCGCACAGAACAAAAAATAGAGGCTTATTTAATAACCTCTATTTTACTGTATTTTTTGAAAAAAGATTATAGACAGGCTCTAAAGCAACACCCAACCTTTCCAAGAAAACCCTCTGATCCAAAGAACTGGCATCTTGAAAAAATCCACCCACCGCCGCACACCTGGCCAATTCCCTTGCTATTTTGTCAACACGCGAAGCCTCTTCTACCAAGGAACCCGTCCACACCCTCTCCCCAACGGAGGAAACCGCTCGCCGAAATTGTTCTGCAACCGTTTCCGGAGATTCCTCTGGAAAAAGATCAACAACGTCCAAAAGAAATTCCGAAAGAGGAAGTCGTGCCACCAGAGTGGCTTGTCCTTTTGGAAAATAGGGGTTGGTTTCTACGCGCCCATTTTCATCGTATTGTCTCGATAGAACGAGACGGTTCAAAATTCCCTCGGCCCACCCAAGCCTTTCTCTTCGAGATGGCGAAACAGTCTCCCTTTCAACCTCTCCTGAACTTGGAGAATCGCGAAAAAATTCTTTTTCTCTTTCGACCGACATAGAGGGTGCCGATAAAAGTCTTTTTGTCTTACAAAAAAGGGGTTATTCGACCGACGCCAATTTTACCAACGGAAAGGTCTCTGTTCGCCGATCGTGCGGATCTGAAAGGGGGTGATAGGCGAGAAACGTCTTTCCGGAAAAAAGAAAGGCATTAATGGCTTTCACATGGGATGGAAAAAGTTCAAAAGGAATCTCACCTTCGGCACACCGACGGCCAGCTGCCTCTTTTAAAGAAAAAGAACGAGACAACTCGTTCGTGAGGTCCGCGATCACTTCCCCAGAAGCTTCACACCCAAGCACGCGAAAACCTCCATCCGAGTCAAATCGAATCCGCAAATTTTGATTATCCTCATCCACAAACCAAATTTCTAATCCGTCTTCTTTTCCGTGTTCTCCTGGACAAAAAAAGAAGGTTTTTAGTTTCACGCCACGATCCCCTCTTGTTATTTCGCACAAACCATCTAAACGGGTATCTGGCGAACGATCCCCATTCCACAAACGAACAACAGGGAGGCGTAGGACCTCTGGAGCCACGGGAATCACTAACATAGCAAATCAAACACGGATCGGCATAATAAGATATTGATACGGGGTCGCGGACCCTTCTGGTTCAATCATACAAGGATTGGATCCGTCGATCATGCGGAAACGGACCGCTTCTGTTTCCACGGCTTGAAGCCCGTCCAAAAGATAGCGATAGTTCAACGAGATGGACTGCACGGGCCCCGAAACTTTTGCAGGACAAGATGTGGTGTTTTCTCCACGGGAGGCATCCACGGCCGTAACAGAGGCCGTTCCTTCCGGATCAAAACGAACCGTCACATCAAACAGGCCCGCTCTTGAAAAGAGGCTGGCTGTCTTCACGGCCTTAAGGAGATCATCGCGATCCACAACAACCTCAGTCTGAAACGCCTGAGGAATAATTTGACGATAATCAGGGTATTTTCCATCAATGGTTCGAGAAATAAGCTCGACAGTTCCATAGGAAAAAACAGCCTGTTGTTCAGAAAGACGAATCACAAGGTCCGAAGGAGATTCCACATCGTCTTTAAAGACGGACAAAATTCGGTTGACCTCGGCCAGAGCCCGCGCCGGCACAATAACCGAAGTTTCTTCCGGCCCCCCGTCCAAAACAACCTCAACACGAGCCTCCGCAAGCCGATAGGAATCCGTGGCAGCAAAAACCGCTTCTTTCTCTCCGTTTTTACCGGATCGAAAATGGAGAAAGATACCGGAAAGCTCTGGTCTGGCCTCGTTAGAGGCCGCGGCAAAAAGAACCTGGGAAAGGGCCCGACGAAAGACCTCGCCCTTTATTCGATAAGCTGTTTCTGCGGTAACAGGAGGAATGAGGGGAAATTCTGTTGCGGGAAGTCCTTTTATTTTTGTTTTAAACGTTCCACATTCAATACGCAAAACGTGGTTGTCTTCCTCTAAAAAATCAACCCGTTCATTCGGAAGAAGGCTGACATAATCAAATAAAAGTTTCGAAGGGAGTGTACACTCGCCTTCTTCTTCAACCTTCCCGCGAATTTGGCAACTCACCGCCAGCTCTAAGTTCGTTGACGTAAATCGAATCGTTCCGTTTTTTGCCAAAATAAGAACATTGTTTAAAATGGGAAGATTAACATTCTTTACTGGTAAGTGGCTTGTAATGGAAAGCCCTGTGTAAAGATTTCCCCGCGTACACGACAAACGAATCATAAATATTTTTTTGGAGGAGAGTTAATAGGGAGGTGGATAAGGAGTATAACTGATTTTTGATGATTGATTTTATGAGAATTTATTGTTTTGGTTGGTTGAAAAACGTGGGGACAAAGACGGGGAGAAAGAGGGTGTTTGTGTGAAAGGAGAGGGTGGAAAAAATCAGCAAGAATTCTTTCACAAAGACCCCACATAATTTTCCACCTATCTTTCAACAAGTTGTCTTCAGCCCCGAAATGTTTTTATTGAATAGCGTAAAGGCGTTGGCGAATCATCTCAAGATCATGCTGGAGTTGTTCGTCCGTAGAGAGCCGGGTTGAGATTTTTCCATAAGCGTGCATGGCTGTGGTGTGGTCCCGGCCACCAAGCTCTGTTCCAATAGAGGGATAGCTGGAACGCAACTCGTCGCGCATGAGATACATGATGATTTGACGTGGGAAGGCCAGGCGTTGTTCGCGGCTTTTTCCCAAGAGACCATCCGATGTTATGCCATAATAGACGGCTACGGTTTGAATGAGCTGTTGGGCTGTAACGGTCTTTTTGAGTGAGGGGGGTTGGAAGCTGACAAGCATGGGTTTAACACTCTCAACACTGGGTGTCAGGTTTTTAAACTGGTGGAAGGCAATAACTTTATTAAGGGCTCCTTCCAGTTCGCGCACATTGCTTTGAATAGCCGTGGCAACAAGACGGAGGATCTCTGATCCAAGTAGATAGCCTTTTTCGCGGCATTTTGTTTCCAAAATAGCCATGCGCATTTCAAAATCTGGAATACCAATGTCGGCCATCATCCCCCATTCAAAACGGGTTCGCAGCCGTTGTTCAAGACCAGGAATCGTTCGGGGGGGCCGATCGGAAGTAAGGACAATTTGTTTATTGTTTTGGTGGAGGGCGTTGAAGGTGTGGAAAAATTCCTCTTGGGTCTGCTCTTTTCCTGTAATGAATTGGATATCATCAATGAGGAGAAGATCAACGGTTCTGTAAAGATCTTTGAATTCTTTGGCCTTTCCCGTCCGAATGGAATGAATGAATTCATTGGTAAACTGCTCGCTGGTGACGTAGAGAATTTTGGCTTCCGGATTGGTCCGGCGGATTTCGTTGCCGATCGCCTGGAGAAGGTGTGTTTTTCCAAGCCCAACGCCTCCGTAAATAAAGAGTGGGTTGTAAACACCTCCTGGTTGAGCAGCAACGGCTTGGGAGGCGGCTCCGGCCAGTTCGTTCTGTTTTCCAACAACAAAAGTTGAAAATTGGTATTTTGGGTTGAGGGTCAGTTCGGTTGGGTGGTGAGACGTTTGGGCAGCCTTACGAAAAAGATCTTCGGAGGCGGGTGTGGCGGAGGGAACTGGGAAGGACGAGATCGTTTCGGAAAGACGTTCCCCTGCTTCCTCTTGGGTTTGACTGACCTCAAAGGGAATCGTGGAGGGGCCGGCGTGAACTTCGACGCGGTAGGAAACAGATCGAACTTGAATGTTGGTGAACTGTTGGAGGAGTTGGAGGATGTCTTTATGATATTTCTTTTCAAGCCACGCCTTTGTAAAGGTGTTGGGAACCCCGATAATAACTTCTTGGTGGTCATGAACGCAGATGAACGTTCGTTTGAACCACGTTGTAAAATTTGCTTTACTGAGCCTTAATTCAAGCTCTCCAAGCACCGCGTGCCACAGTTCGTGGGTATTCATAAAGAAGCGGGATGGATAAAGGGAACAAGAACAAGGCTCTGATTTGTTTTATTTTGAACGTGGGTAGTGTAACGTTTCTTTGAAGACTTCCGCAAGGGATCCACAAGGTATGGTTTGGTGTATAAGAAGGTTGATAAATTGTGGATGGAATGATAGACTCTTGTCAACCTATTTTTTATGCCAAAACGAACGTATCAACCCAAGAAGCGGCGTATGGTCAAGGTTCACGGATTTCGCGCCCGTATGAGCACAAAATCCGGCAGAGGCGTTTTAAAACGCCGTGCAACCAAAGGGCGCAAAAGGCTGGCTGTTCAAGGAAAAGAAAAGTAGACGAGAAGGAGCAAGGAAGAAAGACGCGGGGGTTTCCTTCCGCGTCTTTCCATTCACCATATGCTTCCAAAACCCAACCGTTTAAAAAAAGACAAGGATTTTGCTTCCTTGTTTGCAAAAGGTCGCGGAACATTCCATCCGGTCGTGAGTGTGAAGTGTCGTCCGAACCGTCTTTCTCTATCTAGATTTGCGGTTGTTGTTGGAACAAAAGTTTCGAAATCGGCTGTGGTCCGCAATCGTTTGCGTCGCCAGATTCGCGAGGTCGTTCGTTTGCGTTTGCCAGGCCTTTGTCAAGGGTATGATGTGGCTCTTTTGGTTCGCCCTGAAGCAAAGAAATCGTCTTTTGCGTCCCTTGAGTCAGCTGTTTTAAACGTTCTTGAAAAAGCGAGTCTTTTCAAGAGGGTTGGTTCGACGGTTTGTGCGAAACAAAAATTATGAGAGGGTCTTTTCCAGGACGTGCGGCTATTTTTTTCATTCGTATTTATCAAAAAACCCTCTCTCCCGATCATGGAATTACGCGAGGGTTTTATCCGGGGGGTTATTGTCGATTTTATCCTTCCTGTTCTACCTATGGGCGAGAGGCCATCGGGCGGTACGGTCTTAGACACGGGGGGCGACTGGCTCTCTGGCGCCTTTGTCGGTGCCACCCCTGGTCCCCAGGAGGTTATGATCCTGTTCCCTGATTTTTTCGGTATATCTGCCAAGTCGCATCGGGAATTTTGACCCATTTGATTCGTCCGGTTGCTCCGCGCGCTAAGCACAGGGACGAAGGGGGCGTTTTGAACAGATCTGCAAGAAAAAGAAGGAGTTCGCGGTTTGCTTTTCCATCCCTCGGCGGGGCCGCAAGACAGATTTTGACCGTATTTTCATCTAACCAAGTAGAAAGACGGGTTTGTTTTGCATTTGGCTGAACATGAATCGTTAAAATCATAGCAGCGCGGCAGGCGACTTTTTCTCTTATTTTACGTTTTTTCACGGAGATTTTTTAAAAATAGAAGGTCTTCCTCAACCCCCTTGCCGTTCTGTTTAAAGGGCGTTTCTACAATCATATTTACTTTTTTGAGGGCGTGGTTTTGAACAAGGGATCGGAAGGCTTCCACCCCGATTTTCCCCTTTCCCAGATGTTCGTGGCGGTCTCGGTGGCTTTCAAAATCTGTTTGAGAATCATTGGCGTGAAAAAGGATTAACCGATTCAGTCCAATGATTCGGTCAAAAAGATCGAGAGTTTTTTGAACGGTCTCTTGCGTGCGCAGATCATAGCCAGAGGCAAAGGCATGCTGGGTGTCGAAACAAACGCCGATTTCGCTTCCACGTTCCGCCCCTTTTAAAAAAAAAGAAATTTCTTCAAAAGTGTCCCCCATGACCATGCCTGCCCCAGCAGAAATTTCAATAAGAAGGCGACAGGATCCGTCATAACCCTCTAGAATTTGATTCAACCCCTCCCTTATGAATTCTTCTCCCTTTTTTTGCCCTGCATCTTTGGCAGACCCCGGGTGAAACATAAGTGCTTGGCAGCCAAGAAGCGAGGCGCGTTCCAAGTCTTCCCGGATGATTTTTATGGATCCGTGTCGGATACGTTGGTTTATGGAAGCTAAATTGAGAAAATACGGCGCGTGGACATAAGCACTCTTCATGTGGAATTTGCGCACGGCTTCTTTGAATTTTTCAACGGTTTCCGCCGTGATGGGGGGCGCTGCACCTCCCTGCGGAGGACGGGTAAAAAATTGAAAAATTTCGCAACCAATGTTTGCGGCGCGTTCCGGAGCACTCCAAAGGCCTCCGGCTGCTGAAACATGGGCCCCGAAGTCCATAACAACTTTTTCCTATTTTACCATGGTCTTTTTAAGGATTTCGAGAACCTTCCGGTTTTTCAGGCGTCCGTGCATGTATTCGCGATATTCGGGGGAATAGATTTGATCGCGTAGTTCTTTTTGGTCCACAGGCGCGGCCAAAAGGTCTATTTCTTGGTCGATTTCTTTTTGTTCTATCTCAATTTTTTCCTGTTTGGCAATCTCGCGCAACACCAAAGAGACTTTGACGCGCATGACGGCTTGTGGGGAAAGATCAAGTTTGAGTTGGGAGAGCGTTTTTCCAATGGTTTTGAGATAGGTGTTGAAGTCAAGACCTTCTTCTTGAATCCGGTGTTCGAGTTCGTGAATCATCCGGTTGATTTCTTCGTTCAGGAGAAGATCCGGAAGATCTTCGAACCTGGACGCGTTTGCGATGGCCTCAAGCATTTCTCGTTCAAGACGCATACGCTCTTCCTCTTGTGCGTGTTCCAAGAGATTTTTTCGAATGAGGGACGAAAGATCCACCAGGGTTTTTTGACCAACGGACTGGGCAAAAAGATCGTTGAGCTCCGGATGTTCCAATTGATAGATTTCTTTAAGGAGAACTTCGAAATCGACGGTTTTTCCCGCAAGATGTTTTTGAAAATGTTCCTCAGGAAACGTAAGTTGAAATTTTTTCTCTTCCCCTTCTTTCATCCCAACCAACTGTTCCGTAAATCCGGGAATATAGTAGGGTTCGTTCAGGTAAACAGAGTGATCAACAGCCCGGCCGCCTTCAAGCGGGACATTGTCCTTTTTTATCGTGAGATTAAGGACTGTTTTATGTTCTTTTCCTGCCGCAAGGCCTGATTCGGATCGTATTTCTTTTGTCTGCATTCGTTGGAGGTCTTTGAGAGTTCGTTCCACATCCTCGTCAGAAACGGAGGTTTCTTTAGAGGAAACGCTTAGGGTTTTGTAGTCAGCCAGGGTTTCAATTTTTGGCATGAGCGCCACCATGGCGGTGTAAATGAGTTCGTTACCAGGAGTGAGTTTTTCCACGTCAATCGCCGGGGACCCAACAGCCTCTAGTTTCTGGTTTTCCAGAGCTTCGACGTACGTTTTTCGTACAATAGGCTCAAGGGCCTCCTCATAAATTTTCACCTCGTCCACGTATTTTTTCACCATTTCGTAGGAGGCCTTCCCTGGTCGAAATCCAGGAATGGGCGATTTTTCAGAAATCCGCTGTGCGGCTTCTTCTAGAAAGGGTTGGAGTTCATCCTGCGGGATGGTGAAGGTGATTTTAACGCTGGTCTTTGGGAGTTTTTCAACAGTCATTTGAGGCATAATTGAGAGAAATTTTGTTTTAAATCGCGCAGGAAGAATAACGTGATTGTCCGTGGATTGTCAAAATTTCGAATTTTTCTTTTGAAACGTTAAATCATTGGCTGTGATCGTTCCCAAATAAGCGCATGCATGGTGCGCATCATATTCGCAATGTCCTTGTTTTCCACGATCGTGGACGTCAGACGGCCTTCTTTGAGCGAGTGTAGAGCCACAGAATCATTCCAAACGAAGAGAGCTGCGTTCCAGGAATATTCTTTTGGGATGAGGCGAACTTCGACGTTGTAGGGGTTTCGTTGTTTGTGAATCCGTTCGGCAATTTCGCTGGGTGGAAAAAGGAGTTTGGTGTGGATGCCGTGCTTGGCGCGTTTTTCAAAATAGGTTTTAAGGTTTTCTTCCCCAACCGCTTTTTCGAAGATAGGGACGTAGCTGAAAACCAACACGTCGCTTTTGGCCCGGTATGTTTCTTCGAACATGACATGGAATCCCTGCGTTCCTTCGTAAAAGCGGACCGTGGGAAAATAACGGTCCGTAGATTGAAATTTTTCTAAAAGCTCTACGACACCTTCCAGGCCTTCCGTCATCCGTTCCACCTCGGCTTTTTTGGCTTCGGCCAGCCGCCGCAAGGTTTTGGGATCCGAAGCCACAACCAACCGACGTTTCCCCTTTCGGCTTTCAAACAGAAATCCTTTTTCAATCAGTCGTTCGACCGCACTGTGGACCGTGACGCGGTTGAGGCGGTTCATTTTTGCCAATTCCTGAACCGTTGAAGGACCGAGTTGAAGGGAAAGAAGGTAAATTTTTGCATCCGTATCGCCCAACCCAAAGGCTTTTAATTGTTTTTCAATAGGTCGAACCTCATTTTGTTTCATAAAATGTAGACTTACTTTCAACAAAAAATAGAATAGCAGGAACTTAGCTTAATGTAAATACTAAACAAATCTTTATTTAAGTTTAAAGTTAAATTTTGTTATGCTTATATTGACAAAAATTTTCTTTTGGTGTATGTTGTAGGTGTTTGATCAAACAAAATCGTTCTTTCATTGTCATTCTGAGGGAGCACAGAAATCGTGGCGACCGAAGAATCTCTTGAAGAAAGGAAAGGACCATGAAGGTTTTGGTTGTTGAGGATCAAGAGGCGTTTGCTTCTGTTGCAAGGAAGTATGCCGAACGGGACTTGAAATGCGAGGTCGTTTTTGTTTCCACGAAAGCGGAAGCAGAAGAGGTTCTTCAGGGTGGAGAAATCGGTGGGGTGATTCTTGATGTTTTCTTTCCAGCCACTGAAGGAGGAGAGCCTGACTGGCACAACGCGATTATTCTTGCGTTGTTGTTGAAAGAAAAAGGGATCCCTACGGTTTTTTGTACGTCGGGGAACCATCATGGTGAGAAATATAGAGAGTTTCTTAAAGAAAAGAAAAAAGGGTTGTTGTACGACGGGTTCCCTGTGGCCGAGGTTTGTTGTGATCACAAAAACCATAAAGAAATGGCTAAACCATGGGAAGCCGCATTCAGACTCCTTTTTTTGAAGGTAGAAGGAATGAATTCGTTCGATTACCCGTATGGGGACAATGGGACAGCGACAGACATTCTTCGGGAAACCGAAGAAACGGATGACCGAATGTACAAAGTTTTCAAAAAATACGGGGCCAAGAGGGATTGGAGGGGATATTACCTTTTGGATGATAACTGGGAACTTTGTCTTGTTCCTCGACAATGGGATCCGGACTTTGATTTTTGAAGATTCTTGAAAACGTAAAGAGCGACCCCATACTCGGGGCCGCTCTTTGACGTTTTGACGTTTACAGAATCATCCCGACGATGAGAAGGGCGATAATATTCAGAATTTTGATCATCGGGTTAATGGCCGGACCGGCGGTGTCCTTGTACGGATCACCGACCGTGTCGCCGGTTACTGCGGCCTGATGAGCAAAACTTCCCTTTCCGCCGTAGTTGCCGGCCTCAATAAATTTTTTGGCATTGTCCCAAGCACCACCGCCGGTTGTCATGGAAATAGCCACAAACAAACCTGTGATAATGGAACCAATGAGCATGGCTCCCAAGGCCGCTGGTCCAAGGATGAAACCGACGAGGATTGGGGCCACGACGGCAAGGAGGGCCGGTGTCACCATTTCATGAATGGCCGCTTTTGTGACGATGTCAACAGCCTTGCCATAATTCGGTTTGGCCGTTCCTTCCATGATGCCCTTGATTTCCCGGAATTGACGACGGACTTCTTCCACAACGCTTCCAGCCGCTTTTCCAACGGAAACCATCGCATAGGAACCGAAGAGATAGGTCACGAGTCCACCTAAGAATAGTCCAGCAATGACCTGTGGGTCTGCCAGATCGAAACGACCTGTAAATCCGCGTGCGGCTAGAGCATGGAGGTAGTCTCCGAAGAGGACGAGGGTGGCAAGGCCGGCAGAACCGATGGCGTAGGCTTTTGTGACAGCCTTCGTTGTGTTTCCAACCGCGTCGAGCGGATCGGTCACGTCGCGAACCTCTTTCGGGAGGTCGGCCATTTCGGCAATACCGCCCGCATTATCCGTGATGGGGCCAAAGGCATCGATGGCCACGATAATTCCCGTAAGCGACAGCATGGCCATGGCCGCGATGGCAATCCCGTACAATTCACCAAGTGCATAGGCCGCCAGGATACCAACAACGATGGTAAGGACAGGCAAGGCTGTTGAGCGCATGGAAAGGCCGATGCCAGCGATAATGTTTGTTCCATGTCCGTTTTCAGATGCCGCGGCTAGTCCACGAACTGGTTTGTGGGCTGTACTCGTATAATATTCTGTAATGAGGATGAGGAGGCCGGTAATGACAAGACCCAAGAGGGCAGAGAGATAGATGGCTGTCGGGTTTATACCAGATACGTCCGCCAACATTCGTTGGGTAATTGGCCAGAAACCAATAGCCGCCAGGACGCCGGCAGCCACGAGTCCTTTATAAAGGGCTCCCATGATTTTTTTGGAAGGACCAAGTTTTACAAAAAACATGCCAATCACGGAAGCGAGGATGGAAACGCCACCAAGAGCCAATGGATAAAGAAGGATTTTTTCATTTCCTGGAAAGAGGAAGGATCCAAGCACCATGGCTGCCACGCAGGTCACAGCATAGGTTTCGAACAGGTCTGCGGCCATGCCAGCACAGTCGCCGACATTATCACCGACGTTGTCTGCAATCACAGCGGGGTTGCGAGGATCGTCTTCTGGAATACCGGCTTCAACCTTTCCGACCAAATCAGCTCCCACATCCGCTGCTTTTGTAAAGATACCTCCGCCAAGCCTAGCAAAAACTGAAATGAGAGATCCGCCGAACGCGAGGCCAATGAGTCCATGTGTGTCGCGAGTGACAGCATAGTAGCCAGCTGTGGCCAAAAGTCCAAGTCCGACGACAAATAGGCCGGTGACCGACCCACCACGGAATGCCACGGTCAACGCCTTTTGCAAGCCCTGCTTCGCAGCTTCCGTTGTACGCACGTTGGCGCGAACGGAAACGGACATGCCAATATAACCAGCCAATCCAGAGAAAAGGGCTCCCACGAGGAATCCAAAAGCCGTTTCCCAATCAAGGATGAATCCCAGGAGAAGAAAAACAAGAACACCGATGGAGGTCACCACCTTGTATTGGCGTGCCATATAGGCGTTGGCACCTTCCTGAATAGCCAAGGAGATCCCTTTCATTTTTCCGTCTCCGCTAGGAAGGCGAAGAATCCACCAAGAAAGAATCGCTCCGTAGAGAAGAGCCAAAAAACCCATTCCGATCGCGAAGATGAGTGCTATACTCATAAAGTAATAATGAGGAAAAAGAGGCTTTGAACGGCTGTTATCATAGGTTTGTAAGGGAGAAATGTCAATTTTTTTTGCTTCTTTCCCAAATTTTCTTATGCATTTTCCGAATTTACAAATAGAACGCCGTCTCAGAAAAGAGGGATATCGTCGAATCGTCGGTCTTGATGAAGTTGGGTGCGGATCATTGGCTGGTCCGGTCATGGCTGGGGCCGTGGTTCTCCCCCTTTCCATCCGTCTGCCAGGCTTGCGGGACAGTAAACTCCTTTCTGTTTCTCAAAGGGAAAAAATGTCTGATTTGATCATCGAACGGTCGGAAGCGTGGGCTATCGGAGAGGCTTCTGTTGAAGAAATTTCTGAAATAGGCATCCGTCGAGCAACCTTTCTGGCCATGCGGCGGGCATTTGAACAAATAAGTGGAGTCGATTTCTTGCTCGTGGATGCCTGGCATATTCCGGACGTCTCTCTTCCACAGTGTGGAATTATTCGCGGGGATCAGTCAGTCTGTTCCATTGCGGCCGCAAGTGTTGTGGCTAAAGTTGTACGAGATGATCGCCTGAGAGCATTGGCGAAAATATATCCGAAGTATGGGTTTGAAATTCACAAAGGTTATGCCACGGAAGCTCATCGAAAAGCCATTGAAGCACACGGTCCCTGCGCTATTCATCGAAAAACCTGGAAGCCATTTAAACAAAGACAAACCGCTGTCATGTCAGAAAATTTTAACGTTTCTCATTGACGCGCCTCTTTTTTTTTCGTAAGGTGACAGTTGCTTTTGGTCAGAAAAGCAAGAAGACGTTTTTTTATTTTTAATTCCGAAGGCGGCCTTTCCTCCTTTGTGGCAGTTCTGGTTTTGGTGGAACAGCTTCTTAAGGAAATTTTGGAGGTTTTCTATTCGTCTTTGGATTCAACACGTCGTCATTCGTTGTCTTCTTGCCGGCTTGCGCGGACTTGTCCGATTCAAACAAGTTGGCGGTTCGGTTTTTTTCAAATTTTTTCGGTTGCTTGGCGCGGTTGCACAACGTTTCATCTTTTTATTTGGAACGCCAGTTTACCGTTTGATTTTGACATCCAAACGTTCGTTTGATCACCTTTATTTACCGGCAAAGCACGCTCTTTTATATGCCGTATCAAACCGTTTCATTTTTCATATTGTGGCCGTAGGAATCGTGGCGGTTACCAGTGTCTTAAACGTTCAGGCGGCTTCCGATGGAATGGAACGATTTGGGGAAAAAAGCCTTTTGTTTCAATTTGTCGGATCAGAGGACTGGGAGACACTCGAAGAGGTTATTGCGCGACCGGCGGCTCTTCGATTGCCCGTCAGGCTCGCCTCTTCCGTTCTTTCTGAAGACGATTTTCAGGATATGGATTTTATTCAAGAGAAAGATGTTGCAGGTGCTTTTGGTATGGATCCGCTTCTGTCAGATTCTGACGCTGTCGCACCTTTGTCAGCCCCTACCCGTTCCACAACGGAAATGTATGTCATCCAAGAAGGAGATACCCTCCTTGCCGTGGCAGAACGGTTTGGTTTAAATCTGAGCACGGTCCTTTGGGCGAATCAACTCACGGCCAAGAGCGTCATTCGTCCAGGTCAATCCCTGTCAATTCCTCCGATTGACGGGATTCTTTATACTGTGAAAAAAGGAGATACGATCTCTGGTATTGCAAAGAAATATCAATCGAAATCCGAAGAAATCATTCAATTTAATAGGCTTGCAAGCGCAGATGATCTCCATATCGGAGAACAGCTCATCCTTCCAGGGGGCGAACCGCCTCCGGTGGCTGTGCAACGGACGGCTTCCGTTGCAAAAATTTTTACAAACGGCTCTCCGTCTCCTTCTGCGGGGGGGTCCTCTCTTTCTTCGGCAAAGGCTGCCGCAGGCGGATGGGTTTGGCCAACGGACTGGCATGTCATTACGCAGTATTACGGTTGGCGCCATACCGGATTGGATATTGACGGAGGAACCACGCAAAAGAATTATGCTTCCCGCGCCGGTATCGTGACCCGCGCCGGATGGTTTGGGGGATATGGTTTATGTGTGGATGTAGATCATGGCGATGGATTTGTGACGCGTTATGGTCACTTTGCAAAAATTTACGTACAGAACGGACAGCGCGTGGAAGCGGGGGAAGCCCTCGGAATCCTTGGAACAACAGGGCGATCTACAGGGACACACCTTCACTTTGAAATTATTGAAAATGGAAAGAGACGGAACCCGTTGGATTTTATTCGGTAGGTTATTTTGATCCGACCATGCAACGAAAGGAAAGACCTGCTCTCATTCTCCTATGAAGGGAGACGGTCGATAACTTAGGGCTTCGGAGATGTGTTCTGGGAGAATCCGGTCAGAATCAGCCAGATCCGCGACGGTACGGGCAACTTTTAGGAGACGCGAAAAAGAGCGAGCTGACAAACGTAGACGGTCTGCAGCAGAACGCAGGATCGCTTCCCCGCTGGCATCCAAACCACAGAAGGTACGGAGGAGTGTTGGGGAAAGTTCCGCATTGCAGGAGAGGCCACTGGATTGCAAACGGGCAAGTTGGAGCGCACGTGCCGTTTCCACGCGTTTTTGGACGATAACAGAGGTCTCTCCTTCCTGCACCCCCATTAATTTTTCCGTTTCCACGCGCGGAACAGGAATGGTGAGGTCGATCCGGTCCAAAAGAGGGCCGGAAATTTTTTTGCGATACTTGGTCAAACGCATGGGGGAACAGGAACAAGCGGTACGAGGATCGCCGGCATAGCCGCAGGGGCATGGATTCATGGCGCCCACGAGCATGAACCGACAGGGAAATTGAACGCTTCCCGCAGCCCTGGCAATGACAACAACCCCGTCTTCCATGGGTTGTCGGAGCTGTTCAAGGACATGACAATTGAATTCCGGAAGTTCATCCAGGAAAAGAACGCCGCGATGGGCTAAGGTTGTTTCTCCGGGACGCGGAACACTTCCGCCTCCCACGAGGGCGACCGCTGAACTTGAATGGTGTGGTGATCGAAACGGCCGTTCGTGCAGGATGCCATGTCCCATCGGGAGGTCGCCGGCAATCGAATGGATTTTAGTGACTTCCAGGGCTTCTTCTTGGGAAAGGGACGGAAGGATAGTGGAAAGGGTTCGAGCAAGCAAGGTTTTTCCGGATCCTGGAGGACCAAAAAGGAGGACGTTGTGTCCGCCGGCAGCGGCAATTTCCAATCCGCGTTTGGCGTGATTCTGGCCCCGTACGTCCGCAAAATCCGTACGAGCGATGGAGGAAGAAGTTGGGAGAGGTTGGGGGGATCCTTCCTTGAAAGAGGGGATTTGTGTGCGGAGGATTTCCAACGTCTCGGACAAGGAGGTGACTGGGATGGGATGAACACCTTCTACAAGGTCGGCTTCAGGGAGGTTTTCGCGTGGGAGAAATACATAGGGATAATGAAATTGTTTTGCGGCCAAAGCGGCTGCAAAGGCGCCGCGCACAGGCCGGATTTCTCCTTCCAAACCGAGTTCTCCTATAAAAATGCTTTTGGAAAAAAAATCTTTCCACGCTAACTCCTTTTCAGCCAAAAGCACGGCAAGAGCAATGGGAAGATCATAGAGCGGTCCTTGTTTTTTTAGGTCCGCTGGTGCCAGATTGACCGTAACCCGCCAACGGGGAAAGGATAGATTGGAGTGTTTGATGGCAGATCGAATACGGTCTCTGGATTCTTTGACGGCCGCATCTGGAAGTCCAACAATGTTAAAGGCGCCAAGACCGAAGGAAACATCCGCTTCAACGCAGACCAGAACGGTTTCCAGTCCAGAAATGGTAACAGAGGAAATAGAAGGCATAAAAAACTCCCTAAAAGATAGGGAGTTTTTTGATTTATTTCTTTGGAACCTTCGGGGGGGAAGGTGTGGGGTGGTCAGATGGTCGTCCGACCCAGAGGAGAAGGAGGATGCCTGTTAAAATGAGGACATCGGAAAGATTAATGGCTGAATGGCCGAAAAGAATGAAATAGTCTGTGGTGAACCCGTGCCAGATGCGATCCCAAAGATTTCCGATAGCTCCTAATATTACGACAAGAGCCGCTGAACTTGCCAAGGGGTTTTCCTTTCTCTCTTTTTTTGCATAGCGAACTAAAAAAAGAAGAATGACAACCGTGACAGGAAAAAGAAGTGAGAGAGAAACAGGAAGATCAAAGGCAATGCCGGGATTTCGGTGGACAGCGAGGGTAAGGACACTCCATTGTTCAACGGTTTCTTCCGGAGGAAAAGAACGGAGAGCAACGGATTTAAGGAAAAAATCAAGACACAGTATTCCTACACCCACGCCGAAAACAACGAAAGGAATTCGAAGAGGACGACCCTGCATCACACTTCTTGCGTGAGTGTTTTTTTGCACTGGATGCAGGAAGAAGAGGTCGGGCGGGCTTTCAAGCGGCGTTCATCAATGGGGAGTTTGCAATAGGTACAGATGCCATAGGTACCCTCTTTTATCTGTTTTAAAGCAGATTCCACATCCCTTAAGGCTTTTTCTAAGGCATCTTCTAAAGAAAGATCGTCGCCAAACTGGGCGACTTCTGAAGCATTCTCCCCTTCTTCATCTCCGATATTTTTGATTTCCACCTCATAGACTGTTGTACCTGTTTGTGGATTTCGGTGTGCAAATTGAGCAAGCTCGTTTTCCAATCTTTCCTTTTCTTTTAAAAGGAAAGATTCAATTTCTTTTGTAAATGTTGCATTCATAAAGGATCTCAGTGTGCAAAAAGAGGCAATGACGTTACCATAGCACCTTTTCAAAAAAAAACAATAGGTTGGCAATAAAAAAAGGGATCGTCGAGCCTTGGGTGCCGGGTTTTGCAAACCATGCTTTCATCATTTGCAGAACTCGGCACCCGCGTGTTTTTTGAAGGCTTCCCGATCCCAAGACGACGTTGCCCTACCCAACCATTGGTTTTTCCCGCTACGGAACGAAAGGTTCCGCATTATGTGGGTGAACCGAGCCTTTCGGCTGGAGAGTAAGGAACAGGACATTCTTCGTTTTTTCTTCGAAGAATCTCCTCTTTAGAAAGAACAGAACCCCGTCAGGTTCATAGATAGAATATCACAATTTTCATCTTTAGACAAGATTTGAATTTTCTTTAATTCTTCGTTTATTTTCTTGAACTCATTTTTTATTCGTTCAACTTATCCACAATTTTAATATGTTTTAAACATTTTATCCACAGCTATTTACAGAAAAATATTTTTCGTTTTTTTCCTATATTTTCCGTCTCGAGACTGCTAAAATGCTCAAAACCCTCAAACCAAAGACTCTTACGAAGGATTTTTTCAGGAGAAGAAAGGAAATTTCGAAAAGCTTCTGGTTTTAAAAAAACGGACGGCTTCGAAAGACAAGAGTGCATCTTTTTTGTTTTATCCTGAAAAATGGAAAGTGTTTGGGGGGTTCCAAAAATCGTTGAGGCAGCTGTTAAAAGGATGGCTGGTCCTTTTTCTGAAGGAAGGCGCAGGGTTATTTCCTCTTCTTTTTCCGTTTGTTCTATGGGTTGAAAAGAGGAGTCTGTGATCAACTCTTCAGCCGCGGATCCGTCAGGAAGGAAAAGGGGGCGATGAATAGGAGAGAAAGAAACGGCCATGGTTTGAAGAAGAGCAGCAGCAAAAGATGGTTCTAAGCGCTCCTGAATCAAAAAGAGGGAGGAGAGGGGTTCTTCCTGAAAAAGATAGACGGCTCCCCCGGAATATTCCAGAGCCTTTTGAAAGGAGGAAAAAGCCGTGTTTTCAGCAGGAATGAATGGTTTCAAAGCTGAAAAAAAGGGAAAGAAAGGAGTGGGTCCCGGTGAAAAGGAAACAGCGGCGTTCGTAAGGGGTGGGAGAGCCTGCAGAAAATTTGACGAAGAAGTTTCCTCGGAAAATCCGGAGAGGACGGCTTCATAACCCGCAGACTTTTTCTGGATTCGCCCCCGAACCAATTTTTCGGGAAGGTGGATGGAAAGAGTACCAACGGTTTCGGGAAGAAGGGCTGATAGATTCAGAGGAACCTTTTGCGGATGAACAGGCAGTGTGAGAGGTGATTCAGAAAGCAGGTAGATATTTTTTTTGACTCGTTGAACAACCACACCATAGATCTTGAGTTCTTTTTCCGGAAAAGGTTTTTGGTTAGAACGGACGACCGTGGCCACCGTTCCATCTGACAAAAGAAAAATCGCTAGTTCTTTTCCAAGGAAAGGCGACAGGTTTTTAAGAGTGAGGGGTTTATTTCTCGTGAGTCGGATTTCTCCAAAGTCGCGGAGAATATCTGACCAGAGGTTTTGTGTGGGGGCAAATCGTAAAAGGACCATCGTTCCGTCCGGGGCGAACGACGAAACCGTATCACGTCCCTGCCAGAGTCGAGTTCCTATCCAGGAAGACACCCCCAAAGTCAAGAGAAGAATTAGAGAGACCCAAACAACCCGCCGACGGCGGGTTGTCTTCAGGCGATGGAGAGGAATATTGAGAAACGGGCTCATGGATGATGGGGGTGGGGGTGCTGGTTTCGATCTATTGAACGGTTATTGCTAGGAAGTTGACCCGGTGCGCTTCCATTGGCGGGAGCTTCGGGATAGGTATTCCCTGGAGCGTCTTTCATCGAAAGATTGAGTCTTCCAAGACTATCGATTTCCATGACTTTTACAAAGATTTCATCGCCGACTTTTACCACATCCGAAACTTTGGCCACGCGCCAGGGAGCGAGGGCACTGATATGAACTAATCCTTCTTTTTTCGGGAGAAATTCAACAAAAGCGCCAAAATCCATAAGTCGTGTCACCTTTCCTTTATAAGTTTCTCCTACCGTTGCTTCTTGAACCAAACCACGGATCCATTGTTCGGCCTTTTTGGCTCCCTCGGCATTAAGTGAGGTGATAAGAACCAATCCGTCGTCTTCGATATCGATGGACTGAACGCCGGTCGACGCAATAATTTCATTAATGACTTTGCCACCCGGGCCGATAACGTCTCCAATATGCACGGGGTTGATGCGAAGGGTAATGATGCGCGGAGCATAAGGGGAAAGTTCCGGACGTGGAGCCGGAAGGGCGGAAAGAAGAGCTTCCAGAATATGGAGGCGACCCTCTCTTGCCTGGCGAACCGCTTGTTCCACGATTTCGAACGTGAGTCCGTGGGTTTTTGTGTCCATTTGGATGGCGGTAATACCATTTTTTGTTCCGGCAATCTTGAAATCCATGCCACCTACACCATCTTCTAGGTCTTGGAGATCAGTGAACACTTTCCATCGTCCATTTTGATCACTAGCAAGTCCCATAGCTACTCCGGCAACAGGTTCGCGGATCGGAACCCCGGCATCCATGAGAGAAAGCGAGGATCCGCAGGTGGACGCCATGGAGCTTGAACCGTTTGAACCAAGCACTTCGGAAACAACGCGGATGGTATAAGGGAAGGATTCTTTATCTGGCAGAACAGGTAGAAGAGCCTTTTCCGCAAGGGCTCCGTGTCCAATTTCGCGTCGGCCTGGTCCGCGCATGGGTTTTACTTCTCCCGTAGAGTAAGGAGGAAAGTTGTAGTGATGCATGAAACGTTTCGTCCCGACGTGTTCCATGCCATCAAGGGTTTGTTCGTCTCCGGGCGCGCCGAGCGTCGTGACAGAAACGACCTGTGTTTCTCCACGTTTGAAATGAGCGGAACCGTGAACACGCGGAAGGACAGCTGGTTCACAGACGAGCGGGCGGACCTCTGTAAGAGAACGTCCGTCCACGCGCTGATTCCCGTCTAAAATACAGCGGCTGACTTCTTCTTCAACAACATCTGCAACCACAGCAAGAGCAAACGGCCATTCTTCTTCCGGAACGTTTTGAGAGAGAAGATATTCTTTTAAGGAATCTGCGATGCGGTGTTTTTCTTCCGCGCGTTGCGTTTTGGTCGCCCTCGGTTCTCCAAAAACAAATTCGGTTACCTTTTGAACAATGAAAGGGCGAGCAAAGGTTTCCAGGCGGGTGCGAGTCTCTGCTTTTGTACGCTCTGCTTCCGTTTTCGGGGTGAGGAGGGCCTGTTTTGGTTTGCCACAGGCCTGGCGGACGTGTTCTACGAGTTCAATGGGCTTGCGCAAATGTTTCAATCCATAGCGAAAGGCCTCCAAGACGAGGTCTTCCGGCGCTTCATTAGCTCCGGCTTCGACCATAACCACCTTGTCTTCTATTCCTGCAAAAGCAAGATCCATGATGGATTTGTTTCGGGCTTCGTAGGTTGGGTTCAAAACGTGTTCTCCATTGATCGAGCCAATGCGCACACAGGCAATGGGACCGTCCCAGGGGATGTCGCTTATATGGATGGCACAACTTGCGGCAAGGAGCCCCAAGATGTCTGGATCGTTTTCTCCATCGAAAGCTAGACAAGTTACGATGACTTGAACTTCGTTGCGGATGCGGTCATCAAAAAAAGGACGAATAGCCCGATCGATAAAACGTCCGACAAGAATGGCTTCGTCTGTGGGACGTCCTTCTTTTTTAATAAATCGGCTTCCTTTAATGCGGCCGGCTGCATAGAGTCTCTCTTCGTATTCGACTTGAAGGGGGAAAAAATCAATTCCTTCCCGGACTGTGGTTCCCAGGGTTGCTGTTGCGAGAAGAACGGTGTCGCCATAGCGAACAATACAACTTCCGCCAGCTTGTTGGGCGTATTTGCCTGTTTCAATGGAAAGGGTTCGGCCGCCCCATTCGATCTCGAAGTGTTTTTCCTCATTCATACGTATTGGGTGATCCTACAGAGGCGTAAGATCTTAACGGTTCCAAATGGAAGATTTCCTTTGAAACGTGGTTCAGATCTCTGGGTCTCGGCAGGACCAGATATAAATAATTATCTATTGGGTTTTTATTGGTCCGAGTCTTTTTCCATCAAAACCTCTCCGCCGCGCGGGGGGTGGATGGGACCACGCCGGATCGGGCCCATGAGGAATTTGCGTGTATCATCCGATAGGTTGGTATAGAGATCGGCTGCTTCGACGAGTTTGGCAGAGGTGGTTTCTCGAAAACTCATGACTTCAAGAAGACGTCCGCGTCCCTTTACATAATCCGCAAGATAGACGAAATCGCCGTCGCCAGAGACAAGAACAACCACGTCAAGCGTATCGAGAATGCGGACGATATCCATGGTAAGCCCCACATCCCAGTCTGCTTTTTTTTGGCCGGAAAGGTATTCCATGAGGTCTTTTTCCCGGAGCTCGATGCCAAGGGAGGAAAGGGCATCGATGAACGGTTTTTCTTCCTCGGTTTTTGTCCGGACAACGTAGGCGATTGCTCGGATGAGTTTACGATCCTTGACGGCTTCGCCCACGATCGCGCCGAAATTGGCTTTGCGACCAAAAATGCTTCGGGCGCTGTAGTACATGTTTTGCGTGTCGATAAAGACACCGACACGCTGGTCTGAATAAAAAAGCATAGATTTCGAACAAACGCCCCACACCCGGAATCGGTGCGGGGCGGCTTCTTTACTTTAATCCTAAGGTATCCTTGAGCGTCTGCCAAGCTTTTTTATCTTCGCGTTCAAGATATTTGAGCAAGCGACGGCGTTCGTTGACCTTTTTGATAAGTCCGCGACGGCTGGAGTAATCTTTTTTATGCGTTCGCAAATGTTCGGTCAGGTCTTTGATTTCGGTTGTGAGAATAGCGACCTGGACCTGTGGGGAACCGGTATCGGAATCGTGGGTTCGGAACTTGTTGATGACCGTCTGTTTTTGCTTTGGTGTGAGCATAGAGAGAAGAAGCGTGGCGGCATCCAAGGTAGCGAGCTCATCCGCTTCCCGAGGTGTCGTCCCGTATGAATAAAAGACGAGAGGAATTTATCAAAGAAAGGTTCCGACGTCAAGGCAGAGGTGGTTGAGAAAAAAGCAGAGAAACGGAGAAAAAGAAAGGGTCGAGACGCAGGGGCGCATCTCGACCCGGAAAGTCAGAACGATCGTAGGTCGGAAAGATCGGGGTGTTGGAACCCCCACCTTCGCTTTGCCTCCGTGAGGCGGTTCAGATACTCCCGCAAGCCCTGAACCTCAGCTTCCACGGGGATCTGTACTGATCGTTGAAGGATAGCGTCCTTTTGGGTGGAAGTCAGCCCATTGGGAAGTCGAGAAGGATCCAGGGAACATCCGACGGGAAACCGGATGCACAGATCCCGTTGATCACTTTTTTTCCTTCCCCCTTCGAAATAGAGATTCCAGAGCTCGGGAATTTTTTCTTTGAGCTCCGTCTCTGGATAGGTGACGAAAGGACCAAAGCGTGTTTCGCCCACAATCCTTCGAAGGGTGATGGAGAGACCTTTCCATGTCCTGATGACAAGGAAGGTCATTTGGAAATGCGGAAGCTTCATGCCGTCGAGATACTTCCGCATGATGAACTCGTCTCTCGGTGCCAGACGACCGAATTTGCACACCATGTGTGAAGACCATATTCCGAGGGGTTCCACACAGGCGCAGATTCGGCCCCGAAGAGGTTCGTTTGGTTCAAGCTTTGGGTCGGCATCGAAGTACATGCCACCCTGAAGCGTAAATCTCGCTATTTCTTCGGGTGTGAGACATCGCAGATCCGGACCATGCACAGGATGGTTGGAACACACCGTGTGCAAATGGAGGATGGCTTCCGTGATGTCTTGTAGGGCCAAATCATTCGGCCCGATAAAGCTTGCTGGATTGAGCGGCTCAAGAGTAAACCGTTCATGGGACCGGCGTTCTACGCCGGGAAAGTTGCTATTCATCATCTACCTCCTTTTTCATGTTTGAAAGAGAAGGTCTCACGGGACGCTTTCGCGTTTTCCTCTCGGATGATGCCCTTGTTCGATCACAATGTCCGAATTCGTTTTTTTTGTCAAAAGAAAGGGGGTTGTTAACCCCCTTTCTTTTTATGTTTGTTTTTTAAACACTCACTCGAAAATGACAAACATCCCCATCCTGCATGAGATATTCCCTTCCTTCTATACGAAGTTTTCCAGCCTCCTTTGACCCGGATTCTCCAAGGTCGACAAAATCTTTCCAATCAATAATTTCCGCACAGATATAGGCTTTTTCAAAATCGGTATGAATAACAGCCGCAGCTTGAGGCCCTTTCGTCCCTTTGACAATCGTCCAGGCCCGCGATTCTTTTTCTCCGGAGGTAAAATACGTGATGAGGTTGAGAAGTTCGTAGCATTTCAGAATGACACGGTCCAGGCCAGATAGGGAGAGTCCCAGGTCTTGTAGGAAAATTCTTTGGTCTTCCGGGGCCATATCAACGAGCTCGGATTCAATTTTAACACTGAGGGGAACAGCCAATCGATCCGGACCAAGCGGGTTTTTCCAAAGCGGATCCGCTGCCGATGCCTCATCAACGTTGACGACGTAGAGGACTGGTTTGCGGGTGAGGAGTTGCAGGCCGCGTATGGTTTTTTCTTCCTCTTCCGTAAGATCAACGGAATGGACGGGTTTTTCCGTCTGGATAGCATTCAGGATTTTCAAAAGGGCATTTTCTTCCGTTTCCAATTCTGCGGTCTTTCCCGATTTCATTTTGTCGTGGATATTGTTTAATCTTTTTTGGATCGTTTCAAGATCAGCCATGGCCAATTCAAGTTCAATAATTTCCTTGTCACGAACGGGATTTACATCCCCGCTGACATGGTGAACATTCGGATCCTGGAATGCCCGCACCACATGAGCGATCATGTCCACTTCGCGGATGTTCGCGAGAAACTTGTTTCCTAATCCCTCACCTTTGTGAGCACCAGCCACAAGCCCGGCAATATCCACGAATTCAATAGCGGTTGGGATCGTCTTTTGCGATTTTGAAACCTCCGTAAGTCTTTGAAGCCGTTCGTCTGGTACCTCGACCACGCCGACATTTGGTTCAATCGTACAAAAAGGAAAATTTTCGCAGGGAACCTGTTTTTTGGTAAGCGTTTTGAAAAGGGTTGATTTGCCTACGTTCGGTAGGCCTACAATTCCGACTTGAAGCATAGTAGTAAATCATTTTCCATATAGTTGGGGCTCTGCCCCAACATCCCCGCCCTATTTTCTTTGAAATGCCCAAAGAAAATAGGGAAAAAGAAATGGCATCCAAAGTCTCTCCTCCGTAACTCGCTGGGCTCCCGGCGTTCCTTGCATGGAACTTGGCAGCCTGCGCCTTTGCCCACCAAAGCTCATCTTCAGAGCGAAGGTGGGTCGAACAGAGCTTCGGAGAGACTTTGGAAACGCGCTCGAGTTTATTGGATTTTTTTGAGGTAACTATAGTAAAGCGAGTATATCGGTGGAAAGGAGGAGGGACAAGAGAGAAGTTAATTATTTTTGTTATTAAAAATTGACATAAATTAGTTTTTGTGGTAAAGTAGAAAAGTTCCTGATACACGATTTTGGGCCATTTTTAGGAAAAAAT
Source organism: Patescibacteria group bacterium (assembly GCA_035290185.1). Classification (GTDB taxonomy): domain Bacteria; phylum Patescibacteriota; class Patescibacteriia; order UBA9934; family GWF2-40-263; genus DATDUW01. The sequence goes on from DATDUW010000010.1 coordinate 23,552, forward strand.
TCTCGTAAAAATAGCCCAGAGTCGTGCCAGGAGAAGCTCTTTTCAATTGGGACGATTTGAATCAGGAAAGAAAAGGCTCTGGCGTGTCCGCTGGAGCCTGTCGGAAAACATCGAACGAGGCCCACGCTACCTGGCGTTGGGAGTAGAGGAGTAGAAGAGATGAAAATTCAGAAACTGATCGTGGCGGGAATTTTGGCATGTTTCGTGGCAGGTCAGGACTCCTGCGGGGTCGACGCCGACGGCGATGGATTCTCTGGGACAGGAATCGATGCCGAGTGCGATGACACCGATCCCTTGACCTATCCCGACGCCGTCGAGATCTGCGACGAAAAGGACAATGACTGCGACGGCCTAGTGGACGAGGAAGCGGTGGATGTCCAGGTCCTTTGGGATGACGACGATGGTGACGGTTACGGCGATAACAGTGTCACCTCCTTCGTCTCCTGCCCGGAGATCGGGTTCGTGGGGCAAGGTGGCGACTGCAATGATGCCGACGACACAATTCATCCGGGAGCCGGTGAAGTGTCAGGAGTATATGGATGCGATGGTCTCGACCACGACTGCGACGGACAGGATGGCGCGCATCTGTGGTATGACTGGGATGAGGATGGTTACGGAGGAACATCCTACACAATCATCCAGTGCCCGGTCCCTTATTGGTTTCATCCAGCGGTCCCCTTTGAGTATATTTCGGAGGTCGGTGGGGACTGCAACGACAACGACTGGGACATCAATCCCGGTGAGGAGGAGTGGGGCGGAAATGGTGTCGACGACAACTGCGATGGGGTTGTCGATGCGGACGCTGATGGCGTCGACAATGATGCGGATCAGTACTCCGAGGCCCAGGGGGATTGTGATGACGACAGCGTCGACATCTATCCCGGGGCCGCTGAGGTCCCGTACGACAACGTCGATCAGGACTGTTCGGGTGGCGACCTGGTGGACGTGGACGGCGACGGTTATCGTGCCTCCGTGTCCTACAACGGAGGCGACTCCGACTGCGATGATACCGATGTCACCGTCTATCGAGGAGCCATCGAGGTCCAAGATGGCAAGGACAACGACTGCGACGACGAGGTGGACGAGCCCCTTGAGACTGAGGATTATGACCTTGATGGTTATTCCCAGTCCCAGGGGGACTGCAACGAATGGTATTCCAGTGTGTACCCAGGTGCCGTTGAAACCAAGGACGGCTGGGACAACGACTGTGACGGGTTGATTGATGAGCCCTAACGG
>DATDUW010000011.1:0-26276 GCA_035290185.1 Patescibacteria group bacterium
ATGCCCGCAGCGCCGCAGGCTCATACGCATAATCGACAACGACGGTAAACACCTGCCCCTCTTCGATGACTTCCAACCGTCCCGGAACCGGCTCCAGTTTTGCAACGCCTTCCGCAATCGTTTTCCAATCTAACCCAAGAGCACGAACAGCACCGATCGCTGCCAAGACATTCTGGACATTGAAAAATCCAATGGGGTGCAAACAAAATGTTTGTTTATCCACCACGAAAGTTGAACCTTCCTTTGCTATTTGTAAATCGTGAACCAAAATCGGAATCAACCCTCCACGCGCTGCCGCTTCCTTGTTCATGGGTCTGCCTTCCATGCCGAATCCATAGGTCATGCCAGGCCACAAAGAAAGAAAGTAAGGCGTGTGGCCATCCTGAAGGTTCACCACAGCTGCCCGCGGAACCTCCTTCCCTTTCAACATTTTCATTGGCAAGGAAGCCGTAAAGGAAAACAGCTTTCCTTTTTCTCTTTTATAATTTTCAAATCCGCCATGAGCCTCGATGTGTTCAGGGGTCAAATTTGTAAAGACCACCACGTCATAACCAATTCCCACGTGACGCGACTGAAGGATGCCTTGAGATGACGTTTCGACAATAGCGTACTCGCAGCCGGCATCAACCATTTCCTTGAGAAGCTTCTGCGTCTGAAATCTCCCAAGCATGGTCATCTTCCGATCGTTGATCCATTCGCGATCCGCCACCTTAAATCCCACCGTACTTGTCCAACCGACCCGGTGACCAGCTTTTTCTAAAATGCGCCCGATGTACTGAACCGTGGAAGACTTTCCGTTCGTTCCCGTGACTCCGATCACTCTCATGCTTCTGGACGGATTCCCGTACCATCGTGCGGCCGCACGAGCCAAAAGACGATGATACGCGCCCAGAACGGGTTCGGGTACGATGGTCCGCACTTGCGATTTCAAACCCATAGCAAAAAATCAGATAGGTCTCTGGAGAGAAAATTGTAACATGAGCAGAGAAAAACTAAAAATACCCCTTTGCGGGGCATTTTTAATTCTCGTAGGAAGTCCTATCCTTTATTTCTTCGGTTCTACGCTCGCATACGTGCGCAAACTAAGGGCTCCGTGAAAATTCGGAGCTTTCTTTTTCTTGAAATGCACCGTCCCAGCCGCTGCCGCATAAAGTGTATCGTCTTTGCCGCGCCGAACGCCTGTACTGGGATGGATCTTGGTGCCACGCTGGCGGACGATAATCTGTCCGGCACGTGTCGCCTGCCCGTCCGCGATTTTGACCCCGAGCCGCTGACCCTGCGAATCGCGGCCAAGCTGGGTAGAACCTGCTGCTTTTTTGTGTGCCATAGCTAGTTACTCGTCATGGCGAGGGACGAAGCAATCCCTTCGTCTTCCTCGAAAAATAAATCGTCCCCACTCTATCAAAGGGGGACGTAGACGTCAACCGGTTGGTTACCTGACTTCCCACCCACTTTTCTTCCAGCAGACAAATGGGGTACGGACGTCAACGTACGGGTTCCACCGCTCGAGAACCGACTTCGCCAATCTCGCATCATGAGCGTGGTGAGAAATCTCCTCCGAACTGTCTTCCTCTTCCTCGTGGCCGTAGGCGCCACAGTCCTCGTGTCCAATAACATAGACACGAGAGAAACCGTGCAGATGGTGGAGAAGTTTGACGCAGTATAGGGCAACACTGAACCCTATCAGGGTGAAAAGGACCGTCAGAAATCGAGATCCCGGAACCCCCTTGAACCAGAGTTCCGGACCGGGAAGGACAAGCCAGTCAATGAGCCCGTCCTCCCCCTCTTGTTCCTTGATATACGCACGGATTGTCTCTTGGACCCGTGCGTCCGAACAACAAAGCACGCAAGCCTTGGCCTTGTAGGCCATCTTAACCTCCTTCAGAAAGGGAATTTTCCATCCCCACAAAACTTTTCCATAGGGATAAAACAAAAAAAGACCTGGTAATAGTCTACCCTTTTTTGAAAAAAAGTCAAGAGTTTTAATGGAAATTCCTCTTCTTGCAAATCCATTTGCAAATTTATTTTCTTACAGATACTATGACGATGAATAGAAAATTCTATGCATCCCTGTCCCATCGAAGACATTCTGGAACAACAGGGCCTGCGGAAGACGCAGGACCGACATGCGGTTTTAGAGTTGTTTGTACAAAATCGCGCTTGGACGGCGGCTCAAATCCATGAACAGCTTTCCGAAATGAATCTCTCAACGGTCTATCGCAATCTTCGGACGCTAGAAAAAAACCACCTTATTGAAGAAATTTCTCTGTATAGCGGTGAGACCACGTACGAGAAGGCCGGACAGAAACACCATGACCACCAACTGTGCCGTTCCTGCAAAACGATGCAATGCATTCCCTGCCCGGTGGAGGGTTTAGCAGAACACCGATTGGAATTGGTGGCGGACAGATGCTGCGCGTGCACGAAACGCATAACCTAACCCTTTATGTCCCAACCCAAACCAACCCCTGACCGATGTTCTTCCCGTCTCCGCATCGGATTATTTCTCCTTGTCCCTGTTTTGCTTCTCGTCGGGATGTTTGTCTTTTGGAAAAAACCTCTAAAAACAGATTCGGGGAAACCAACGGTGGCAACAACCATTTTTCCTCTGAAAGACCTTGTGCAAAACGTGGTGGGAAACGAAATCAATGTCGTCTTAATCCTCCCCCCTGGCGCAGACGCCCACACCTTTGATCCGCCGCCTTCCCTGCTCCGTTCCCTTGAGGGTGCCACGGTCATCTACCGAATTGGTCATGGAATCGACCGGTGGGCAGATACGCTGGCCTCGGCCGTAGATGTTTCTCCTTTGACCGTTGACAAAAATATCGTGATCCGTGCCTCGGCCGAACACGAAGAAGAAACGGAAGAGACAGAAGAAGAGGAAGAACACGGCCCGACCGATCCGCATTACTGGCTTACGGTTCCGAACGCAAAAAAAATTGCCACAACCGTTACCGAAGACCTGTCGAAACGCTTTCCGGACCGAGCCGTAATATTCCAGACGAATCTGGAACGGTACCTCATACAACTGGACCAAACCGATGAACAAATTCGGACGATTCTTTCCAGCGTCTCAAATCGTCATCTCGTCACGTTCCATGACGCATGGTACTATTTCGCTGATGCCTATGGTCTGACCATCGCAGGAACGTTCGAACCCACGGCTGGTCGCGAACCCACCCCGCACTATTTGGGCACGCTGATCGAGACGGTTCAAAAAGCGGGCGTGCGGACGGTTTACTATGAACCGCAAATGGACGTCACAGGCTTCGAGGGGTTTTCCCGCGATCAAAAATTAAATCTCGTGATCCTCGATGATATCGGCGGCGTCCCAGGACGAAATTCCTACATAGAACTCATGCTTTCCAATGCCAAAACCATTTCCCAAAACCCATAGACCCAGTCCTCCAGCCGTCCTTGTCGAACACGCAACGATCTCCTTTGGAGAACGCGTCGTGGTCGAAGACGCGCATTTTCAAATTCCAGAAGGAAGCATCGCCGCGCTGATCGGACCCAATGGATCAGGAAAAACCACTCTCATGAAGGCAATCCTAGGATTGATTCCTTTGCGGTCCGGCGACGTTTTCCTTTTCGGCAAACACGCACACCAAGTGCGGCATCTAGCCGGATACGTACCACAACGGTTTTCCTTTGATGGAAGCTTCCCCATTACCGTGCGTGAATTCCTGCGGCTCGGGCAAAGCCGCGGCTGTTCTCCTTCTGTCCTCCGCGAAAAAATCCAAGAAGTGGGCCTGACACCTTTGGTCCTCGAGCGTCGCCTGGGAACGCTTTCCGGCGGTCAGCTCCAGCGTGTCCTCATTGCCCAAGCAATCCTCAATAATCCCTCCATCCTCTTTCTGGACGAACCGTCCACAGGAATTGATGTAAGCGGGGAAGCCCTCCTGCACGACGTCATTCAACACCTCAATCGCGAACACGGGACGACGGTCTTCATGGTTTCCCATGATCTGGCCATGGTTTCGGATATGGTTGATACGGTCGTTTGCATCAATCGCCGCATTCTATGCGCGGGAGCACCTCGCGAAGTGCTTACCCACCGCACGTTGGCCGAACTTTTCGGAGATCGCTCCGGTGTGTACGAACACTGGCATGACGAGGTTCCGCATGTCCATGAAAAAATCCGGAGCCACCCAAACGCCCATTGAGTTCCCTTCTTCCCCTTATGTCTCTCCTCCTTGAAATGCTTTCCTACCCGTTCATGCAACGGGCCCTCCTTTCCGGCCTCGTGCTTGGAGCTCTCCTTGCCTCCTTGGGTGTCTTTGTAACCTTGCGCCGCATGGCTTTTTTCGGAGACGGGATTGCGCATGCTTCGCTTGCTGGCATTGCGATTGCTATCCTTGCTGGCGTGTCTCCCCTTCCTGTAGCCCTAGCCTGGGCCGTGGCCATAGCCTTGCTCGTCTATCGATTGGAACGCAACGCCAGAATTCCTTCAGATTCCCTCATCGGTATTTTTTTTACGGCTAGCATGGCGCTGGGTGTGATGCTCATGCGCTTTACGCGCGGCTACCAACCAGACCTCGTTTCCTACCTCTTCGGCAACATCCTTTCGATTCGAACATCCGATGTCCTCCTCATCCTCCTCCTTTCCGCGGCCATTCTGTTCTGGCTTTTCCTTTCCATCCGCCCGCTCACCTTCCTTTCCATTGCCGAAGACAGTGCGGCTGTACGCGGCATCCCTGTGCGGTTTCACACCATTATCCTCTATGTTTCTCTCGCGATGGCGACGGTTCTGGGTGTCAAAATTCTAGGGATCGTCCTTGTCTCGGCTCTCCTCATCCTCCCTTCTGCCACCAGCCGGCTCCTGACACAATCGTTCAAACAATATTTTATTTTCTCTCTCATCATTGCGGAATTGGCTGTATTCATCGGCCTTTCCGCTTCGTTTCTCTTTGACCTTCCCTCCGGCGCAGCCGTGGTGCTCGCGGGAACAGGAATGTTCTTCCTGGCAGCAACAGCAAGGACGAAAAAATAAAAAGGGAGGAAGAACCCTATGCCCTTCGATTGGAACGCGCTTCCCCGCCCGATCATTGCCCTTTCCCCCATGGCAGACATGACCGATGGACCATTTTGTCGCGTGGTGAAATCCGTCTCCACACCTTTCCGTACAGGTGTGGAGAGTGTCACTCCCCCTGCCGGAGGGGGAGTTGGAGGGGGTGGGAGAATCGTTGTGATCTTTCGTGAAATGGTTTCGGCTGAAGCCGTTGTGCGCGGGAACGAAAAAACGCTCGGGATGGCGACAATCCATCCGGAGGAACGGCCACTAGTGCAACAGATTTTCGGAAGCGACCCAACCATTATGGCCAAGGCCGCGGCGCGGATCGAAGCCCTCCACCATCCGGACGCAATCGATATCAACATGGGCTGTCCGGCAAACAAAATGACGCACGGGTTTAACGGTGCAGCACTCATGCGCGAGCCCGAACGTGCGGTCGCAATCGTACGAGCAGTCAAAGCCGCTGTTTCCGTCCCTGTTTCCGTCAAGATGCGGTTGGGATGGAGTGACCCTACGGAATGTCTCTCTTTCAGCAAGGTGATCGAGGAAGCTGGAGCGGATCTCCTTTCTCTCCACGGAAGAACAAAGGCCCAAGGCTATACGGGAACAGCCGACTGGGAGATGATCGGCCGCGTCAAACATCAGCTTTCAATTCCTGTTCTCGCCAATGGTGATATCCGCACTCCTGAACTTGCCACTGCAGCCCTAGAAAAAACCGGCTGCGACGGCATTCTTATCGGCCGTGCAGCCTTGGGAAATCCTTGGATTTTCAAACAGATTGAAGACGTCTTTGCCGGCCGCTCCTTTGAACCCGTCACGGTCGAAGAACGTATTCGCGTCATTCGCCTCCACGTGTCCTATCACCTTGAACGTTATGGCGAACGCGGCCTTCTCACCTTTCGCAAACATCTGACGTGGTACTTCAAAGGGTTGCCGTTCGCATCGCACCTGAGAGAACGATTGTCTTCTCTCTGTACAAAGGCAGATCTTGAAACCCTGATCGCATGGACGCTTTCCAAAAAATAAAAGGCCGCATTCACGAAGAACACGACCCAATCCCGCGGATCGCCGCGAATGCGGTCGAGAAAAGCCTCACGGATTCCCCTCTGTTGCCGCCAATCGTCTCCTCTTCTTTCCTTCCCAAATGTCACTTTCAACCAATCCGATCGTAGTGACAATGACGAAAAAGACATAACCGATCGGAAGTATCCGGCCATTGATCAAATCCAGCCTCAAAGTCAATAAACTTTCGGCCGGGGCCAGGAGAAAAAAAATGATGAAGCGTGCATCCCGAATCTTGATGTATTCTGGACTAAGTTCGTTCAGCCTCAACATCTTTATTTCCTCCGACGGTGTTATTCCTTGGCGAAGGATCATCCCGTACCAACAGAAATCGAGCGTCGCCATCCAGTGGAAGACGCCGACGGCGGCAATCATCGCGATCCAACAGAAGAAAACCCACCCCCCTTCTCTCAGAAAGACCCCAGAGAACTCAAAAAGAACCCCATAAAGACTACCGAAAACGGCGAGCGTAAACCACACAACCACACGCACCCACCTCGTGCTCCACATGTTTGTCTCCTTATTCTTTCCAAATTCAAAAGACCTCTTAACCACTCTTTTTTTACCTTTCCTCCAAAAGGTTGTCAATCAAAGGTGCCTAGTCTTCCCTGTCAGAGACCTCCTCGTCGCTGCTTTCGCAACAAGGACAAAAAAAGCCGCCCTCTTCCCCTTCTTCCTCGTGACTCGAAAAAAAAGACGCGAAATCTTCCGGCATGGTCTGATATTTTTCCGTGGCAATAAGACTGCGAGCGGCCTGCATCCATTCCTCCAGCTCCAGAAGCTTTTGTTCACAATGTTCCAACTGGTGTTGCTCCATGGCCACCAGGTCAGCGGCGGTATCTCGAAACATTTTTTTCTGTTCCTTCTCCCCCTTTTTTGCCTGCTGCCAAAGAACCTCGGCCACTTTTTCTTCAACAGCAAGATCTTGCAGACCCTCACGAATTTGATCTGCTTCCACAAGGAGACCGTCGTATTCTTTCTGTCGCCCCTGCAGAAGCGAAAGGAGAATCCAATCCTGTTCTTCAGCTTCATTCTGCGGAACAGAATAAAAATATCTGGCTTCTTCCAAGGCGAGTTCTGCCATGGCGCGCTTCTCTCCCCTGCTCGTTTCCACAACTTTCTTCAATCGGTCAATCGCTTCCAGGGTTCCCTCGTGGGCCAAAGCCGTGGTGTGAACATCCTTCTTCGATGAGAGCTTCTTTTTTTTAAGAGGAGTCATAGAGGGCATTTACAAAAAAATCAATTATTGGATGGAGTATAGACCCAAACGACCGTTAAGACAAAAAATCATTGAAAACGTTGACGAACCTCCATTATCTTTGCTACAGTTTTCCCGTTCTTGCGAAAATTCCGGGATCGTCTAATGGCAGGACAACAGACTCTGAATCTGTTTATCTTGGTTCGAATCCAAGTCCCGGAGCCAGAAAAAATCTCAGCATTCGCTGGGATTTTTTTGAATAATGGATTCGGTCTATTGAACATCTGAGAATCGGAAACTTTGAATCAGGATTTAAAAAAACTTCTGTCCATCTCCGGGGAACAGAAGTTTTGAGTTCAGGCGGCAGACAGCCGTAAGGGGCTGCCAAAAAAAGTTTCGATCCTCGTGATGGATCGCGCCGCAGCGGACCTTTTTCCCCTCTTCCCGACAATACAATCATCACAAACGACGATGGTATTTTTTAGGGAGAAATGCCCGATCTTCTTCTTCTTCGAGATGAGAAGAATCTTCAAACCCTCCGGCAACGAAGGCCTTGTCTCGCCATCGAAAAATCGGAAAGCATATTGATCACCAACACGCTCCACGATCTTCGCAATTCTTGGACAATGCCTTCGAAAAACCAAACAGGCCGGATAGGCCTCGTACGCCAGATCAAGATCTACCCATATCTCAATCATCGTCCCCTCCTCTGTCTGGCTGGGTTAAAGAGTCCAAGGAACAACGTTCTCTCTATGGCATCAGAGAGTGAAACAGGTGTCAATCAGGGCGCGGGACAGACGCCGGAGGAAAGGCCTTCGGGGGTAGCACACGTTACGCCCTTGACAAGCGAAACGGCCTGGACAGAATTTTCTAATTCAAATTGTAAAACATACATTTGACCGTCTTCGGAACGGGAATAGCAGTAATCGCTCTTGGCATCCCCACATTTGGTGTCACCCTTGAGCCCGTTCGAAAGCGCGGCTGGCACAACGCGCAACAGCATACCTTCTGCCCCCTCGTCACAAACGGCTCGGAATCCCTCTGTATCGAGACAGGCGGCTGAAGCGCGCCCCAAAGCCATATTTACCCCAGACGGATATTCATTGCGCTCAAGAAAATAATCCTCAAAAGCGGATTGGAGCTGACGTACATGGGAAAGGCGCACAGCATCGCGTTGTTTGGAGCGGGCGGAAGAAACGGCCACAGCGGCTAGAACACCCAAAAGGGCGATCACGGCGCCGGCCGCGAGAAGTTCAACGAGTCTGGAGGGAGAACGGGAGGGGGTGGGCGAAGCCATAGAAAAAAGGTTATTTCAGGTGATCGACCAGCCGACGTACTGCCGCGGCTAAATCACGCGGAGGCGTTTGGGTCTTTAAAAAATAATGGTCAGTGCCGTTGTCAAAAGCTTCCCGTATGCGCGCGCGGCTTCCTTCTTCGGAAAAAAGAATGAGGAGCGGTAGAGGCTCTGTTCGGGCCGCCCGCGCGACGATAAACCATTCGTCCACGGCCTTTTTTTTCCCCCCGTCCGGATCCACCACCACGGCCACGACTGGACGACGGGAAAGGCTCCGCTGCGCCTCGACAACTCCACGCGCACGTTGCACACGAAACCCCTTTGTTTCAAAAGCCCGCGTGCATAAGCTGACAAGCCGTTCATCACGGATGACCAGCAGGATGGCGAGCCCCTGGCGCGGATCCATATCTTAATCCAGATCCCGCATAGCGAGCCCGACGGAAACAGAAAGCCGAGGACCCACCTCATCGAGCACAGGACGAATTTCCTCTGGAACAATAACACGCGCCCACGGATCTCCCACGTAAACGTTCCTATTCAGGGCCTGCGAAAGATGCTCGGCGAATCGCGGTAAGTGGGAAGATCCGCCCGTTAAAATCACTTTCTCCACCTGCTTCGTTTCGTTCCATTCCATGCGCGTATACAATTCAAACGCATAGCGTACCTCGTTGACAATGGGCTGAAGAACAGCCTCCAAAACTGGCGGTAAAGCCTGGGACGTTGTCACCTCTAAATCACGTTTGGCCTGTTCGGCTTCACGGGCTTCCACTCCTAATTGTGCGGCTAAACGCTTGGTTACGGCCTCCCCACCCACATTAATGCTGCGAGAAAGGAACGGAATCCCGCGCTCAACCACTACCATATTTGTACGCAGATATCCCATATCAAGAATGAGAACCGTACTTCGATCCTTGCCGACAAGCGACCGAATAAGGCCGAACGCCTCCGTGTCAAGCGCTTGGAGATCCAGTTTGGCTGCGCGGAATAGCTCTACATAGCGTTGGACAAGCGACTTGGCCGCGCCTGTAACCAAAACCCTCATACGGTTGGATGGGACTTCTTCCCTTGCTTCTTTCTTTCTGTTTGCCTTAAAAGAATCGATAAACGTGGAATAGGTAATCATCTCCTCAAGCGGCAACGGCATAAGCTTGGCGGCCTGGGCCGTTACGGCTTCCTTGACCAGTCGTTCATCCTTTTCGCGCGGAACGGAAATCACGGCCGTAAAGACGCTTGAAAGCGGCAGGGCGGCCACGGCCTTGGTTGAGGAAATACCCGAACGCTTACATACCTGCGCAAGCAAACGCGCACTCGCAGCAGGATCTTCCAAAAAAGGAACGGGATCCTCTCCGGGACGGCGTTCGGAATAACCGTAGGTCAACAAACGCGCGCGCCCTTTCTCGTTTTGAAGCTCAACGACCTTTACCCCACCCCCGCCGATATCCACGCCGACGTAAGCTTTGGTTTGGCGTTGTCCGAACAGTCGCATATAACGTGAGTATATCACAGCTGTTTCTCATCGTCCTCTGACGTTCGTCTCTTAGGCTTCCGGTTTTTCCCGCAAGTCCAAATCTTCTAACAGCTGTCGCTGACGGCGGTTCACCTTCTCCGGGGTCCGGACGCGAACCGTGACAATATGATCCCCGCGCCGCCCGCTCCCTGAGGGGACACCCTTGCCGCGTAAACGTAACTCCGTTCCGGATTGGATGCCGGCCGTGATCTTCAAGGAAACAGGACCGTCCACGGTTTCGATATCCAAGGTATCTCCAAGCGCAGCTTGCGTAAATCCAATAGAAACACTAGAAAAAAGATGAGGGCCTTCCCGTTCAAAACGCGGATCCGAAGCCAAGTGCAAGCGTAAAAACAGATCGCCGGGTTCTGCCCCTTTCCTCGCCGCTCCCTCGCCACGAACACGTAACGTCATCCCGTCTTCCACACCCGGCGGAATGCGGACTTCAAGGGTCTTCCCTTGCGATCGAACCCCTTCTCCACGACAATCCGGACAGGGGTGTTCCGGAAGGTGACCTGTCCCGACACAAGCAGGACAAACGATGCGCGTCTGGACGTTTCCCAAAATCGTCCGTTGTAGGTGTGCCTGCCACCCCGAACCCGCACAGACAGAACAGATTTTTGATGCAGCTCCAGGAGCGGCACCGGATCCTCTGCAGGATGGACAAGACGAGGGCTTCGTTATTCTTACGTTTTTCACCGTTCCAAAAAGACCTTCTTTAAAAGCCAGCTCAACATCCATTTCCAGATCCTCCCCTCGCGCTGGACGCCGGGAACGCGCCGCACTGTTGCCAAAGAGATCTCCAAACAAATCTCCGAGGTCTTCCCATCCGGCCGCGCCAAAACCGGCTCCCGAGAACCCATCGGCTCCCGAAAAACCTCCATTCTCAAATGCGGCTGATCCCAAACGATCGTAGCGACTCCGTTTTTCCGGATCCCCCAAGACCTGATAAGCCTCATTGATTTCCTTAAATTTTTCTGCGTCCCCACCTGATTTATCAGGATGGTGTTTGTGAGCCAGCGTTCGGAAGGCTTTTTTAATCTCCTCCTGATTGGCTTCTTTAGAAACACCGAGGACTGCGTAATAATCCTTTTTATTCACACCTTTTTTTGAAAAGCCATTTTCAAAAACATCCCGATGATCATCACAAGGACAATCCATCCAATCGGATGGAAGGAAGCGACCCTCCCCACCATTCTTACGGACGACGAACAAGAGTCAGGAAGAGGAAAAACAGGGACCTTCGTACAACCGGACTGGACGGCAACTTGCGCTGCCAGCCATTCCTCTGTTGAAGAGATGTCTCCTTGTTGCATCGTTGTTGACGGCGTCGATGCCACACGTTAAACGTCTTCTCCTGGTTTTTTCTCTTGGAATTCCGCATCGACCGGACCGGAATGTTCCCCTGAAGGAGTCTCGGGGCTTGCCGCGCCTTCTGCTGTCCCTCCCTGACTCTGGTACATTTTAGCACCCAAGGCTTGCGCGACAGTGGAAAGATCGTCTGCCGCACGCTTGATTGCGGGATGATCGTCACCATCCTTCACTTTTTTAAGGGCCTCAATTTTTTCCTCAATGGTCCGGCGATCCTCCGGCGTTGCCTTGTCTCCGGCATCCTTCAGCATTTTTTCAGCGGTATAAATCATGGTTTCCGCAAGATTGCGATGTTCGATCTGTTCCTTCTTCTGATGATCTTCTTCGGCGTGTTCCTCCGCTTCGCGCCGCATGCGTTCCACTTCATCCTTGGCCAAACCGGTCGACGCCGTAATCGTCACCTCTTGCTTTTTATTTGTTGCCTTATCCGTCGCAGACACATGCAAAATACCATTCACGTCAATATCAAATTTGACTTCGACCTGCGGAACACCGCGTGGAGCCGAAGGAATCCCGGAAAGGATGAATCGACCGAGCGTTTTATTGTCTGCAGCCATGGGACGCTCCCCTTGGAGCACGTGAACCTCCACGGTGGTCTGCCCGTCCGCGGCTGTTGAAAAAATTTGGGACTTGCTGCAAGGGACCGTCGTGTTGCGCTCAATGAGCGGTGTCATGACGCTCCCAAGTGTTTCAATTCCAAGAGAAAGCGGGGTTACATCAAGCAGGAGCACGTCACGCACTTCGCCTCCGAGCACGCCGGCCTGAACCGCAGCCCCCAAAGCCACGACTTCATCGGGATTCACGCTGATATTCGGCTTTTTTCCAAAAAATTCCTCCACCTTCTTTTGAACAAGCGGCATCCGGGTCATGCCACCGACCAACACAACTTCTTCAATCTGTTCCTTTCCCATTTTCGCGTCGCGCAGCGCGGAACGGACGGGTTCGAAGGTCTTCTCCACATAGTCATAGACCAGCTCCTCGAGCTTGGCCCGCGACAGCATCAGCAGTAAGTGTTTGGGGCCGGCCGCATCGCTTGTGATAAACGGTTGATTGATTTCGGATTGCTGCGTTGTTGAAAGCTCAATCTTCGCCTTCTCCGCCGCGTCTTTAATGCGCTGCAGAGCCAGGGGATCCTTGGAAAGATCAATCCCCTCCTCCCTGAGGAATTCGGCAATAATCCAATCAATGATCCGGCGGTCAAAATCATCGCCACCCAGGTGTGTATCGCCATTGGTTGCCTTCACCTCGACCGTATCTTCCGAAACATCAAGAACCGAGACATCGAACGTCCCGCCACCAAGATCGTAAACGAGAATCTTCTGTCCGGTTTTCTTGTCGAATCCGTAAGCCAGCGCCGCCGCTGTTGGTTCGTTGATAATGCGACGCACCGTGAGCCCGGCGATTTCTCCGGCGACTTTCGTGGCGTTGCGCTGTGCATCGTCAAAATAGGCCGGAACCGTAATCACGGCTTCCGTAATCTTTTCTCCAAGCCGCTCCTCCGCATCTTCCTTGAGTTTGCGAAGCACCATCGCGGAAATTTCTTCCGGTGTATTTTCTTTCCCCCCGAGAACAACGCCCACGCCGTCGCCGTGTTTTACCATTTTATACGGCATGACCTTCAGGTCGTGCTGAACTTCCGGGTCTTCCCATCGGCGTCCGATCAGACGCTTGATCGAAAAAAGCGTGTTCTCCGGATTCGTGACGGCCTGCCGTTTGGCCAAAGCGCCCACCAGGCGCTCGCCATTCTTCACAACCGCCGTTACGGAAGGGGTTGTCCGTGCACCCTCTTTGTTCTCAAGGACTTTCGGTTGACCGCCTTCAATAACGGCCATGCAGGAGTTCGTGGTTCCGAGATCGATTCCAAGGATACGAGACATAGCAATGTTTTGACACTCAATAAAGAAAAAATAACATGATTTTTTACCCGTCCGGTGGACCCCCTGCGTCCGCGGACAAAGGCGGCAAATTATTGATGATAACGCGGGCTGGACGCACGATCTTTTCTCCCATACGCCATCCTAGTTCTAACACTTCCAAAATACCTTGATCCGGAAAAGAAGCCTCGCAACGAGCACCCACAGACTCATGACAACGCGGGTCAAACAGATCGCCCACGACCCCAAAAGGAACGGCCCCGAACCCGGCAAGGGCGCAGGAGAGCTCTTCGCGGACGCGGAGCACCCCGGTGACCCAGGCATCGATGGACGCTTCTCCTTCCTTTGGACGATGGCGCAGGGCTTGATGAAAATGATCAAGTACCGGAAGGACGGCCAGGAAAAACGCTTCCGCAAGGGCTTGACGTGTCGCCGTCTTCTCCCGTCCCAAATCCTTTTTTAAATTATCATAATCCGCAAGCGCTCGTTTCCATCCTTCCAAATAGGTATCTCTTTCTTTTTGAAGCGTCTCTTCGGCTGACACGGGTTGAGGTGTGGGGGGAGTTTCGTCAAAAGGAGGTTGGGGATTCATAATCGTCTTCGGTTGATTTTTGATGGAAGCTGTGCCGACCGGACAAGGGACTGGAACGTTCAAGCACATCCTTTGCTTCCCCGATCAGGCCAAGATTGCGGGCATAATCCATGCGCAAAGGACCCACCAGACCAATGATCCCCACGCGATGATTCGGCAAAACGTGCTTAACAAGAACCGCGGCCATTTCCTCACCAAAAGGATTTTCCGTTCCCAAAAGCACTTGAGGCTCACGAGAAAGAAGACCGAACAGGGCTTCCATCACCTCGTCGAAGCGATCCAAAACACACGAAAGATCGCGCACTAACTCGAGGTCGCCACATTCCGGTTTCTGAAACAGATTTGAGACGCCCGCGCAATAACTCCACCCGGACCCGAACGCTGCCACGGCTGTTTCTCCGGAAAGATCAACAAGGGCCCTAGCCAATTGTTTGAGCGCGACCTCGTCGTTTGCCGTGTGTTCCAAAGCGTCAGACAGGCGATGATCGGCTCCTCGAACGCGTTGAGGACGGACAAAACGCCGTAGGTAGTAGGCATAACCCTTTTCTGTGGGAATCCGGCCGGCAGACGGGTGCGGCGAACGAACATAATCCTCTTCTTCCAGTACAGCCATGGCGTTGCGGATCGTGGCTGGCGATAAACTGGGGGCATACTTCTCACAGAGAACTTTAGAACCAATCGGTTCGGCAGCCCGAACGTATTCCTCCACAATCCAACGGAGCACGTCCTCCTGCCGCTCGTTCATAGCGTGGCTTTCATAAAAAATCTAGCACTCTCAAATATAGAGTGCTAAATGAATCCTTGTCAAGGGGAAGATCCGTCCAGGGTGTCTCACGTTTCCTCATCCACAAACTGGTGTCGACGACGGATCTGTTCCGCTCTCAAAAGAACGTAGCCGACTCCTGCCAAGCCCCCGAGAACAATGCCAGAAAAAACATTGGCAGGGATATTGGGTCTTGCCGGCCACCGTGAATTAAGCGGGGTATCCACAATACGCACGCTCACATTGCCTCCTGAAACATACGAAGGCGCCTGCAAGGTCAACACATAGGCCACGGCATTGGCAATCTGTTCGGCTTGAGAAACGTCCTTATGAAAAGCGGTAATCGTCAAAAGGCCGGCTCCGCGGGCAACGCTTGCTGAAACGGTCTTTTCCCAAAAACGACGCTTTTTCCATTCCAGAGTTGGAAAAGCCAACTGATCAATATCAAAACCAGCTTTCATAACCTGATCGTAAAAGGAAGTCGTATAGAGAATGGCAACCAGATTCTCCGCCAGGCGTTCAACGGAACGGCTCGCTGTATAAGCATCAGAAGACCCTCCACCATCCTGTAAGATGAGCAGGCGAATTGTTGAGGAATAACGCAGGGGTTGGATGAGGGAAAGACCAAGCGCCAACACCAGCCCAGCCAGAGAAAAAACAACAACCGTTCTCCACCGGCGGGAAAGATAAGAAGCAGCAGATGGGAAAGCCATAGGCAAAAATAAAGAAGAAAAAAGAGTTAAGGTAAAAGAGCAAGGGTTTCGAGAATGACCTCCACTTCCAAAGTGACCCCATCCCGTTCCAATCCAAGGATCCATAATTCCCCAGGCTGGGCAAAAGCAAGGAACCGTTCTAGGGAAGCCTCTCGATAAATCGGACGACCGCCCACTTCGACGATCACGTCTCCCGAACGGATATCAGCTTTTTCCGCAGGACTTCCCTTTTCTACAACATCTACCAACATTCCACGAGTTCGGCCCTCTAAAACAACGCCGGGTGCCTGGCTCAAATCCGTGCCACGCACCCCCAAAAAGGGCCGCTGAATCTCCCCTGTTTGGAGCAAAGAACGAAGCGGTCCTTGAAACGTTTCCACGGGAATGGCCTGCGTAGGTGCATCCGATTCTTTTTTTCCAGAAGTCAAACCAATAAACGCTCCCTGTTGGTTGAACACGGGAGACCCGGGCGCAAGGACTTCACCCGAAAGGAAAAGAAACCGATGCGGGACATCTACGGAAACCGAACGTCCCTCTGTCCCATTCCACCCTCGGAAAGCCATAGGGAGTATTTCCTTATCTGACGGAAGGACAAAAATGGGTTCTCCGGGTTCCAAACGGCTGGTGGTTCCAAAAGCGGCAACGGGCAGATTGGACGCAGCCATTTTCAAAAAAACCGTTTCAGATGCCGGGTCTGCCACAACGGCCGTAATCGGATAAAACGTCTGACCGGATAGGACGGATAACGTAGCCTCCTCTGATTCAGCCAAAAAAAATGGAGCAGCCGCGACCCACCCATCCGATGTGAGCAGAATACCGCGAGCCGTTGGAATAGATGAATCAAAATCTTCTCTGTCTATTGGAGAAGTATAAATCCGGACAACCGTAGGAAGGGCGACTTCCCGTAGCATCGCCAGGCGGTCTTCATCTCCCTCTAAAAGACGGACGGGACGCTCTCCTGAGGGAAAAGAAACGGGTCCGGCGGAACGAAAGAGACGGTCGGCAAAAGTTTCGAGCGAACCATTCGTAACCGAGGACCCGATAACGCCCCCTGCTGCCCCAGCACAAATCGTCATTGCACAGGCTCCAAGCGCCCGCAAAACCGTTAAACGGCGGTGATTCATAAAAAGACGACTTAACATTTTTCAAATCAACTCGCTCATTTCCAGCGCGCCGTTCCGATAACAATGACGGCCAAAACAATAACCACCACTGAGAACCGTCCAACCAATCGCTTCCCAATCCGATGCAGGGTCTGGGCTCTCTGTAGTCCAAACAAGGTATAAGCCGCAAGAGCAAGCAGGCTCGCGTTAACGAACGGACTGCTTGGAAGAAAAGAAAGAGCGGCAAACAACTGGACGAGAACGAACGCGTGGATCACGGCCGTAAAACAGGGTCTCTCTTTTTTACAGACCCACCACAGACACCAAAAAAGAAGCCACGCGGCCATCATCCATGCCACAGCAAAGAACCAAACGGATTCTTGGAGGAAAAGAACCCCACCATATCCGGCGGCGGAAAGAAAAAAAATCGCTGTTATGGCAAGGGCCAATGTCAGATATTCCAAACTGTTGACACGGTAGCCAGCCGGGGCATGCACATAAAAAAAGAGGTTGTCATCCCAAATAAAAACCCCTGCGGCCAAAAGGATTCCTATGGCAATTCTTGCTTGCGAAGATTCTAAAAAGAGGAAAAAGAGCAATCCGAATGCCGAAAATAGAAGAGGAATCCCGAGGAGTGCCCAGGAGCGCAATCTCCGTGGACCAGTTCGAATCAACAAAATCTGCACGACAACGGACATGAACCATGTACCAGTCAAAATCCAGCCAGCAGACAGGCCGCTTTGCGAAGCCCAAACAGCTCCGCCCCCTAAAAAAAGAGCAGCAACAAAGGGAAGAAAACGAAGAAAAAGAAGCATGACGTTCCTTTCTTTTATTCTCTCACCCAACCAAGACGCAAAAGGGTCGCCTCAAATGCCTGCCAGCTCTCTTCAAACTTTGTTGACCCGTCCGCTGTCAATCCTTCCCGCATGCCATTCAGCGAAAGGGCGAAAGCAAGATGGACTTCCCGCCGTTCGGCAGGAACCGGAACAGACAACAGCCAATTCAACGTCTCTTCTAAGAAGCGTTCACGACTTTCCGTGTCAGCATTCTGACGCAATACCTCTGGCAGGTCGACAAGCCGATCGTGGACAGAACGATCGTAATCTTCGGGTTTCAAAAGAGAGTTTACTGTACCTTGATCGCGTACAACGCGATGTGGTGAAACCAGGGGCTTTCCCGCATACGTCCAAGCCACAAGAGCAGCGAGAGCGGCTGTCAAAAGGGCAACGGTGGCTGGAAAAGCGCTGTGATGATGGAGGGGGGGCATAGAAAAAACTAACGCGAAGGAGGAGCGTCTTTCTTTAATGAAAAGGCAAAGAATTCCTCCAACACAACCATCAACATAGTGGCTACGGGGATGGCAAGCAGGGCACCAAGAACTCCTCCCATTTTTGCCCCAACCAAAAGAGAGAGAATACTAACAATAGGATTTAAACCTGTTGCCTTTTGCATGACTTTTGGAACCAAAAAATTATTCTCGAGTTGCTGGATGAGTATGATGACCCCTAAAGCTAAAACGCCTTTTAAAGGAGAAAGGGAAAACGCAATAATCAGAATAGGGACAGCCGAAAGAAGGGGACCGGCATAGGGAATTATCTCCAACAGACCCGCAAGGAGAGCAAGGACGAGTGTGTAAGGAATACCAATCAAAAGAAGGCCTATATAGGTTGTGGCGGCAATGGCCAACCCCAAAACCAACTGTCCTCGCAGCCACTGTCCGATACTGCGATGTAATTTTATTGATAGGGCAGAAAGGAATGGCTGATATTCTTCCGGAGCCAAATGTTTAAAAAAACGACGCGTTCCGCCCTCTTCTACAACCATATAAAAAGCCAACACCAGCACGAGGAGAAAAGCGGCTAGTCCACCAAGAAAACTTGTAATCGTTGTAAAAACTCTTTCAATGGGGCCGCCTAATTGACTCTGGAGCGTTTGGAGACTCTCCTGGAGATTTTGCTCAAAGCCATATTGGACAGAAAGGGCCCGGAATCTTCCAAGGGTTGAAATTAAGCTCCGATACGTATCGGAAAAATTGAGGATAAGCTGTTGGGCCTGGTCCAAGATCGGTGGAATGAGGAGAATCAAAATCAGGGCACTGACAGCGAACAAAAAGATATAGACAATCAAAACCGCGAGCGCACGGGGAAGCCGGTGGCGCGAAAACCAATCCGCAAACGGATCGATGAGCGCGGCCAAAAGAACGGCCACCAAGAGGATGGCTAAAATATCGCGCAAAAACCAAAGAAGCCCAATCGAAATAATAACAACAACTACCTTCAGAATAGCCCAAAAGGTCACATTAACAAGTTGGGGTTGCTGGGAAGTCATAGACACACTTTATCATAACACAAAGGCCAAATTCATTGAAACAGTCGGAGGGTGTGGTGGGTCTTGATTTTTTAAAGGAAATGTGTTGAGGTTGAAACAGTTTTTTGCAGGGGTTATTTCACAATTTGGTTGGAGGAGACGACGGTGTTGAAAAAAATCTGGGAGTACATAAGAGCGGGTTTGTTTTTTTATTTTCTCATCTTCCTGGCTGTGGGGATTGTCATCATCTCCGTGCTCGGGATAAACCAAGAACCCGCTACCACGACTAACGGGTCGTTCCCTGGTCAGGTTGTCACAATCTGTGCAGAAATTCAGGGCCTCGACGGCCCCATCACCCTGCGAGGGAGTAACGGCGAGGTCATTCTGAATTCTGAAAACGGGTTCTGTGACAACCTCTCTGTGGCCAACGCCCATCCAGGGCAGATCAGTAGCGTCTTACTCGCGAAGGTGGACGGAGATGATGGCGAACACCTGAAGACCCTCACGGTTCTCTACGTCCCACAAGAGGATCCGGGGAAGCGAATCGGCGAGGTCGTCCAGGAATTCCAATCTCGCCTCTTTCTCTTCAATGTAGGAAGTCAGGACGAACGGGTCCAGACGTTTTACGTCGAACAAAACAACAAGGAGTAACAAAAAATGTTAGAAGAAAAACTTCTGTCCATCGACTGGAAAACACGATCTCTATACGTCGCCTTCCTCCTACTTGTGGGATGGATCGTGGCCCTGGGAGGATCGGCTGCCAGCGATGAGACGCTCGGGTGGGTTTCCTCGGCATTGGCGTGGGCCACCATGACCATCGAATTGTTCCTCTACTACGCCACCATCAGCGTGATCAAGAGCGTGCGTGGCGCGGCAACCTTCCGAAAGTGGAAACGAACTACTAGGATTGTCGCTTGGGTCTATCCGCTGGCATCTGCCCTCGTGGTATGGAGATGGGGCGACCTCTTCCACAAGGATTACCGACCCCTCCTAATCTTTTTCTGGAGCGCCTTCAGCATCATCATCGTGGTCACCCTCCTATGGGAAGATCGACGAGAAAATTGAGTATGACCTCGTGATCTATAATAGGAGGAAAAATGAACAAGAAATTGGTGTCTCTTAGCTTCTGGTCGGTCATACTCATCCTTCTTGTCACCCTCATGATAATGCATCGAGATTCGGTGCGGTTGAAGCACAAGATTGCAGAAACGCGCGGCGAGGCACTGGCGTCGAGGCTGGAACAAAACAATGAGGGCCCTTCTGCCAACACTGTCACAGTACCCTCCAGTAGCCCGAGGTCCGCCGAAGAAGGTCAATGCCCGAGCCTCGCGACCGACAAGCAGACCGTAGAGCGCGTGGTCACCGGGATGGAATCGGGGACAAAGAAAGGGCGGTTTCTGTCCTGGAAGGAGAACCTCTCTGGCGAGGGCGACGTCCAGGCGGTGTTCATCTACAACGAGACTCGGTACACCGTGTACTTCGTCCCCCCGGCCTCCCCTACCGGCGGACGACTCTCCTTCTTTGAAAGGCCCGACGAAACCCACAGCCCCAAGATCCTCGACACGTATGCAGACAATGGACCGAACGGCTGCGTAAACTTCGGGATCGGCAACGAACGGAAGTACGGCCCTGATCAAAGGGCTCTGAGCTGGAAGAACAATGCTGGTCTCCCGGACAAAGGGACTCAGTATCACGACTTCTGGCAGGAGCGATACAACAGGGCCATGCGCGCCCTGGCCCAGGCTCTCAAATAACTCCGCGCACCCGCGCGGGACTGAACGCGAAAGAGCGTGCCTGGTCCCCGGGTGCGCCTTTTTATTTTTAGAAAACCCGCCTGCTTTATCTGGCGAATGTTTTGGTTCCATTCCCCAGATGGAATGACGATTTCTCTCCAAAATAGAAGAGCCGCATCTGCGAGATGAGGCCCTTCGTATCGGGCCGCGCAGATGCGGCATGTTACCGGGTTGTCCCGGTGTAGACGTTCCAGGCGGGCCAGCGTCCGTCGGCCATGCGGCCTCCGACGCACCGAACCCATCCGGTATGCGTGAACGGTCTCCGATCCGGATCGAAGAAGGCCCTCACCCCAGGTGGAGCTGTGATCCTTGGTGATGGTGGAGACACCATGTCGATCAATAAACTGCCAAATGCGGACGAACTCGCTCCATGTCCGCGGTCTTGACACCAAATGCACGTGAACCAGTAATCCAAAAAAGATCCACATCTTTATTTTCATGAAACAAACAGAACATAGGGAGGCCACCAAACGTACAGGGCCTGAAACTTTTTCCAGCAGGAACGCCGAACAACATGATTCCTCCCCAATATTCACAGGTATCCTTTGAAGAGGCTCCTCCAGCCCATTCTGCCTGATACCAATTCTCGTTGGTCACATTGGTACAAAGGATCGCCGTCTTGGCGTCGAGTTCGGTCTTCTGACGACGGTCGTAGGAAAGGGCTGCACTCCCAACCCACCATACGAGCAGGATCAACATTCCAACCAGCGCACCCCACCCCAACCGCCGCACCCATTTTTTTTCGAAAAAAAACCAAAAAAATCCCTTGAGTTTCAAGTTCTTCTCCTTATCTTATCCAAATTGTTGAAGGTTCATAAATCGCCAGTCCCTCAGCGATTTATCAGTTGTCTCAAAATAGACGAGACAATAAACCATGACGGGAAAAAACTATTTTGTCAATAGTCTTGATCGATCCCGTATTCTTGATTACGAAGTGACTTTGGGTGAAAAATTTCATCCCCTGTCTGATTTACTATTTTGAATTCGCTTATTTTTGATAAAACTAATTGACAAATAAGAAATAAACTGCCAACATAGACACGGTTGTTTTTACAACTGAACGTCAACGTTTTACGAAGGAGGCCCACGTGGCTCCGTTGAAACGAATTTTCTCGGTCCTTTTTTTTGTTCTGCTTACTGGCTCTCTTTCGGCGAAGGATTTCCAGGAGTATGTTACGCCGGTTCCGGAGAGTCTATACCCGAAGGAAAAAGGCGTCTGCTACGACGAATCAACCCTGCCAGTCTCGGCGATCCACACCATGCACTATGTGCAATGCGGAAACCCGGCCGGCTACCCGGTTGTGGTGTTTCACGGAGGGCCTGGTGGCGGGCTGAGCAAATCGATGCGCCTGATGTTCGACCCAGACTTCTTCCGGGTTATCCTCTATGATCAGCGTGGAGCCGGGTCTTCGACGCCCTACGCCTCCATCGAGGAGAACACCACGCCGCTGCTCATCGAGGACGTGGAGAAACTACGGATCCACCTCGACATCGAGAAGTGGGGCGTGATGGGCCACTCCTGGGGGGCGACCATGGCCCTTCTGTACGCCGAGGAACAGCAGGATCGGACCTCGTTCATCGCTGTTGCCGGTATCTGGCTCTCGCGGGAAAAAGACGTGGACTGGTATCTGCGCGGCGGGGCCGGTCAGTTCTATCCCGAAGCGTGGAAACAGTTCTTCGACTTCATTCCTGCCGACGAGCGCGGCGATCTCGTAGCTGCCTATCATAAACGCCTAAATGGAGTCGACGAAGCCATGGCCAATGAAGCGGCAATACGCTGGGTCTCGTGGGAGATAAATCTCCTCCAAATCAAGGCCCTCACAGCCGATGCTCTGGACCCGGCACAGATCCTGCCGGTGGCTCGACTGGAGAATCATTACTTCGCCAACCGGAGTTTCATCTCGCGAACGAAGCAGATCCTCCGGCCTTCCCGCCTGGCCCACATCACCGGGATCCCCACAGTCATCATCAATGGCCGCTATGATATGGTGTGCAACGCCTATGCAACGGTCGAATTGCATAAGGCATTGCCCAGCAGCCATCTCGTCTTCACCAACACTGGGCACGACCTATGGGACGGGCAGAAGTATGAGTTCGCCCGCACCATGCAGGGGGCTCTGGATTGGATCCGTGACCAAATCGCCCCTCCTATCTCGACCTCTCGACCGGCCGAGATTGTACAATAACTCCGCGCACCCGCGCGGGACCGAACGCGAAAAAGCGTGCCTGGTCCCCGGGTGCGCTCTTTTGTTTTCAAAACCCGTCGGCTTTGACCGACGGGTATTTTGGATGTGAAACACTTAACTTTGGGCATTATTTGGGCAATGGAGAAAAACAACCAGCACTTATACAACAAGAATTCCAACCAGACGAAGGCAATTATTTCCCTCAATAGAAACAAAAAATCACCAACCGTTAGTTGATGAGTTTTTGTGGTATCTATAATTCACGTTCTATGAACCAACCTCCTCCACGTAAAACCATGGCCAGATCCCGACTTGAGATATTTTTCAAAATTCAGAGCTGTTTTTCGTTCTTCAAAAACACCAAACCACACAAGCTTCCAAGGACAGTCGCCTTTCGTAGAGGAAACCAAACCCTGATTGTGGTAGGCCAATCTTTCTTCTGCCGTTAGTTCTGTAAAGCCGCGATAGTAAGAACCCGTCTTAGAACTCCGGAGAATGTAGACAGTAAACATAGTGCAAACAGGATACAAAAATGTATGCCTGGGCGACACGCGTTTTTAACTCGAGCCCTTCTCGCCCAGACTGTGCAGATGAAAAACCTTTTGTGGCCTGCAGACCATCGATAACATACCTAAAACAAAGCCCTCCTTCGTCTTACGACTTCGGAGGGCATCCTTCGCTCCGACCAACAGATAGCAGACTTTATGGCCTGCCATCCGTAGCTCCGACGTTAGTCGGAGCGAAGGATGGTGGAACTGGGGGGAATCGAACCCCCGTCTGGCAAGCGTCCGCACAGCCTTTCTCCAAGCTCAGCCTCGCCTAGGAAACCGGTTCGCGGTGGAAAGCGGGGCTCAACCCGCGGCCGGAGCCGGCAATGATCTTAATGGACAGCAGCCGACGCGCTGCCCATCCAGCCTGTCTATTATAACACCCGTATCGCTGCGGACAGGCGCACAGCGGCGAATGGGTTCTCGACTTACGCGAGAACCGGTGCAAGGGCCGGAACAGCAAAGGCTTTCGCCAATGCCGCCTTAGCCCGAGCGACTACCGAGTTGGCAGTTGAAAATTTGTATCCCGGATTTTCGAGGAAGGATACCACCTCGGCTTGCTTGACTGCGCAACCTGCTCCCATCAATCCCGATCAGTCCCCAACGAATCCCAAATGGTATCCGGATCCTTTGCGGAATGACCGGCTGGGTCCTTTCACGTTCGCAAACGGTCTCTTATCTGACGCTCAACCTCCCTTTTCTTTATCGTTTCCCGTTTTTCAAATTTCTTTTTCCCCCGGGCAATGGCAAACTTCAACTTCACGAGGTTTCGCTCAGTATAGAGCAAAACAGGTACTAATGTCAATCGATCTTCCTGCGTCTTCCCTGCCAGCCGAATCAATTCCTTTCGCCGGATGAGGACTTTTCTATTTCGAGAGCCGTCATAGGATTCCTGAGGGCCAGCCGGATCGTACTTAGCAATAAAAGCATTTTTTAACCAAAGTTCCCCACCACGAACCTGGAGGAATGAACCCTTGAGCTGTGCCCGACCCCCCTTGGTTGATTTAACTTCTGGACCTGTCAATACCAAGCCGCCTTCCAGCATTTCGAGGAATTCATAATCAAAAGAGGCTCGTTTGTTGCTGGCAAGAATCGGCATAGTTTGTTCCGAAGACAGTATACCGTGGCATCAGCGTTGTTGAAAAGCCGGACAAGCCCTTGTCTTTTGCGAAGGTTCTGCTATCATTTCGCCTGTAAACAGTACCCGTCCGTGATGGAGAGGCGTTCCAACCCGCCCCTGCGAACAGGACGCGAATGCAACCTTCCGTCTTTTGTCTTATGCGCATCCACCGCCACCGCGTCCGTAAGCCGAAAATTGAAATTCCCCAATATCGTTTCAACGAAGAGATTGATGCGGAACATCTGCGTGTCGTGGATGAAAAAGGCCAGCCACTCGGCGTTTTGCGAACGGCCGATGCCCTTCGCCTGGCCGGGGAGCGAGAATTGGATCTGGTCGAGGTTTCGCCAAAAGCCGAACCGCCTGTTGCCAAGTTTCTCGATTACGGGCAATTCAAATATCAAAAAGAAAAAGAGGTTCGCAAGCAAAAAGCCCAATCGAAGGAAGTGGAGGTCAAAGGTATTCGCCTTTCCATCCGCATTGGAGAGCACGATTTCGACGTGCGTTACCAGCAGGCAAAAAAATTCCTGGAACGCGGGGACAAACTGCGGTTGGAAATTGTTCTTAGAGGTCGAGAGCGTTCTCATTCCCAACTGGCGGAAGAAATCATGAACAAATTCGTCGCACGGATCCGGCAAGATTTTCCCATTCGCATCGAACAGCCCATCTCCAAGCAAGGCGGCCGCATGACCCTGATTGTCTCCCGTTGATTGACAATCTCCGGCCGTTCCGATACGATTCCGACGCTTTATTTCCTCGAAATCTCCGTCTCTTTACCCTCCGAAGTCTGTCTCTAAGGCCAGGCGAAGGAAGGCTCCTTCTTTTTATGAAAATGAAAACGCACAAATCTCTTGCAAAACGCATGCGGGTAACCAAAAATGGAAAAGTCCTCAAGCGTTATTGCGGCCAGAGCCATTACAACTCTCGGGATCCGGGAAAGATCACACGCAAAAAGCGGCGCGATACGGAATTTTCCCGCGCTCACATCAAAGCCGTGCGCACGCTTCTTCCCTACGAGGGCGTTTAATCCTCTTCCTTTATCCTCCTCCCGCTATGTCTCGAGTCAAGCGCGGTACCATGCACGTCAAACGCCGCCGAACCCTTCTGAAGAAAACAAAAGGGTACATGTGGGGACGTAAGTCCAAGATCAAACTTGCCAAAATTGCTTCGATTAAGGCCGGCGTCTATGCCTATCGCGACCGGCGGAATAAAAAACGGACTTTCCGCCAACTCTGGCAGCTCCGCATCAATGCTGGCGTCCGACCCGAAGGCCTCTCCTACAGCCGTTTCATGGATCTTTTGAAAAAGGCCGGCGTAGAACTGGACCGAAAAATCCTTTCCAACCTGGCCGCCAAACAACCGAATATTTTCAAATCCATTATCGCGACTGTAAAAAAATAAAATCCTTTTGAAAAACCCCTGTGACAACGGGGGTTTTTTGATTGAAATCTTTTCCTTTCAATCGTACACTAGAAATCACCAAAGAAAATAATAAACGAAGCCGATTATGTTCTTCCCCGAGGTCCAGCGTTGGATTTATACCCGCGTTCTCAAGCCTATCTTCTTTTGCCTTGATCCGGAAAAAATTCATGAGACAATGGGCGAGGTTGGAGAAAGACTCGGGTCATGCCGTCTTGGAAGAGCGGCGACAAAGCGACTCTTTGCTTACAAACACCCCGCCCTTGAACAAACCATTGCGGGAATTCGTTTCTCCAATCCCGTCGGCCTGGCTGCCGGATGGGATTACGAGGGGAACTTGCCGTCCCTACTCGGTTCAATCGGATTCGGATTCGGGACGGTCGGTACTGTCACAAACGGGGCGTACGAGGGAAAC
>DATDUW010000012.1:0-7379 GCA_035290185.1 Patescibacteria group bacterium
CGTCCACGACGAATGTTCCGTGAACGACATACTCCGTCCATGTCCAGCCCGTGGAGCTACAAAACTCGGATGTTACAACCCTAGAGCTTCGAGCAGAACGAGATAACTGGTCATTCATCGACTCGGGAGCGTACAGCTCCCATTTTTGCTCCTGAAACCAGGCACGTATCTGATAATACGCCATCGCCTGGTGGCGAGCGGCCATTCTCTCGGGGCTATTGTCCCCCAGATCCTTATACGGGTCGACGGACCCGTTGGCCTCCCAGACGGCCTCGATCTCAGCCAAAAACCCCTGAGCCGCCGCTTTCGCGGCCTGACGCTCGATGAACTCCCGTTTCAGATTCTCCATGACCTTCCTCCTTGTCCAGGCTCTCCCGGACTTCCTTGTTGGTATTCCCTTACGGTCCGTCAATCAGGGCCGGGGGAAAAGGTTCTCTGCTTCGTAGACAGCATCCAGAACACCAGGATCTGATGTACTAAATGCTGTCTATTTCAGCAGAATTCTCTCTTTTTGCGTTTTAAAGATCTTCTTTGTACACAAAAGCTCTTTCTTCATTCTCGAATAGAGAAATTCTACCATTTTTTTAATGATTTGTCAAATAAAAATAACAAACAATTTGAAGAATAAAACGAGTTTCGAGAACTCTGCATATCTGAGTGCTGACGGATCTGGAACAGTTACACCACGGCATATTTCACTATTTCTTCAAAAGAAACACCCCGCCGAACCGACGAGCGACCCAGACGGGGCGTTTCGGTTCGAACGGGGTTGAGACGCCCTCTACGATCAGGTCTGCTGTTCGAGGAGCCGGGCGACCGTACGGGGACCACGGATGAAGGCCGACATGTCGGAGCCGACGTAGAACCGACGAGACCTGTTGGCGTCCATCCAGTTGGCCAACTCCCGGCACCGACTAGCCATCTCAGCGATGATTTCGCCGCGAGTTGGAAGCGGCTGGGGTTTCGGCGGCCGCTTCGAAAAGAGCTTCTTCCACCACGGCAAGGCGTGATAGTTGTTGAGCGCTGTCATGGCATCCGTGTGCTTCTCTTCCAGAATGGCCATGACCTCATCGAGGGCCGGAAGGAAGATTTCCTTGGTCAAATCTTCCGGCTGCATTGTTCGCCATTCTTGACCACCCCAGAGAGGAACCCCAAAGAACAAATCGTTGTATCGGTTGACCGCAGCATCACCATTCATCGAAAGACTCCTTGTTACGCTTGGTTGTTTTTAGAGCCCACGAAGGACATTCGCGAGAGATTGGGTTCTTCGCCCTTTCTCACAGTTGCTGTGGACACCCACCTTCTCAAAATCTTCCATGGTTCCGCCCGTGTTACCGAACAACGTCACGTTCGGAAACCAGCTTCTGAGGTTGGGTACGAGTTCCGGTCCTGTCAGATGCACCGGATCGTAACGGTTGGACAGGTCTTTATCCAGCAAGACCACGTCGGGGGACATCATCTGCTCCTGCAGCGCCTTGATATGAGCCTCTTTCGAGTCTCCGAGGCGCTCGGCATATCCCTCTGAGCTGTAATGGAGGGTCGAGATGTTGATGTTCGGCCAACCCGCCAGTCGGAACACTGTGTTGACAAGCTCGGTCAAGCTATCGTCGATGACGACAACGGAAACCGGCCGGCTCGGCACAGGAAGTCCATCGATATTCGGGAGACACTTCTCGTAGTTGGGACGCAGGGGCAACAGCCCTTTCTCCAGTAAATGGAGATTGAGAACCGCGAGGAGCGTCCTTCTTTCGATCCTCTCTATTCCGTCATTCCATTCCTCCACCAGCAGTGACGGAAAAAGAGTGAAGAATCGCCACATGGTGTCGGTGTCCCGGTCACTCTCCCCACTTTCAAGGAGACCTTTGAGCTGACTCAGACGGTCCTGTGCTGTCGTGGCCCTATCCCCTTCCAGCGATTTGGGAAGGAAGAGGCGGTAGTAGGCAGCTTCCACCTGAGGAAGAGGAAGGCCGGCCCGGAGGCAGACGGCACAGAAGGCGTTGAAAACCTTCTGTCGGGCCTCGAAGAACTCAGACACTTCGTAGGTCCGCTCATACTTCCGTTCGTTGGTAAAAAGCGGGTTATCAAGAATGGCTGCAAGATCGTCGGCAAGTTTGATCATCCCACAGGCCTCAAGCGACGGACGCCCTTCGTCTACTACACTACCGTAGTGCATTTCACACTCCTTCCTTATTATTCCTTATTATTCCATTGGGAAAGATCCATTTTTCGAAACCCTAAAAAAATCTGCTTTTTTAAGTACCATAAATTACTTAGTTTGTCAACCGATATTAACAATTAAAACATCCAGTGAATCTGTTGAATAACCAACAAAAAAGACGCACGTGCAATCGGTAGCGATAAAATCACACGTGCGCCTTTTGGTGACCCTATGGGGAATCGAACCCCAGTTTGCTCCGTGAGAGGGAGCCGTCCTAAACCGCTAGACGATAGGGCCAGGCGGGGGAAAGCGTAGCATGCTTTTTTCCTCTTGTCGAGATCTTTGAGACAAACGAAAAATCTCGGTTTCCCGAGACTTTTCGATCTTTTCTTTTCTTTTTATTTCTCTAAATCGCCACACGCAGGAGGCCTTGAGGGCACCCGCGCGCAGCGGTTAGATTTCAATGATTAAACGAGACCACGGACCCCCCTGTCCTGCCTGCATAAGCCGGCGTCTCGGTCTTTACGAGTCCGAGCATCCGTGTCTTCGTGGCAACAGCGTCCATGGCCCCGGCCTCCGATGCCAGAACCTCCAACCGCTGATTCTCCAGGGTCAAATCCTGAATATGGGTCTCGAGATCGCGCATCTGATAACCGCGCGTAGAGGAACGCGTCACCTGTGCTACGGAAACGATGGCGGTTCCCGCGATCAGGCATGCGCAAAGCGCATTCCAGAGCACGGTCTTTCCTCCTTTTCCCCGCGCCCGCGGAGAAGAAGGAAGACGGGAAAGCGTTTTGTCCGGTTCAGAATGCCGTTGCATAATGGCTTTGCATTGGGTTGGATCGGACGGCTCGCGCTTCCTTGCAAGAAAACGCCGGCCGTCCGGTGCATCCCCCCGAAAAAAAGGGGTTAAGAAATCCGCTCGGCAACGCGCAGTTTCGCGCTGCGAGAGCGGGGATTTTGGGACATCTCTTCCTGAGAAGGAACAACCGCTTTCTTGGTAAGAATTCGTAACCACTTTCCTTCCCCGGCCTTCATCCATCGCTTGACCAACCGATCTTCGCCCGAGTGGAAAGAAATTACTGCTAACCTCCCGCCGATTTTTAACCTTTCCATGGTCTGCGGAAGCACGCGAACCACTGCTCCCAACTCATCGTTAACGGCAATCCGAAGGGCCTGGAAAACGCGTGTGGCTGGGTGGACTTTTCCCCGCCGTGGGGAAACCGATAGGATGATATCGACCAACTCCGCAGTCGTCTGAATAGGGTGTTGACGACGGATGTTGACAAGGGCCTGGGCGATCTGTTGAGCCCGCGGCTCTTCACCATACAGGCGAAAAATCTTCGTCAACTCAGCCTTATCGTACGTATTCACGAGATCTGCCGCGGTCATCCCCTGGCTTTGATCGTATCTCATGTCCAAAGGTCCGGAAGCCGAGAACGCAAAGCCTCGAGCAGGATCTTCCACATGAGCGGAAGAGAATCCGAGATCGAGCAGGATTCCATCCACAAGAGCAGGGTCGAAAGCATAAGCCTGCTGTTCAAGTGAAACGTAGGAATCATGAACGAAGGTTGCGATATTCCCAAAGGGGGCCAGGCGCTCCCTTGCGGTCGCGAGATTCTCCGCGTCCCGATCTATCGCCAGCAGACGTCCCGTAGGAAGAATCCGTTTGAGGATAGCCTCCGCGTGGCCGCCGTGTCCGACCGTTCCGTCAATGAAGCGTTGTCCGGGCCGCGGATCCAACCACTTCAAAACCTCCTCGAGGAGAACCGGCGTATGAAGGCGGGTCATAAGTTTGTCCGCCGAAGCCTGATAGGAACGGACTAGACGCCAATCTCGCCGAGCTGTTCGGCAATCTGTTCCGCGTTTTCCTCTGCCTTGCGCTTGTAGGCGTCCCACCGCTCCGCATCCCAAATTTCCAGCCGTGTAGAAAGGCCGGCGACTACCGCGTTCTTCGAGAGCCCAGCGTACTGGCGCAGGTACTCGGGGAGGACCACTCTGCCCTGTCGGTCCAACTCCACATCCATGGCGCCCGCAAGCATGAGTCGGGCGAAGGCGCGGCTATTGGCCTGCCCCAGGGGCAAGGCAGCCAGTTTCCCGGCCAACTTGTCCCACTCCTCCTTGGGGAACAGGAACAAAGAAGAATCCAATCCCCGCGTCACCACGGCACCGCCGCTCAAGGCAGCCCGAAACTTGACCGGGATTGCCAACCGTCCTTTTTCATCCACCGTATGATTGAACTCGCCGATGAACATGAAAGGGAACCTTTGGCCGCGGATTGAAATACCGCTTTGGGATGAAAATGGAGGAACGGGTTCTTTAATTCGATCCCCACTTTTCACCACCTAGAACCATTTTATTCCACCCTATTCCCTGCGTCAACGGAGAGAAACTTCTTTAAAATTTCTCTTAAATAAGAAAAGAAAATAAAAAATCCACACAGATGTGGATAAATAAAATTCCCCACTGGGGTACAAATTTTTTAAACAGGGACGAAAAAAGAAGAAACTGGAGCCGAAGGTGGGATTCGAACCCACGACCTCTGCTTTACGAAAGCATTGCTCTACCACTGAGCTACATCGGCCTATTGTCTTTGAACCAAAGCATTGCTCCCCGCCCTCCAGCCTTCCATTCTGTCAGACAGGAGTGGCCGGGCCCGCCAGCCTGGCCTTTAGGCCTGGGCGGCGGGTACCACTGAGCCCTGCCTGCCGGCAGGCAGGTACATCGGCAACATTTTCCGCAGCGAAAGAATAACAAAAGAGTCTCCGGGCGACAAGCACTCCCCTATTTTTCACGTTTTCAACCACTTCCGTATACGCGCTTTTGAAAGCTCGTCGCTCATGACCTGGTTTAAACCCACTTTTTCTACGACCAATGCTTCAAGGCGATACGTGGGGGCCGCAGCCGGATCCCCTCGATCAATGAGACGGAGGACAAAAAAAGCATCCGCTGTTTCTACCACATCGCTCACAGCCCCTTTTTCCAGAGCCGCTGCTGCAGAAGCAATCTCCGCGGGAAGGACATCGGCAGAAACAAAATCTTCCCCACTGCCGGCCACCTCGCCGGTCTTATTCACCTGAGAAGCCACGACCTCAAAATCTTCCCCACGACGAATCCTCGCCAAGGCAGCCTCGGCTTCTTGACGAAAAGGGGCTTGACGCTGTGAATCCTTTTTCACCGCCTCTTCGGTTTTTTGACCCAAGACGAACGGCTCCGCAACCTGGCGAATGAACGTCTCCTTGTCCCATCCCAGCCGGTCATGGACATTGTTCCAGAATGCTTCATCCGAACCACTGTCGGCAATAACGGGCTCCAGAAAAGTCGTAACCTCGACTGAACTTACGGAAAGACCGTAGGTTTGTGCGAGCTGGCGCAGGACCAACTGTTGAACCAACACATCTAACAGTTCTTCAGGCGAAACATCTGGAAGATCTTCCTGCGGATTCCCTTCACGCTCCTGAGCCAGGGAGCGCGAAGCCGCATCCCAATGCATATACAGATCGTGGAAACGGATAGCCTCTTTGCCAACCAAAGCAATAGGATACGGAAAAACCGTTGTAAGCCTCCGGACAAGCGGATCGGAAACAGGTAAGGTATAAACAGCTGCTGTTCCTGCCCCGGCCGCCAGAAGAAAAATCACAACAAGCAAGCCGGCCACCAACGTCCAAAACCGTTGCGGAGCCATTTTCTTTTCTCCATGTTTTTCTTCCGAACAACACGCTTCTTTTTCCAATGAGGTTTCATTGATCTCTTCCATAAGCATGGGTCGTGTCAAAGGATGATTTGCGGAAGAAGTAATACCACCATTTTATCGGATTCGCAAGAACAGGATCAGAACCGTGCTCCGGAGAGGCAGACGGAGACGCGGAAACATCGGATTTGTTTGAAACAGACGTTCCTGTTGGTGCGTCTTGAATAATGACAAGCCGCTCTCCTGGCTTACTCAATCCTAGTTTCATGCGTGCCTCTTGCTCAAGGTACGTTTCCGTTTGGACCGTCTGCCAGAGATCCTTCAGGGCGAGTTGGCGCCCCTCCAAATGCAACGCCTGTTCCTGAAGTTGGCGAATTTCCCGGCGTAGTTCCTCCTGTCGCACATATTCCCGGACGAACGAAAAAACAAGGAGGGTAAGCATGGCGATTTGCACAACCAAAATAATCCGCCGATCAAACAGACGGCGTAGCCTAGAGGCAGAGGAAGGATCGGAAAGCCTGATCCGAGCCATACGCGTTCAGGGCGAAGGCGGACGCTTCGCGGATTTTTTCTTTAAAATTTTTATCAACTGATCCAAAGCGTCATCCGGAAGCTGTTCGGCAAGAAAAGCAAGCTTCTCTTCGCGTGTCTCCTTCCCTTCCGATAAAACCCCTTTTTCAAGGTCTCCTTCGTCTTCAGAATCTTCCGGAGCGTCTTCTGGTTCAAAAAATTTTCCTTTCCGAGCATCCTCAATGAGTTCAGAAACGCGCTGCGGGTTTCTGACGCGGCCAAAAGCCAGTTCTGTCGCCCCTCCGTTCAAACGAATGCGCACGGTCCCGTACCGAAATAACGTTGAAAAAATTCCGCGGACCTCGAAAGAAACGTCTTCGATATCCGAAAGATGCGCCGCACAGCAGGACCGACGAAAAAAACCACGGCGCTCTGCCTCCAGGACACGCCGGTCTGTGACAATCCAGGCCGTGTGTCGCCACTGGACATAGGCCCGCCACGACACGACCATTCCGGATCCAACCAACATGCCGAAAAGCACCCACCCGATCCATCCGCGGCCTGTCAAAGCGGCTGTGAAAAAAAACGGGGCCGTCATCCAGACAAAAAGGACAACCATCCGCCAGGCAGAAGGAAGAAGAGTTCGGTAGACAACCGCGAGAACGGTTTCGTCCGGTTCAATGGGAACCCAAGTTTTTTTCATAAAAATTTTCTCTCCTTTTTCCTGATTTAATGAAGGGTCGTCATCACCATTCTCAACGCTTCCCGTGCAACGTGACGGTCATCCCATGGAATCTTTTGCCCATGCGGACCAGCCATCACTGGCTCACATCCTTTTCCGCTGATGAGAACAAGATCGCCGGGTTCGGCTAAGGCTATGGCCTGACGGATGGCTTGGGCTCGATCGTCGATGAGAAAAAGATCCGTCCCCTCGCGTTTTCCCGCTGCGCGTGCACCCGCAGCCACGTCTTCAATAATACGACCCGGATTCTCATCATAGGGATCTTCATTGGTCACGAT
>DATDUW010000013.1:0-14062 GCA_035290185.1 Patescibacteria group bacterium
CCGCCTGCCCTTCTGTCGGAGGCGGATGGGCGGCGGGGAAAGGGTAGAGAAGGAAGAAGTGAAAAAAATATTGTCATCCTGACCCGCCAGTCCTGAAGGTTACGTTATTCCGTTGCCGATGGACGACGTGGAAGGATCTCTTTCTGAAACTATGCTTGTCCACACCTTTCGTTCCAACCAAGAAAAACTCGCCCGCACCGCTTTCTGGTCCGTTGTCGGCTGGGGGATGCTTTTGGGCCTGTTTGAATTTTTACGTCCGGGGTTTGTTTCGCGTTACCTGCCGTTTTACTGGATTCCACTTATTATTCTTGCGACGGCCATTTGGTGGGGATCGATTACTTCTGAAATTCAAGAAGAATAATATTTTATGGTAGAATTAAAAATGGACGAGTTTTTTTCTGGACGAGGATTGGACGGCGAGCGTGAGGTTAAAAGAATGGAAGAAAGATGGAAGGAAATAAAAAAAATTATTCTGATCAATTCGGAGGATTTTATTAAGAAAGGGATGCCTCAAACAGAAGAGGAATGGAAAACTTGGTATGATTGGAAAACGATTTTGAATGAGATGAATCAGTTTGCCGAAAAAACAGATCATTATTTAGCCACGACGGATGGGGACGTTTGGGAAAAACATGCTGAAAATTTTCAAGCTCTTTTAATCGCGTTGTTTGTAAATACGCCATTTTTTAATATCTTGAGGAAGCATTTTCCAAATGAAGAATTTTTGACTGCCTGGAACACATTTTTTGCGTCTTTTCCATATTCACAAGTCTCCAAGGTCGATCTACATCGAACTTTTCATTTGGGAAATGTTGATCTACATGGGTTAAAACTTTTATGGTTTTCGAGTGAATTTATTAATTTAGCCGAAGCAAATTTGGAAGGCTGTAATTTCCAATTCGCGGATGCTAGGGGTGGAAATTTTGAAGGAGCAAATCTACGGGTAGCTAAATTTGATCAGGCACTTTTAAAAAGAGCGAAGTTTTCCGGTGCAGACATAGGAGGAGCCACCTTTCGAGAAGCAGATCTTACAGAAGCAAGCGGTCTTCCGGATGGTTTGGAACCGCGGCGCTCTTAATAGAGAATAAGGTTTCCTATTTTTTCTTGTATGCTAGACTGTCTTTTCTGCAAAATCATCGCTGGCGAAATTTCATCCCATAAGGTTTATGAAGATGAAAACGTCTTTGCCTTCCTTGATATCAAGCCCGTCAATCCAGGTCACGTTCTTGTCATTCCGAAACGTCATTCCGCGACGTTACTTGAAACGTCGGACGAAGATTTGATACACGTCATGAAAGCGATCAAAAAGATTGCAGCTGCAGCCATGCGCGCGGTTGGAGCCGAAGGGTTCAACTTGGGTGTGAATACAGGCGCAGTTGCGGATCAGGTCGTGTTTCATACGCATTTCCAAATCATGCCGCGTTTTTCAGGGGATGGGCGCGATTTGTGGCACGGGGAGGAGCGAGAGGATTTGGTACAGATCGCGGAGGAGATTCGAGGTGAACTTTTAGAAGGATAAATGTATGCTGCGCCCATGGGAAAAAATCGACGAAACGGAAATCCGTGCCAAGAATCCATGGTGGGAGTATCGGTTTGAACGTGTGAAGCTGCCGAATGGAAAAGAGGGAGAGTATCACTATATGCATACACCTATCGGAGTGAGCGTCATCCCAAGGATGGCGGATGGAAAATTTTTTTTGGTGCGTCAGTACCGTCATCTGTTTGGTCGAGAGAGTTTGGAATTTTGTGGCGGGGGAGGGGAAGAGGATGTCCCTCCAGAGGAAACGGCACGTCGGGAATGTGAGGAAGAAACAGGCATGGCACCGCGGACCCTTCGTTTCATTGGGAAAGGGGCGCCCTACCTTGGAGCTTGCGATGAGACCTTGTACATTTTTTTGGCAGAGGATTTGCAGGAGAAAGGGAAAGGTCGTCGTCTGCCTGATGAGTCCGAAGACTTCGAGTTTGCATTTTTGACAGCAAAAGAGATCGAGGAAGCGATTGTGGATGGTCGTATTTTTAATTTGGAAACCATCGCAGCCTGGCATATGGTTAAACAGTTTTTGTTCAATGAAGAAATATGAATTTACTTGTCGCCGGCGGCGCTGGATTCATCGGATCGAATTTTATCCGTCACATGTTGCAGTCGCATCCTGACTGTTTGATTGTTAATTACGACAAGCTGACGTATGCGGGCAACTTGGATAACTTGCGAGATATCGAGAGGGATCCGCGCTATACGTTTGTCCAAGGCGACATCACAGATTTGGACCGCCTCAACGAGACGATCCAAAAGCATGGCATCACGCACGCCATCAACTTTGCGGCTGAGACGCACGTGGACCGTTCCATCCACGGCGGATGCAAGGATTTTGTTTTGACGAATACGCTGGGTGTGCAAATGATTTTGGACGCCGTGCGCGCAAACGGGATTCAGAAATTCCTTCAGGTTTCAACAGACGAGGTGTATGGATCGCTCGGCTTGGAGGAAGATCGGGAGTTTACGGAAGCAACGCCGATCTGGCCCAACATGCCGTATGCAGCCGCCAAGGCCGGAGGGGACCTCATGTGCAACGCCTACTTCGTGACGCACAAGACGCCCGTCATCGTCACGCATTGTTCAAACAATTACGGCCCGTACCAGTTTCCGGAAAAGGTGATCCCGTTTTTCATCTTTAAGCTCTTGAAAGGCGAAAAAGTTCCGGTGTACGGCGACGGCCTCAATGTTCGCGATTGGATTCATGTGGTAGATCATGCCAAAGCTCTGGACTGCCTCCTGGAAAAAGGAACGCCCGGCGAGGTTTACAACATCGGCGCGGACAACGAGCGGTCTAATTTGGAGCTTACGCATACCATCCTTGAGATCATGGGATTGGGCGAGGACAGTATTGAATTCATTACCGATCGTCCGGGGCATGACCGACGTTATGCAATCGACGCTTCGAAAATTCATGCGCTCGGATGGACGCCTGACTATCCGCGGGAAAAGTTCCGGCAGGGATTGGAAGAGACGGTTGCGTGGTACAAGGCGAACGCCGAATGGGTCGAAAAGCTGTGGCAGAAGAAGCATAACGAGATGAACAAATTCCAAGAGCAAATGGAGCGTTCTTCCTCCCAAATGAAATCAGCCGCATAGTGTGTCCGTTATGGAAAAGGAATTTCGCCATTTTCAAATAAAAGAGATTGACGCAGGCGGAAAATTTCTCATGCATCCGATCGAGCTAAAGGATTACATTGAGTTTCCCGTTAAGCGCGTTTATTACGTCACTTATCCGATGGCTCCCACAGGTTCCCATTGCCATAAGACGGAGGAGGAGCTGTTCGTTGTCCTCCGAGGCTCCTGCACGCTGGTCGTAGACCGCGGAAACGGCCTGGAAGAGATGGAATTTAAAGGACCGTTGGACGCCGCCTACGTTCCGAATTACGTCTGGCACCACTTCAAGGATTTTTCTTCGGATACGATCCTGTTGGCTTTGAGTTCCACCAATTACCAGCCCGACCGCAGCGACTATATTGAGGATTACGAAATATTTCTGGAAGAGAGAAAGAAAAAGGTCAATCTATAAATAGAAGTAAATTGTCATCCTGAGGAGCTAGTTTCTTGTGCGACGAAGGATCTCTGTAAGAATTTAGATGAAAAATGAAGAGATCCTTCAGTCGGTCGTTTAAAAAACGACGACCTCCTTCAGGATGACAATATCCCCTATGTGCACCCTCATTCTCGGCTCTAAAGGTATGCTCGGCCAAGAGCTTGTTCGAGCTTTTTTCGATCAGGACGTCCTTGGCTGGGATCGCGATGAATGCGATCTGCTCGATGAAGCCACAGCTCGAGAAAAGATTTTGTCCGTAGCGCCCAGTCTTCTCATTAACGCGATCGGCTATAATGATGTCGACAAGGCCGAGGGCGAAGGAGCAGAGCTTGCTCGGAAAATGAACGTCGGTATCCCAGCCTTTTTGTCCGCGATGGCACGCGAACTCGATATCCCGTTCGTCCATTATGGGACGGATTACGTTTTTGACGGCGCAGGGGGGAATTACGGTGAGAGCGATCAGACGAACCCGCTTTCCGTGTACGGCCGCACGAAACGCGACGGGGAATTGGCGGCTCTGAGTTCGGGAGCGCGCGCGTACGTGATTCGTCCGGCACGGCTGTTTGGCAAACCGGCTGCCAGCGCGACAGGAAAGAAGAGTTTTGTAGACGTTATGCTGGATCTTTCAACGAAGCGCGATTTTCTGGATGTGGTCGCGGACGAAATCGGCAGTCCCACGTATGCCCCTGACCTCGCGTGTCTTACGCGTGAGCTGGTCGAAACGCGCGACTCAGGCCTTTATCACGGCACGAATGCAGGATCCTGCAGCTGGTTCACCTTCGCTCAGGAGATTTTTCGGCTCGTCGGTCGCGACATAAAATTAAATCCCGTTCCCAGCTCCGCATTTCCTCGACCCGCGAAGCGTCCACCCAATACGAGTCTACGGACCGAAAAAGGCCTGAACCAACGATCGTGGCAGGAAGCGCTAGTCGAGTATTTGTCCTGACGCAAGGGAGGGTTTAAGACCCTCTCTTGCGGCGTGTTTATCATTGACTCAGGACGCCAATTTGAGATATATTTTTTGCGTATGAAAGCCATTATTGCCGCCGGGGGGCATGCCACACGATTTCGACCGATTACATGGTCCATGAATAAACATCTGTTGCCACTGGCAGGCAAACCCATGCTTTTTTATCCGATCGAAAACGTGGTAAATGCCGGAGTGAAGGAGATTGCCATAAACATTAACCCGGGCGAAGAAGAGGTTCAAAAAGTGGTAGGAGACGGCTCCCGCTGGGGCGCTCACATCACCTATCTTGAACAAGAGGGCGGACCTCGTGGTATTGCCCATGCTGTCTACAACGCACATCAATT
Source organism: Patescibacteria group bacterium (assembly GCA_035290185.1). Lineage (GTDB taxonomy): Bacteria > Patescibacteriota > Patescibacteriia > UBA9934 > GWF2-40-263 > DATDUW01. The sequence goes on from DATDUW010000013.1 coordinate 4,902, forward strand.
TTTGGGAGAGAACGAGCCGTTCATTTTTCATTTAGGAGACAATATTTTTCGTGAAGGAATTAAAAAAATCGTCGATCGGTTCGTCCATGACCGGCTCAATTGTGCTTTGACGCTTTCTCGGGCCCCGAACTTGACCGAGCTCGGCGTTGCTCAGTTTGATCATGAAGGGAAATTGATTGGGGTCATTGAAAAACCCAAAAATCCTCCGAGCGATCTGGGGGTGACAGGTGTCTACGTTTATGACAAGAGTTTTTTTGAAGCCTTTAAACACCTTCAACCTTCCGGTCGTGGAGAGTACGAAATTTCCGATATTCACACCTGGCTTATTCAAAACGGTTACCGCGTTGGTTATGACGTGGTCGACGGATGGTGGAAAGATCCGGGTCGGCCTGCCCAACTGCTCGACGGAAATATTTTAGCCATGAACACCCTGCTACCGGAAAGTTATATCCTAGAAGGAGAGATAGATGTCGCAGCACAGATCCACGGATTGGTTAAAATCGAAAAAGGAGCGCTTATCGGGCCGGACGTTCTTATTCGCGGGCCGGTGGTTGTTGGGAAAGACAGCAAAATCGACAAGGCATTCATTGGGCCTTTTACAACCATTGGCGCTGAATGCGTGATCAATGGAACGGAAATTGAGAACTCGATCATTTTGGATAAATCGACGATTCAAAACGTCGGACGCATTGATAGTTCGCTCGTTGGTCGCAATGTAACGATTGTTTCGCGACAAAGCTCACTGCCGTGCAGTGGAAGTCGTCTGTTTATCGGCGATAACGCTCTCGTCGAATTATAGCGTTTTCGTATGTCGCATCCGCGTCTAAGCATCGTGATCGTCAATTGGAATGTCCGAGACGTCCTTGAGAAAAATCTCGAGGTGCTTTTTGCCGAGCCGGTGTTGTTTGAGAAAGAGGTGATTGTAATAGATAATGCATCAAACGACGGGTCCTCGGCCATGGTTCGAGAAAAGTTTCCAAATGTCCGGCTCATCATCAATGATTGGAATGCGGGGTTCGCCCATGCCGTGAACCAGGGTTGGCGGATCGCGCAAGGAAACGTCGTGCTTCTGCTCAACCCGGACATGAAGATTCGACCGGGGAGTTTGCAAAAAACCGTTGAGATTTTGGAAGCGGATCAAACGATCGGTATTCTTGGCGGACATCTGTTGAACCGGGAAGGAAAGACGGTTCCGTCCGTGCGGCACGACCCAAGTCTCTGGGATCAATTGGCGATCGTGTTGAAACTTCCGCATCTTTTTCCAAAAGTCGTAGACCGCTATTTGGCAAAGGACTTTCCTTATGCGCAATCGCAAGACGTTGAACAGGTACGCGGTTCTTACTTCGCCTTCCGTCGTGGTCTGTCGGAGATCGTTGGTTTTTTTGATGAGCGCTATTTCCTTTGGTTTGAGGAAGTGGATTTTTGCAAGCGGGTTCGGGAAAAGGGTTTGTGTGTTCGCTACGAAGCCAGTCTGGAAGCCGAGGATTTAGGAAGCCTCAGTTTTCGCCAAGTGAGTGTACGCCGCAAACAGTGGCTATTTTCTTCCAGTCTGACGAAGTATTTTTTTAAGTGGCATCCGTGGTGGCAAGGAACTCTTTTTTGGAAACTTCGGCCGTTTGCGATCGGTGTGGGAGCGGTGATTGATGCAGGGAGGTGGATGAAAAGGAGAGGTGTGCGGGGCCTATGACCCTCTCTCTCCAGCTTCTTGTTTTCAATGGCTCAAACTATTTGCCTGGGCTTTTCGAGACCCTTGAAAATCAGACCGACAAGGACTGGCATCTTTACGTTGTCGAAAACGGTTCGAAACTGGAAGAGAAGGAGAAAGCGCTCGTTTTTTTAGAGACGTATAAAAGAGAACATCCGTCCTTTCCATTTTTCTTTGAGGATTTTCCTAAAAATTTAGGATTCTCCGGCGGTCACCAGCACCTGTTTACCGTGCATGAAACGGATGCCGTTCTTCTTTTAAATCAAGATACATTGTTGAACCAGAATTTTGTTGCGGACCTTCGTTCTTATCTTGAATCCGATCCGACTATCGGCGCTGTAACGGGAAAGATTCTCCGTTGGGATTGGGGGACGGACGGGAGACCCGAGAGGTCCTCCATTATCGATTCTCTTGGTTTGGCTTGGGCGACTTCGGGAAAGGTTTGGGATATTGCCAGCGGGGAATCGGACCGCTCCGAAGAGACGGAACCGCGCGAGGTTTTCGGTATTTCCGGATGCTTGCCTCTGTACCGGCGTGCAGCCGTTCTTGCTTCCAGTCCTGATGGTCTGTTATTTGATCCGTCTTTTCATTCGTATAAAGAGGATGTGGATCTTGCCTATCGTCTGCGTCGCTCCGGATGGCGAGCGGTTGTCCTCCCGACGGTGATCGCGTACCATCAGCGTTCCTTCCAGAAGAAGATCCCGGTTCATCGGCAGGCTTCTTTTTGGTTGGAATACCTTTCCTACCGGAATCATTGGTGGACACTGATCATTCATTGGAGTGGGAAAGATTTTTTTCGAAATGCCTGGGCCTGGTTGCCGTTTGAAACAGCAAAGTTCGGCTATTTTTTGATGAAACGTCCGGGGGTTCTGTGGAAGACGTTTCAAGAAACGAGGCATCAGTGGGGACATTTGATGGAACGCCGGCGTGTATTGAAAAACGTTTCCTATGTCAAACAAGGTTGACGTCGCGATCGTCATGGTTCCGTACAACAAGATTTCAGATCTGGCTTCCGTCCGGAAGGCCATGGACGTTTCCACACTCAAGACGACCTTTGTTTTGGTTGACAACGCTTCTACTCACATTGATGCGGCACGATTAGCTCACACATTCATTGAAAATCCGATCGTGGTGCAGCGGAATCGTAATTGGGGGTTTGGATCTTCCTGTAATCTTGGTGCTTTTCAAATTCCTGAAGCGGATGCCTATTTTTTTCTCAACCCAGATACGAGTCTGCCCGATGCATGCGTGATCGATAAACTGTACACTTTTCTCAAAAGAGAACGGCCACGTTCTGGGATCGTGGCGCCACGTCTCCGCTATCCAGACGGCAGTCATCAAGAGACGTGTAGACGTTTTCCGAAGTGGCACACGCCTCTGTTCCAACGCAGTCATTGGTTTGCAACCACAGCGTTCGGACGCCGGCACGCGGATTGGTTTCTCATGCGTGATGACGATCTCACGATTCCGCGCATGGTGGATTGGGTTCAGGGTTCCACGCTCATGGTGGACGGTCCCCTCTTTCGAGAAATTGGCGGATTTGACGAGCGTTATTTTATGTATTTTGAGGATACGGATTTATGTCGTCGATGCTGGGAACGTGGTCGGCCTGTTTATTATCTTCCGCATACGGAGGTCATTCACGAATATGGAAAAGCTTCGGAGAACGGGAAGACTGGAATGATGCGCACGTTCCTGACTAACCGTATGGCTCGCGTGCATGGAGAAAGTTGGATGAAATACGTATGGAAATGGAAAAAGACACAGGTCTAAAAAATGTTCCGCGCCTGGCCGTCCAGATTCTTGCGTACAAACATCCGGGCGCGGAGGGGGTGGAAGAGGAGCTGGATGCCTGTCTACGTTCCCTTGAAGGTGTTGATTATCCGAAAGAGCGTTGGTGCATCATCATTTTAGATAACCGTTCGCCGGATGGATCGCTTTATGAGTTTTTAGAAAGGGAATGGTTGCCACGATCTGGAAAAACCCTTCCGGCTCTCTTCCTCCAAAAAAGCGAGGTTAATACCGGCTTTGCTGGCGGGCACGCAAAGGTCCTGGAGGCGTCAAAAAAATGGGGCGCGGATTTCGTTTACCTCTTAAACCAGGACACGCGCGTCCACCAGGCTTTTTTGCGCGAAGCAATCCTTGGGGCACAACCGTATCCTCAGGCCGCGGTTATCCAGTCGTACGTGCATCTCGCGGAGCAGCCCGAACTTCTGAATGCGCGGGGCAACTGCCTTCATTTTTTAGGTTTCGGGTATTCGGACGGATACCGCCAGACGCCGGAGCAAGCGGCTCAATCAACCAAGCCGCATTTTTACGCAAGCGGTGCCGGAGTGCTGGTCCGCGTTTCTGCCTTGGAGCGGATCGGCGGCTTGTTTGACCCGTTCTATTTTCTCTATCACGAGGACACAGATCTGTGTTGGCGAGCGCGATTGGCCGGATTTGAGATTGCTTTTGTCCCAGCATCCATTATCTATCATCGATATGAATTTGCGCGTAGCCGTTCGAAGTTTTATTTCATTGAGCGCAATCGTCCGCTTCTCCTGGCGTCGAATTTGCATCTTCGGACGCTTGTTTTGCTTCTTCCGGCCCTCTTGGTCGTGGAAGTGGGAACGTTGATTCTTTCTCTACGATCCGGTTGGGGAAGGGAAAAGATTCGTGCTTGGAAATTTCTTTTGCTTCCGTCCACCTGGAAGTGGCTTCGCTCCCGCCGAAAAATTATCCGTTTCATCCGTTGCGTTCCCGATCGTGAAATCCTCACGTCCATGGTCGGCATCATCGACGCCCAGGAAGTGAACAATCCGTTCTTATCCAAAATCGTGAATCCGATTTTGAACGCATATTTTGTCGTTTTGAAAAAGGTTGTGAGATGGTAATTTTTCTCTACCCTCGTCATTGCGAGGAGCGGAGTGTCGTTATTTGGTTGACGAACGACGAAGTAGTCCTTTGTTCTTGCAGTTCATTGTCATCCTGAGGGAGTGAATTTTGCCGTAACGACCGAAGGATCTCTCTGTTTTTGTTCAAATATGTAACAATGAGCTTACATATTCAAAAAACAAAAGACCAGCCGTTTTCAGACGGCTGGCCAGGAGGCGGGAGAGAACAAGAAGTTTTTGCAGGGGCGGGGTTTCAAACCAGCCCCTCTGTTATTGTTCAAGAAAGCAGGTGGCCGACCCAGACAAAGAGCGTCTGAATGAGCCAGATGACACCGGCACTGACAATGCCGCCGATGCCAGCCCGGATGGCCCGTTCACCAGCGCCGTAGCCGCCCGATGCACCGACTAGGGCGCCGAGGGCGACCACAGCGAGCCAGACCAGCGCGGGGAAACCACCCTTTGAGGTGGCTGGCGGGCCTTGGCCGAGCACTTCGGCCGTCCGTTCGGCGTCTGCAGAGGCGATGACACTACCGACGATCGGCAGCCGAACCCAAGGGCTCGGCTTCGCGTCGTAGCACCACAGTGCTCCATCAGCCTTGCAGGGCCCTCGGCGCACCGACCATCCCGGGATTTCCGGATCCAGGGGTTGGGTTGTGGTGATCCGGCCCGTGGCTGGGTTAAAGTCGACCACGCCAGGAACCTGCGCGGCGATTGGAAACGCATAGGGGACCACCACGGGGTGGCTCTGCGGCATCCCCTTGCTGTTTGGGGTTAGAAGCGCTGCATGAGCGGTCGTCCCGTCGACCACGGTAAGAGGGATGTAGGGTGTGGCCGTTAGGAAGGCCACCGTCAAACAGGCCGCTCCGTACAGGCTGGCTGCGACCACAAGACGGTTTTGCGACCGCAGGTGGTAGTCGTAGAGCCAGCCCATCAGTCCCCGCCCAGTTCCGATCTGTTCGATCGAACCAAGCACGAGAACGAACGCTGCCAGCAGCCACATTCCGTTCGGAACGTCGATCGCCGCGACCATCGCGGCGAACCCGCCCCAGAACATGACATAACCACTGAACAGCGATAGGGACCTGGTCCATTGGAAGTCCCTGTCCGGGCGTCCCAACAGTCCGGTCTGGACCGTATCCCGGATCGTATCGATGGCCTTGTCAACAATTTTTGCTGGCAGTAAACACCAGGTCACGAACAAGAACGACGACACAATCAGGAGTATCGGTATAGCCGCTACCCAACCCAGAAGCCAGGCAGCGAAGATCATTGTTAATCCTCCTGCCCAGAGTTTGAGCAGGTGCAGCGCGCTCAGAGCAGCGCTTTCTACCGTTCTTTCCAGCCCTCTGGTTTCGATGTCTTTGAAGAATCCGAAAACCAGTCCGATTGTGTCCTGGAGGGACTGGAAGAACGTTTGAACTCGACGAGGGGCCGGTGCGGCGGGTGCTGCGGGTTGCGCCGGCGATCCAGGCGGCGGCGGATTACCAGCAGGTGGCTGACCTCCCACCGGCGGTTGCCCGCCAACAGGAGAGGATCCTCCAGTTCCTCCGCCAGTTGTCCTGTTGAAAAGACTCCGAAGCCCGTCAACACCGTGGGTGGCCACCATTTCCGCGACCACCTCTGTGACCAATTCCCTTAGGAAGTCTCTTCCTCCACTATTTCCTCGAGCTGCCATGAGTTGTCCTTTCAATGCGGCGCTTTGGCCGCAGAAATTGTCAAAGATCTGATCCGACCCTTTTTCCTCATTTCAAACTTGCGTTCGAAATTCAAAAAGAGGGCCTTTTTCTGGTGTCAATACGAGCGCACAGAGCGCACGGAAGACCTTACTTTATATCATTTTTTAAACTTTTTGTCAATTAGAACGGGCAAATTTGACTTTTATTTTAAAAATCGAAAGAATTTTTTGAATTGTTTTTAAAATGGTCATCTTGACTTTTTTTTAAAAATTTGATATATTTTTTTGTCATTTTCATCTCTTTGGAGTTGAAATTTGGCACCAAAGGTGTTTTTTTAATACACAACCAAGCAAGGAAGGAGGCCAGCGATGGCACTCAACACCCCGGTCGCGCAAGCGGCCACCGACGTGTCTCAAGTGGGCTTCAAGGCCCACTGGATGATTCCTCCCGGCGGCGACAATCCGACCGGTCTGCGGTTGGATGTCTCGACGGATGTGAATTTCGCAGCCGGGACGTTTGTCCCGAACTTCGAAAATCGTCTTGTCGGGGCTGGCGTGGTGGCTATGGATATTCCCGGGCTCGCAGCCGGGACAACTTACCACTATCGTCTGCGATCCGAGGGGGCTGGTGGGGCGACAAGTACGGGATCTAACGTGATTTCCGTAACGACCACGGCAGCCGCTCCGCCACCCCCTCCGCCTCCGCAGTCGCCTGTGGTCGGAATAGGGAACGTGTTGTTGGTCAGCGGGGGGATGACCTTCGTTGGCCCACCAAACACCATCCCCTTAGTAATGCTCCAGCCACAACCCGCCCAGCCCACGCCAACCCCTACTGTTTCCCAGCCGCAGCACCGCCCGCCCGCTGCCCCTCCGGATCCGGCCGAGGAAGCCCGTCAGAGGGCCCTCGACCAGGCAGCGGAACGGTTCCGTCAGCGCATACACTGGTGGACCAACCTCGGATTGGTGGCGATCGGGATCCTTATTTTGATCGTGATCATCGTTGCCATTATCTGGGGCGGCCGGCCGAGCTTGTAGCTCCGGCACTCACAACGAATGAGGTCGTCCACCCAGGCCGGCCTCTTTTTTTTTGTTTTTGCAAAGTTTCTCTCTTTAACTAGTTGTGCTACAATTTCTTCTGTATGACCACTTTAAATACACCCAAAAAAGACTCTGAAGAAATAAAAAAAGAAGCGACGGTGTTCGGAGAACGTCTGGGACTTTTACTTTCTGCTGCGGATATGCCGGAAGTTGTGAAAGATGCCTTGGCTGCCATCATTCCTACGCTTACAATTGAAAAACTTGACGAGCTTTCCCTTCTTTTGGAAAGCTTCATTCCCGGGGCACAAGACGAGGCTTTGGAACAATTCATGGTCTCGGCTCAACAGGTTCAGAAATCCTATGAGGAGGAAATGATGGAAAATCATGCGGCAACTTTGGGGGCTCTGGACGCCATCAAGCAGAAAATGGATGAAGCTGAGAACCATTCTTGAAGTATGCCCTTGGATCGATTGGCCGAAGTTTTGCGTGCGTGTCCCATCAGCCGCGACATGAAAATGCGGTTGATTGATGCGGTTGTGTATCGACAGGGAGATACGGATTTTATCAACAAGGTGATAGAGGCTTTGGAAAACACGGTCGCTCTTGACCGTGAAACAACCGAGGAATTTGAAAATAAGATCCGGGCGATTGAGGAAAAGTATGAGAAAGAGATTGCGGAAGGACAGCGGCAAATGAATCGTCAATTAGCGCAAGCCACTTCGGAAATGGACCGGCTGGAACGCATTGAACAAATTCGCAAATCCATTTTTTCTACCTAGCTGAATCCTATGCTTGATTCTCTTCTTAAGAAACGGTTTGGCAAAGCCGATGCTCCTGGGGTTCCACCCACATCTTCTGATCCTGGATCGGGTGAGGTCAAACCACCCGGTTCCGAAAGAAATAAATCTGTGGACGGGGAAGAAAAGAAGGAGGAACCAAAGAAAACCTGGCGTCGGAACGAAAAAGGTCAGATCATCCTGTTCGAAAACAAAGCCGTGGATTGGTTTGCGGCTCAATTTTTGCGAGGCGAGGTAGCGGATCCGGAAAAGGAGGGGAAATTGGAAACCACGGCCAAGATCGTCGGTCTTTTTGGATTGAACACGATCGGTTCCATTGCTGGTTATCGCGTCGCGTGGGAACTGCCGGGATTTTTGTCTCAGTCGGCTTATACTTCTGCAGAAAAGAAGCGCATAAAGAGTCTTTTTGAAGAGGCACAAAAAATTCTTCCTTCCAAAGAGAAGGCCTCTCAAGCCCCGGACGCATTTGAAGAGAAAAAAAAGGAACTTCTCCATGGAATTGAGTCTTCGAAGCATCTGACAGAAATAAAGAAAGAAGAATTGAAAAAGGAAATCGATCTGATTTTTCTGAAGAATGGGGAAAGAACAAAAAAGGCAGACAAGAAAAGGAAAAAAGAACTTGCCGGGACATTGGATTTGTATATTCAAACGAAGATCACGGGTCTTTCCGCGACCCGCGAGGTCGTCAATACGCTCCTGGTTGCATCGGGTTATAAATTTGTGCGTGGTGCTGCGTATGGAATCCTTGCTGCAGCGGATCGGCTTAAACGTGTTCAGCTTGAAAGAAAAGAAGGAAAGAGAGCGGGCGGGTTCATGGAAGAGTGGGTTGTGAATGGATTTCGAGAAACGTATAGCGGATTAAAATTTGAAGGGAAGGATGCGAAGGAGAGAGCCATAAACGCAGCCAAGGCCTATGGAACCTTGGCCAGAATTTTTGGCATCGGCGCGTCAGCGGCCACGGAAATCATGGACCAGGGAGCGCGACTTGCTGGATTGGGCGATGATGTCCGGGACGCTCTTCATGGGCAGATCAATCTTTCTTGGAAAGAGGCAGGGGCGAATTTGGCACA
>DATDUW010000014.1:0-61800 GCA_035290185.1 Patescibacteria group bacterium
GACCGTCCCGAACCGTTGGCACAAGCACGACGACTCGTTCATCCGGATGGGCATACAGATAACCTGCTACGGCGGCAGCGGATTGGGAAAAATCACGACCCTGGAAAAAACCACACGGAAGACGGTTTATTTTTGTGACCAGAGAGGAGATAATGGCCGCCTCAGAGGAACGAATTTTGAGAGGAAGGTGTTCAAGGGGAGCGTCCGGTTCTTTTTTTGAACTTTTGCCCTTTTGATTTTTTTCGAAAAAAGGAAAAGCCGCGTAGAGAACCGCGGAAACAGATTGAACGGTTTCAAAGGCTGTCTCTTCGATTCGATCCATCTCCTCTTCAGAAAGAGCATTGTCCGGTACGATTTCGTTTATCCATTTGAATCCGCGACGGTGGGGATCTCCGGGGCGGACGGATCGTACAAATCCCGGGACGGATGATGCGAAACGAAACGGGACACGGACGGCCGTCCCACGACGGACATCCATGCCGGAAGGAACGCCATAAGAAAATCCATCGCAGTGGCGAGGAAGCCGCTGCACGAGGGCTACTTCCGCAATGCGTTCCGTTGTTAAATCCATAGGAAAACCGGCGTCAGAGGGTGAACTGTGCCACGAGGTGTCCTACGCCATAGGAGGCTTCATAGCTGAGCTCTTCCGGAACGGCCCCGGTCCCTTCCAAAATTCCAAATAAAGCCAACAAGGGTCGATACCCGAGCGGGGAAGCTTGTTGAACATCTTCCTCGTCCAATCGTAAGAGGGAAGAGGGAGAAGACGAGCGAATGGCTTCGCGCACCGCTGCGTCAAAACGGGGACCTGCTTCATGAAATCCTCCTGGGGCCTCGACAGAAAGCCGATGGGAGAGGTCTCCGGAAACACAGACAGCAATTCGTCGCGGAAAAACGGAACAAACTTCTTTCAGGGCGCGGCCGAATTCGAAAACGGATTTCGGTGAAGCGTCTCCTAGCAAGAGAGGGACGATGGGGAGCGGAATCGACGGTGCAAGGAGGAGCGCAGATACGGCGGTCCTTTCATCCAAAAGAGACTCGGAAAACAGATTAAACGGAAGTTCGGACTTGCGTCGCATCCAGCGCTGCAGGGCATCCACAAATCGACATTCCGGATGTCGTGGCGGATAGGCTGTTAAATCTCCGAATTCGGAAAGATCCGTCCGGTAGGCATCGCACAGGTTGGCGGAAAAAATATTCGGAATGGGTCCGGGAGATCCGGACAAAAGAACAAGAACGTCCGGACGGGAAACGAAAAGTTCATCCGCAAGCCTTTCGACGGCATATCGCGTGGAAACCAACTCCTTGGTGTGTTCACCGCCGATCGTGGAAAGGAGGAGGGGAGTAGCCGGAGCAACCGCGCCAAAAACGAGCATACGCTGAATTTACGGATTCCCTGCCATCTGGAGGGCATCTCCTTGCGTTTCCGATGCTGTTACAGCAGAAAGAGTTTCTCCCAAGGGATGAAGGAGAACGGATCGTTCATTGGTCCAAACAATTTGATCCCATTGCCAACCGAATCCCAAAAAAATGGAAGCGTTGAGAATGGGACGCCGCCGTCCTTCCGATACAAGAAAGATATCAGGAGAACCCTGGACACCGATGAGCATTCCGTCCGGAAAGAGGACGGAGTCACTCGTCGGATAGAGATCCAGTTCTTGCTGGTCTGCCTTGAGAATCGGCTGGTTGTCGAATTTGGCTTTTAGGATCTCCGGAGACATGATGGGATGTTTTTTCCCGTCCTGGGCAAAGAAAATGCCGCCGGTTTTTTGGTCTTGCAAAAGGGCACCCTTGGGATAAGCCGATTGGACCGTGATGGGTTCTCCCACGGCAAAACCAGCAAGTTCTGTCTCGAGGACCTCGACAAGTTCCTCAATCTGAAATCCGGTCGCCCGAAACGCTTCCATGGAAACAATATGACGGATCGTATCATCAACCAGGAGAAAAATGTCCCCGTTGGTCGCGTGGAGAAGGGAATAGTTCGGAAGGGTAATGGGCGTTCCGAAAGGGTAGACTTCCAATTCCGAACGCGAGACCGGAAGGATACGGGAAGGATCGAAACGGGAAAGAAGCGTGGCACGGGACGTGATCGGTCGACGTTTTCCGGCTTGAATGAGCCAAACGCCACCGTCTTCCGTATTTTGAAGCAAGGAACCAGAGGGGTAGGAGCGCGCGAACCACTGCTGCCAAATCGCCACAAAATTACGGTTGCCGAGAAGGTGGGGCGTATACGTATAGAGGGCAGCGGTAGCTTTATTGGCCGGAATCACCGGTGTTCCGTCAATCAAGGAACGCCGTCCTGGAGCAAATCCCATGGAGGTTTCCCCCTTCTTTTCGAGGTCTGCCAGATAGCCGTCTGTAAATTGAAGTGTGGCTGAATTGATCTGTTTGGCAAAACCACGAAAGCGCTGAATAGCAGGATCATCATGGGAACAATCGTCACAAACGCCGTATCCGGTCGCCCAATCAAGTTGGTCTTGCGACGGGGACGGGTCTGTCACTAATGCCTGTTCTTTTTGAAGCATGGTCAAGATGACTTTAGAGCTCACGCCGTTGCGCTGAGATGCTCTCCAGATGATTTCGGCCGCTGTGCGCTTTTCTCCATCAACATCTTCTGTAACAAGCCCGGTTAGTCCCCCGCGATCTAGGATGGCCTGAACCTCTCCCAGCTCTAAACTGAAAGCATCGGTAAATTCTTCATCTGAAACAAGATAGTGTGGATTGAACGTACCAGCTTGAACGGAAAAAGCCTGCAAAAAACCCGCGAGGGCGAAATTCGTCAGAAAAAAAAGAGAAAAAGCTCTATTTTTCATAGGTATCCCCAGTATACGCAAAAAAAGGTGCGGAGAAAAGCCTTGCACCTTTTTTCTCTGCTTTTTTACCGGTGTTTCGCTGTTGGCATCGCCACAACGGTCGCAGCGTGATCCCCCGTGATGGTTATTTCTTCTTTTTCACATCCAATGAGGACACGATCTCCGTCTCGGATCTCATCTAGAAGAAGCTTGAGGGAAAGAGGATCTAGAATCGCCGTTTGGATAATGCGCTTGAGCGGACGGGCGCCAAAGGACGGATCATAGCCCTTTTGTCCAAGAAATTTTTTTGCTTCCGGAAGGACAGAGAGGACGATAGCGCGTTCTTCCTTGAGCCGAGCGGACACACGTCCGAGCTGGAGTTCGACAATTTCCGAGATGTCAGCCTGTGAGAGCGGGTGGAAAACAATGATCTCGTCTACACGATTCAGAAATTCTGGACGGAACTGGTCGCGCAGGAGACCAAGGACGCGCTCCCGCATTTCTTTTTCTTCGGAAGAAATTTCAGAGGAAACGGCTGGGCCCGTTCCCACAAAACCAATGGAGCCGAGCTCCCTGCCCAGGTTAAGAATCATATCCGAACCGATATTGCTCGTCATAATGATGATGGTATTTTTGAAATTGACTTTGCGTCCCTTGGCATCGGTCAAGTGCCCATCATCCAACATTTGAAGCAGAAGGTGAAAGGTATCCGGATGGGCTTTTTCAATCTCATCGAAGAGTAGGACGCAATACGGACGCCGGCGGACGATTTCTGTGAGTTGTCCACCTTCTTCATATCCGACATAGCCTGGTGGTGACCCGATGATTTTAGAGGTGGCGTGTTTTTCCATGTATTCCGACATGTCGACGCGAACAAGAGCGGATTCGTCGTTGAACAAGAATTCGGCCAAGGCTCGCGCGAGTTCGGTTTTTCCAACACCGGTCGGTCCCAAAAAGATAAACGAACCAATGGGCCGGTTGGGTTCGCCGATTCCCGCGCGCGAACGACGCAAGGCGTTGCTGACGGCCTTGATTGCTTCCTCCTGGCCAACAAGACGTTTTTTCAATTCCTGTTCCATCCTCACCAATTTTTCCTTTTCCGATTCAAGCATTTTTGAAACCGGAATATGGATCCAGCGTGAGACAACCGCGGCCACATCTTCTTCGTTGACAATTTCTTTGAGGATCCCGCGCTCCTTTTGCAGATGCTTGAGCGCTTCCTCAGCGGCTTTGCGTGCCCTTTCCTCTGCTGGCAGGCGCGCATAGCGGATTTCCGCAACTTTTTCTAGTTCACCGCGACGTTCCGCTATTTCTGCTTCTCCGCGCAGACGATCGATGCGGCTCTGTACGGCATGAATCTCCGCGATTTTTTCCTTTTCGTTACGCCAACGCCCCTCGAGGGCACCGGCCTTTTCCCGTAAATCCGCTACCTGTTTGTCAATGTCTCCCAGACGTGCGCGCGAATCCTTATCCTCTTCCTTTTCCAAGGCCTTGTGTTCGATCTCCAACCGCATGAGATCACGTTTGAGCGTATCGAGTTCTTCGGGCATGGAATCGATTTCCATGCGGAGAGCGGAAGCGGCTTCATCAATGAGATCCACGGCCTTGTCCGGCAAAAACCGGTCTGTAATATAGCGGCTGGAAAGCTCAGCAGCGGCAATAATGGCCGGATCGGTAATACGGACGCCATGATGGATCTCGTACCGCTCTTTGATGCCGCGCAGGATAGCGATCGTATCCTGTACAGACGGCTCTTCTACGACAATCGGTTGAAAACGGCGCTCCAGAGCGGAATCTTTTTCAATATGCTTTTGGTACTCTTTTCCCGTGGTGGCGCCGATCGTGCGCAGGGCTCCGCGCGCAAGAGCTGGTTTGAGCATATTGCTGGCGTCCAGCGGGCTTCCTTCTGAGGTCCCGGCTCCGACGAGCGTGTGGAGCTCATCGATAAAGAGGACAAATTTTCCTCCGGATTCTTCCATTTCCTTCAGGACGGCTTTGAGGCGGTCTTCAAATTCACCGCGATATTTCGTCCCAGCAACCATGGCCCCCAAATCAAGCGAAATCAGCTCTTTGTCTTTGAGGAGTTCTGGGACATCTCCGGAGGCAATACGTTGTGCCAGTCCTTCGACAATCGCTGTCTTGCCTACGCCGGCCTCGCCAATGAGGACCGGATTATTTTTCGTGCGCCGCAACAGCACCTGCATGACGCGGCGAATTTCCGCATCGCGGCCAATGACCGGATCGAGCTTGCCGACTCTGGCCTGAGCTGTCAGGTTTTGGCTGTACTTCTCAAGGGCTTGATAGCGAGATTCGGGTTCTGGAGAATCCACGCGCTGGCTGCCGCGGATGCTTTTGAGGGTCTTGAGAATGGTTTCTTCCGTGACCCCGTAACGAGCAAGGAGTTTACCGATCTCACGGTTAGCCACCAATCCGAGCAAAAGATGTTCGGTTGAAATAAATTCATCCTTAAATTCTTTGGCTTTTTTTGCCGCACTAGTGAGAATGGCGACCATGTCTTGGGAAAGATACATTTGGCCGAGCCCACCTACGCTGTTTTTCGTTGCCGTTTGCGGCAGATGATCCAGGAGTTCATCCACATCCGCGCGCAGGTCCGAAAGTTCGTCTGTTATTTTTTGAAGAATAGCGGAAACGACTCCGTCGTCCTGCTGGAGAAGGGAAGCAACCAGGTGGGCCGGCTCCAAACCCTGCTGTCCGTTTTCTGAAGCGATCGTATGAGCCTGTTGCAGTGCTTCTTGCGATTTATGGGTAAAATTATTGGGAAGCATAAAAACGTTATTAGCACTCAGAATTGTAGAGTGCTAAGAAAAAAAGTCAAGAAATTTTGTAGATAGATGCCTTCATGTTAGGATAAAAAGACATTCTATGAACAACTCCTATAGCGAAAAATTTAAGAATCTTGTCCTCTATATTCTCTCTCATGATTCGTATCGAGAGGGTGGTATTAAAAAACTCAATAAAATTCTTTATTTCATTGATTTTTATTTTTTTAAGGAACACGAGCGTTTTATTTCCGACGTGAACTACGCAAAGGCAAACATGGGGCCTGTCGTAGACGGATATCAAAAACTTTTTTCTGAAATGGTCACGGACGGAGTTCTTAAACAGCAAACCGACGGCGTCATTGTCTATCGACCAACACAAGCATGTGATCTTTCTTTTTTTGAACCGGAAGAAATTGAACATATTCGTAACATACTCGATGAATATGGAAAACTGTCAGCGTCCATTCTTGAAACGATTTCCCATCAACAACAGCCGTGGCTTCTGACGGAAAAAATGGGAGACATCATTGATCCTGACCTTGCTCTCCTTATTGACAATAGTGAGTCAGAAGAGGTCAATTTCGAAAATGAAAAACTTAAATCAGAATTGATCTCTCTGGCTGATTCAGTTTAAGGATATGCAATCTTTACGAGTGGAGATTGTTGAATCCCTACGTCTTCAAGTTGCAGGAGGCGATACGCGAACCAAAAAATTGTTCTACAAACAAAAAGAATTCATGGAAAAATTTTCTGACTATCCCTCCCTTGTCAAAAAGAAATTTCATAACGTTTTTGATAAGTATGGATCGTCTCTTTTTGAAATACGGCTTGATATCAAGCGACAGATCGTCTTTGTCGAACGGGGACCTGATAAAGTTGTCTGGCTCAAAATCTGCAATCACGATGAATTAACAAAGAAGGAGTTGATCTGTGTGCACGATGATTATTAAAATTAGGACTTGATTTCAACTTTATCAAGAATTTTTGACATTTTTTAAGATTTCTGCTATACTAATTCCTTCTCTGAACCCACGATTTTGGGCCGTTTTTGGGAGCATTCCTCCTTAAAACAGCCCAGAGTCGTGTCAGAGAAAAAAGGACTTTTAAAACTCAATGGCACGATTTTGAATCAAAAGACGGACACCGGCATTGGGTCGGGGGTCCGTAAATAAAGGTTCATGACAGAAAAAGTCCCTGCGCAGCAGGTGCGTGGGACAAACACAAAGGAGCGAGCGATGAACCGATGGTTTTTGATGGTCGTGGTGGCAATGGCAATGGCAGGATGTCCCGCGATTGACATCGGGGACGGTGTCGGAGGTGGGGATTCAATCCAACCTCCGGTTATGACCCCGACCCCGGAGGTTGTCACCCCGACGCCGGTCGAGGAGGAGGTGGACGCGGACGGGGACGGCTACGTGGTCGACGAGGACTGCAATGATGCCGATGCCGCGACCTATCCGGGCGCTCCGGAACGGGTCAATGGCCTGGACGATGACTGCGACGGACTGATCGACGACGGGATCGACTGTGTCGACACGACCCGCCGCGCGACCGAGGTCTGCAATGGCCTGGACGATGACTGCGACGGGGTAGTTGATAACGGTGTGGAGAACACCTACTACCAGGACAGCGACGGTGACAACTATGGAAGTGCTGGTGGCGCGACCACAGAGGCCTGCGCGGCCCCTGGTGGTTATGTCGCGGACAGCACGGACTGCGATGACGCGAGTGTGGGAATCAACCCCGGCGCGACTGAGATCGCTAATGGCCTGGACGACAACTGCAATGGCGCGATCGATGAAGGACTCGAGGGGTTCTGGTACGCTGACGCGGATGGCGACGGATATGGAGACCCAGGGGTCGTATTGACCCAGGCTATCCAGCCTGCCGGCTACGTGGCTGATGCCATGGACTGCGACGATACGGACGCCACGATCAATCTCGGTGCCGCGGAGGTCTGCGACAGTGTAGATAACAACTGCAACGCCCAGATCGACGAGGGCGTGACGACCACCTTTTACGCGGATTGTGACCTGGACGGATGGGGCATCAGCTCCACCACCGTTCAGGCTTGCGAACCGCCCCCCGAGGGCTACGCCGGTGTCGCAGGCGACTGCGACGATGGCCGGCCCACGGTCTACCCGGGTGCGGCCGAGACCTGCGATGGCCTGGACGAAGACTGCGACGGGCAGATCGACGAAGGCGTCACGACCACCTACTACCTGGACAGCGACGCTGACGGCTACGGCAACGCCAGCAGGGCGACCACGGCCTGCTCTCAGCCAACCGGCTACGTCACGAACAATACGGACTGCAACGACGCCAGCGCAACGATCCATCCAGGAGCCACCGAAACCAGCAATGGAATCGATGACGACTGCGACGGGCAGATCGACGAAGGGGTCGCCGTGACCACCTGGTACCGTGATGCGGACGGAGACGGATACGGTAGCACGGATGGAACTCCGGCCGCGGGCTACAGTGCTCCGACCGGTTACGTGGCCAGCAGCACGGACTGCGATGACTCCAACGCAACGATTAGCCCCGACGCAATCGAGATCTGCGACAGCGTGGACAATGACTGCGACGGCGTGGTGGACGAAGGAGAGGAGGCGATGGACAGTCGCCGCTGGTATCTGGACGTAGATGGGGATGGATACGGGAGCAACGCTATAACCACGGAAACCTGCACCCCCCCTCCGGCAGGCTATGTCGCCAATGGTGGGGACTGCAACGACAACAACGCCGCCATCAACCCGGGCGCGATCGAGGTCTGCGACAGTGTTGACAATGACTGCGACGGACTGGTGGACGAGGGGCTCTCATGCCCCGTGATCACTACCTGGTACGGGGACGTAGACGGCGACGGATATGGCCTTTTGATCGACATGGTCCAGGCCAGCAGCGCTCCGGCCGGGTACGTCGCAAACAACACGGACTGCGACGACGCGGATCCTGACACCTATCCCGGAGCCGAAGAAATCGGTGACGGCGTGGACAACGACTGTGATGGACAGGTTGATGAGAGCGGAGAGATGCTGGTCGAGATCCACATCTCGGGAGGCGGAACCTTCCAAATCTGGTTGGATAATACCAACACGGTAGATCCGGAAGACTGGATCCCCGGGGTCTTCGACACCGCTACCTCTTCAGATCCGGCTGCCGGCCCGTTCCCCGCCGTGAAGGGGAATATTTTGAAGGTAAACGGCTGGAATGGAATCACATGGCTCGTGACCGCGACAACCAACTCAATTGTGAGGGTTGTCGTCGCGGGACACGAGGTCCCATTCGAAGCCGTTTCAAATGGTTCAGGTGGGCGAGACGTTCTTGCTTACCTGAACTGGTAAGCCACCACCCCGTGCCTCTAAAAATGTCGGCTCGCGCTTCTACCAGAGCTCCGAACTCGTGTATGAGCCGACGCCCACCTTTTGCCTCCTGCTCTCATGCAGTTGCAGGCGAATTCTTCTCCCCTACAAACGTAAACTCCAGTGGACTGTCCACTGGAGTTTTTAAATTCCATTTTCGTGAGACCCCTCCCAACCTCCCCTTGAGTAAGGGGAGGAGACTCTCATCTCAACCCTCGTCCAAATCTTCCAGAGAAAATCCTAACTCTTTGAAAATCAGATTTCTTAGATGAATGCCGCCGATGAACAGCACAGCATCTACGGTCTGTCCGGTTTTAAAAGCCCCTTCTTTCAAAGAATCCAGAATTTCAGGATGCCTGTTTGGCAGCTCAGAAACAGCTGCTAAAATAGCCTGTTCTGCATCATAGGCATTCGTCAAATTCTGCCCTTTTATTGTCTCGAAAAATTCATTTTTTTTGTTTTCAATCACGCCCTGAATACCGCTTTCTTCTAAAATACGCTTTCCCAAATCATTGAGCTGCCTTGGGGAATTCGTCGGAGCGAATTTATCCTGCCAGAGCGTTTCAACACGGTCTTCAACGATGCCAAAACGCACGACAAGGTCTTGAAGAGTCGGTTTTATTTCCGCGTCGAATTCTTCCTTGATCGAATCGAGTAATTGAAGCTTCCTTCCAATATCAAGAAGAGCGATACAAAGCGTTGGAAGCCCAATCGCAACAATTCCTGTATTAATCCATTCTAAGGGGGTCATAGTTTTTTTACTTTACCTTTCCTGATCCGAAAAATCAAACGCGTTACGGGGCAGGGAAGAAACAAAAAAACGCCCGCTCTCACTTGCAAGGAGGCGGGCGGGAAAAGGGGACGCATCTTTTTTCTGAAACCAGTCTCCAGGGAGGAGGGGGCAACAAAAATCTTCCTGGAGATCGGGGATCGGAAGAGGATGCGTCCAGAATTGGGCAACTTCTTATGGAGAGCGCTGACGCTTTTTTGCAGACTCGCCAGATGAAATGCCCTAAGAGAAAGAAGGAAGCGCAGACTGCGTCTACTGTGAACGTGTGCACCGCCTCAGCACATCGTGGAGAACGTTTCCTTCTTGAGGGAAAGGGAATCACACTCCCAGAAACATGTCAATCTTCGGAGGAATAAAGATAGTGTCGTACAATGTATCTTAGGCGACACTTAACTTCTTTTTACGTTCTTTCAGACAACATTTTTCTGATCTCCTTTTTTCCTGCTTCAACTCCTGGTTGGTCGTAAGCATTGACTCCAAACAGCTGAGCGATAAGGGCCGTGGCGAGTTCAAAAAATTGGAAGAGTGCTCCTAAGGATTCCGGAGACAAGTTTGGAATGATCAAAGTTCCGTTTGGACGACGATCGTCAAAGAGAGCTTGAGCCGTCCCCAGATGTTCCATCCGCAAAATTTCTCCAAGATCCATTCCGGAAGCCTTTTTCATTTCCGGAATCAACGCTCCGGCATTCTTTGCTATGGGAACGGCCTTAGAAAATTTTTCAACGCCAAGAAAGGTCACGAGCTTATTATCGGGACCTTCATGATAGAGCTGGATTTGGGAATGTTGATCTGCAGGACCCAGTGAAGCAACCGGTGTCGGACCCACGTTTTTTCCGTCTTTTCTTTTTCCGAGGGATTCGGCCCATAGCTGGCGGTACCAGGAAGCAAAACCGGAAAGGACCGGCACATATGGCATGAGCACGTGAATATTTCTTCCGAATTTCGTGGAGGAAAGATAGTGTAGAGCCGCGAATTGGGCAGCCATGTGATCCGGGCCTTCGGACCGATAGGTTTCTTCGATCCAGCGCCCGCCGCGTAAAAGCCCCAGGACATCGATGCCGGCGCAGGCAGCCGGAAACAGACTGACAACGGAAAGAACGGAAAAACGTCCGTCGACGTTTGCTGGGTGTGGAAGGAGTTCAAAACGTTCTTTTTTTGCCAAAGCATAGAGAGGACTGCGGGTGTCTGTTTCGGTCGTGACGACCACGTGGCGTTGATAACCTTTTTTTCCAAGAGCCCGAACCATCCAGGGTTGCAAAGCGAGAAAATTTACAAGCGGTTCAAGTGTTTTTCCGGATTTTGAAACTACATGGACCAACGTCCGCTTCCAGGCTGATTTTGGCTGATGAGCCCAGGTCCAGACCGTCTGTGGATCTGGATTATCGAGGACAGAAAGGCTCATTCCTCCCCTGCCCCGTCCAAGCGCCTGAGAAAGGGCTTTCGTCCCCAGGGCTGAACCCCCGATGCCGATCACAAGTAGATTCGTAAATGATCGCTGTAAATCCTTGGCGCGCGCCGTTATTTTTTGCGCATCTTTTTCCTGAAACGGAAGATCTTCCCATCCCTGTTCTCCATTTTTTCGAAGCGTGTCAATGGCAACGGCGGCTTGGAGCAACCGGCTCCGAAGAAATTTTACATCCCGCAAACCCAATCCAGAATTTTTTGGATGGGTTTGAAACAGGAAGGTCGGATCATAGGTGAGAAAAGGAGCGATCATAGGAGTGCATCGATCATTTATAATACACATGATCGTCAAAACGGAGGTCAACGTAGTGCAGATTTGATACATCTGTTATTTCCTCTCGCAGGACAACGGCCAGATGGTCGGCTTGGCGGTTCACATCCTGAATCGGATCAAAAAGGAGATCATAGCCTTTATCCGTTTCTGCTGTCATCCATGTTCCAAGGGTTGAATCAAGACGGAGGGAACGGATTCCTATCCCCAATTCTCGCAAACGCATTTCAAATTGCTCAACACCCTTCCAAGAAATTTCCGTTAAAACCGTCGCACCGGCCCGCGTCGGACGTATGGAAAGATCTGTTAAAGAAAGATAGGGGACGGGCTTCGGGGGCACCTGACCCTCGCGGAACGGCCCATAAGGTTGGGGGGCGGCGAAAAAGTCTGTTGTCTCTTCCACGTGTAATTCTCGAATAATGGTTCCGTGTCCGTCAACCAAAAAGGTCTTTTCACCGGATTTCCAAAGAAAGGCTGTTCGCTTTTCTTCCACACGAATGAAGAGAAGAGGCGGGTCGCTTCGGATTTCCAATGAGGCAAAAGAAAACGACCGTTCCAAACGCTGTCTCAATACGTCTTCGCGGAAAAAGAGACGGTGGGAAGGATGGAAGAAGAACCACACACTGGAATCCAAATATTCCTCCGCTTCAACCCGAATTTCGCGCGGGGGAAGAAATATCGTTCCTTCTACACGGATCTCCGTCAGAAGAAAAGCCGGGGCCGTGCATAGAAAACTTCCGATGGCAATGGCCATGCCGATTCCAGCTCCCGCCAACGCAAAGACCGTCAAATTTCGCTTTTGTCGGTTCGGAAAAAGAGGATTGCGGAAAGGCCGTTCCTCATAGCGCGCCCGCGTAGCGCGACGGAAGTAGTCGCGCTTGTGCCGGAGATGCGGCCGGCCAAGGGAGACCATAGAAAAATGACGCCGTTTAGGGGGAAAAAGATTTTTTAAAGCCTACACCCGATCCAAAAGGGACGATTTAAATTTTTCCGGATGATAGGCAGGAAGCCGAAGGATTTCAGCCTTTAATCCGATCTTTTTACAAGCCTCTGCTAGCCCGTCCGTAAAGGATTGTTGGTCGTAACCGAGACAGATAGTCTCAGGACGATGTTCCGTCAGGACGGCATATTTATCGCCTATTGATCCAAGGACAGCATCATAGCCAGCTTCCCGCAACGTCTGAAGACGTTCCTCTTCGTTGCGAACAGGACGGTGTCCCTTCACCTGACGAACGGTCTGATCACGTGCAATCACGACAACAAGTTTCTCTCCGTACGTTTTGGCAGATTCAAGAAAAAATTTATGGCCGGGATGAAAGCCGTCAAATGTTCCGAAGACAAGGACGCGTTTTCGTGCGGACGGCATAGGTTGTCTCTCGTTTTTTGCTTTACGCGACGGGTTCTGAAGCAACCGCGGCATTTTCCGGCCTTAAGGTGGGAAACAAAATGACTTCTTTTAAATTTCCGGAATTTGTCAGGAGAGCTACCAGGCGGTCGATCCCAATACCAAAACCTGCATTAGGAGGCATGCCACGCTTCATGGCTTCTACATAGTCCTCATCACCAAATTGGGCCTCCTTGTCGCCGTGTTGACGTGCTTCTTCCTGCTGTCGAAAACGTTCTTCCTGATCTATTGGATCGTTGAGTTCGGAAAACGCCTTGATGATTTCTTCCCCTCCCCCACACACAAGCTGGAACATTTCTACATAGCGCGAATCTTCAATTTTGCGCTTGGCTAAGGGAGAAAGGTCAGACGGATAATCAATGAGGTAGATTGGTTGGATAAGGTTAGGACGCACCGTCTGCTTGTAAAGGCGGTCAACGATCGTTCCGTAGCTGTCAGAAACACCAATCGGCACCCTGAGCTTAAGGACCGCTTTGGCCAGACGTTCTCTGTCTGGATAATCTTCTAGATCTAACTGAGCGTATTTCAGGATAGCATCGCGATAAGGGAGTCTCGGCCAAGGAGGCGTAAAGTCCATTTCGTATTGCTTAAACGGAACATGTGCCGGATCCAGGCCGGCTGCACGGATCGATTCAACCGTAAGATTTTCTAAAAATTCCATCAGTTCTCGATAATCCATGTAGGCCGCATACCCTTCCACCTGCGTAAATTCGGGATTGTGCGAGTGATCGATCCCCTCGTTGCGGAAGCAGCGGGCAAATTCGAACACGCGTTCATAACCACCCACGAGTAACCGTTTTAAATAAAGCTCTGGGGCAATGCGTAAATACAAATTTGCGTCAAGCGCATGGTGGTGTGTTACGAACGGTTGGGCATTGGCGCCTCCAGGAACAGCTTGAAGTATCGGTGTCTCGACCTCAAGGAATCCGTGTTCATCGAGAGAGTGCCGGATAGCGGAAACAATGTGTGCCCGTACGCGAAAAATTTGTCGAACAGACTCATTTGCTAGCAGGTCTAAATAGCGTTTACGGTAACGAACCTCTGTATCCGTCAATCCGTGCCATTTTTCTGGAAGCGGCAAGAGGGCTTTGGCAATAATATGACAGGCACTGACAGCGAGTGAACGTTCACCCTTCTGTGTAGTAAACGGGCTGCCGCACGCTTCAAGAAAATCCCCCACATCGACCGTTTCATGAAAGGCCTCGTAGGCTTCCGTTCCAATCACGTCGCGTTTGAGAACAAGTTGAACGTGGCCGGTTCCGTCCTCAAGATGAAGAAAGGTGAGACCCCCATGCTTGCGCAGGGTACGGACACGACCCACCAGAGTCGCGACCACCCCCCCTCTTTCCAATTCTTCGTACATGTTAAGATAGGCAGCTGTTGTGTGGGTTCGCGTGACACGCGATGGGTAGGGGTCCTGCCCCAGCGCACGGACTTTCTCCAGGCGTAAACGCCTGGTCGTTTCTTCCTCCGTCATGGACATAGGATTATTTGATAGCGATAACAACGTAGAGGATTCGCCCGGACGGAACCACGATCTCAACTGTCTCTCCGACTCGGTGACCTAAGAAAGCCTGTCCTAAAGGCGATTCATTACTGATTTTTCCTGCAAGCGGGTCTGCCTCGGTCGAGCCAACGATCTGATAGATTTTGCGTTTGTCCCCGGCTTCCGCTTCGAAGGTACAGCCAACGGAGATAAGATCACCCCCGATTTTTTCCTCAACGATGACGGCATCCTTGAGCATATCTTGAAGCTGTACGATGCGCGCGTCATTGAACGCGCGCTGCTCCATAGCCTCATGATACTCGAAATTTTCCGAAAGGTCTCCGAGATCCTTCGCTACCTCAATTTTATTGGCAATTTCACGACGCAAAATCGTGCGGCGGTTTTCCAATTCTTTTTTGCATTCCTCGAGCGCTTTTTTTGAAAGATAAACGGGCATACGGCTTAAAAACCGGCCTTAGGCCGGGATTGAAATTCTCAGAAAGTGATGTCGGGTGGTAAAAACCAGTATATCGTCGGGTTTGTCTCTGTCAAGCTGGCCGTAGAGAGTCCGTGTAAAACCCTCTTTCCTGTTCGGGAAGTTGAACGGCAAGCTGTCGCATCATCCAATCCGTCGGTTTCTCTTCGTCAGCAGGCTTCTCCGTGAACGTAAAAGCCCTTCCGACGCGTACACGTCCTTTTTCGGCTTTACTGATACCTACTGGAACGATTTTAAGAGTTTCACCGGTCAGACGTTGAAAAGCATGGGCAATGGTTTCTACGCCGCCATATCCTTTCCGCAGACTTGTTTTTCCATCATAGAGAAAAGGTCCCTCCGGAAACATAACAAGAACGTCGCCTCGCGACAGAAGAGCGACTGATTCTTGAAGAAACTGGGCATTGGCAAAGGCTGCACCCAAACTCGCCTCTCTTTCCATGACAGCTCGATAGCTCTCTTTGCGTTTGGTTCCCGGAACGCGTTCTAAAAGTTCCTGTTTTTCCTTCTCATGAAGATTTGCAAGCGATTCGACAACCGGAAGCATCCGTAATTTATTTAGAAGCGCCCGTCGGAGTGGAGAGCGACCAAAGTTAAGCTCCTGTGCCGCCGCAATATGTGTGTCAAATCGACGCAAGAGGGCCAAGAGCTTCCAGGTTTCTCCGCCGCTATGATTTGCAATAACCAGGAAAGGCCCTCTCTCTGGAAAAATCTGCTCACCCGCGTGTTCCTTTTCAAATTGACGAACAGAACCGGATAATGTCATGAGCCTGGAAAGAGGAACTTTTTTGGATTTGCGCAAGCGTCTGGGAATGCACTGTTGCTGATAGGATTCGATTCTTTTTTGTCGTTCCTGTGAATCCCTTTGAAAGGGTTCTCTCTGCCCCGCACTTTCTTGAGCTCGTCGACGCGTCTCATCAAGTTGAGGTTCTTTTTCTTGACAGCTCTCGTCGCTTTTTTCCCGATCCTTTTCTCGAGGTTTCTCCCCCCGGCTTTTTTCCTCTCTTTTTTCCTTCTCCAATTTGGGCGGTGATTCTGAGTGGTGTGATTCGTGAAGAGACATAGGAGGTGTCTTTCAAAGGATGAGTCGGCGGCCATTTTTTCGTAACCAGGCTCGAGCTTGGGTATATTTTGGGTATAACTGACCGACATGGGACCAAAACGCCTGTGAGTGATTCTGAATTTTCAGGTGAGCGACTTCATGGGCTGCAACAGAGTCGATGATCCACAGGGGAGCCAAGGCCAACCGCCAACTGAAATTCAGATTTCCGCTAGAACTGCAAGAACCCCATCGTGTTCGCGCTCCATTGATTTTCAGAGATTGATAGCGGGATCGAGCGAGGCGAGCGTATCGGTCAACGGACGCTATCACGATTTTACGAATCTGGAAAACGTACCACTGCTCAAGGAGTTCCCTTCCCTGCGCTTGGTGTTTCCGCGATAAGATAAATTCCTGATTTCGAAAAAGGAAAGGCGTTTCTATCCGATCCGAAAGGCGTAGCGGATACGTTTTACCGAGAAAAAGAAAACGTTCCCCATCCTCAAACTGTTTTGGAGACACTTCCGGCCGTTTTTTTATCTCGTCGGTTTTCCGAAGGATCCAGTTCTGTTTTTGCGCGACAAGGCGTTCGATCTCCCGAAGCGACATCCGTATCGGCGCGCGCACCGTGAGTTTCCCGTCTGGAGAAAGGGAGAGTCCAACACTTCGTCTAGCCGAACGAACCAAGAGAAACGTTTTTTTCACAGACTTCTTCCTGGTTAAAGCATCCCCTCGACGTCCAACGGGTGAAAGACATCAATGGCGTCCGAATACTCCGCTCGAAGTTCATAATCCTGGTAGGGTTTTTCTCCTTTCGGAAGATACGTAATCCCGTTAAGGTCAACGCCAGTTAAATCAATCCCATTAAGTGTTTCCGGATACTGGTTTGACGTTAAAAATTCCATCCAAAGCATCTGCTGAAGATATTTGGCTGTCTGTTCAATCAATCCATCGCTGCCGGTTCGGTGTGTTGCGTTGTTTTCTTCTGTGGTGTTTGAAACGTCTCGGACGCGTTTTTGGCCAGAGGTATTCGAGGGCGGTGGGTCGTACGTCTCCCCAAGGTTTTCTGCACGCTGGCGCAGGACGTCTTCCGCGGAAATTCCCTCTGATGGCTTTTTACCTTTCGGCTTTTCCGCCTCAGGCGGAGTACTCTTTTCGGTAAACCCCAAGATCAAAAGGGCCTCTTGATTTTTCTCGCTGTCCACAGCGACACGCACGACGGTTCCTGTTTCACAGCCACATTCCTGACAGGCTCCCCCCTGCGGAGATTCTTTTGTCCCTACCACCTGGAGGATGTTAATTTGGCGGTTTTCCTTATAGAAAGCGACAACCTGTTGCTCGCTCACAACTGATTCATGGATGCCGCGTTCCCACGGATAAGCATTGCATTGCGTTTCCCGAAAGGCCACCCAATACGTTCCTTTATCCGGCGCTGGCGAACGAGAAGCCTTCGAACACCCAACACCTGCCAAAAGAACGGTACAAAGAAAAAAGAGAGGAACGGAACGCATATTAGCGTGGCAAGGCCGTGTCATTTTCAATCCGAATGTCGTACGTAAATTGAGCTCCGAAAAGATCAGCGTTGGGAAAATGTTCCGCACGGCTTTCCTTGACCGCCCCGTCAATGAGCACCCCTTGATGATAATACTGTTCAGTCAATGGTTTTTCCGGAGCGGATGGACAGGAAGGATCATCCTCATCCGTTTGATAGGTATAAGGCGTTGCTTGTAAATTTTTTCCGATCAATCCGTAGAGCAGGTTGTGATGGATCGGCGGGTTGACCATGCTGAGATCCTTTAATCCACCTTGCGCTCCGCAGCCAAAAATATTCTTGATTTCTTCGGTCGGTTCCTGAAGAACCGTAGGAGAAAGATAGAGGCGACCGCCTGTCTTTAGGTCATCTTTGAGATTATAGAAGATGTCCGCCCGATACTTCATTCTGCCGTTGTGCGGCTCCCAAACGAATGTATTGCACGTGAACTGTGGTTCGATAAAGTCATAAACAAAATCAGACGATTTGCTTACGGCAGCAAATTCAATTTTTTCCGAGTTCTCTTGAAGGATAAACTCATTATGGGCGTCGATTTTTGGGGGGAAGTACGTGCCAACCGCCGTGGCGTCCATGTGCACATCCGTACGGATGTTCCATTGGCAAGCAAGATTCAACGGATGGAGTATTTGATAAAAATAGGTCGGGTACGGCTGCAGTCGACCGTCGTTTACACCGTGCATCGGACTCATGATGTTGTCATCGCAGGCGTTTCCATCCTGGGAAACGCCTAAAAGATGCCCGAATTCATGCGCGACCGCGGAATCGGAAAGCGTGCTGGGCATCGTGCCCCACGTCGCTTTCTTTTCGCCGTCTGCCCCAAGGGGGAGCGGGTTCCAGATGAATGCGCTTGTCGTTCCGGATCCGAAAGAGCTTTGGTCGCTCTCCATCATCTGGCTCGCGTAGTGTTCTGCTAAGTCCCCCTCGTACGTTCCGTAGGCTATCTCCTGGATGTCGCCCTCAGGCAGATAGAGGCCATACGCACTATAGGCATTGGCCATATCTCCTGTTTTCGTTTCCGGAACCCATATTTGATGATAACCCGGAGTTCCGTATTCAGCGTCTGGCCCCGGACGATCCGTGGCTGATACCTTGATTTCCGCATCCACGTGCACCTTGTAACACTTGTATTTGACGTTGTTGGCTGAAGACCCATCGTTCCAGGCATCTTCTATAATTTTTTCCCAACGATAAGGAAGCGTGGGATCATTCCAAACCCCCTCACCCCACAATTCCATGCGAACCACGATGAGAACGAAATCTCCGTTGAGAAAAACAAGCGTCCCCATGCCTTCCGGGCTATAGGAAGCGGCAGAAGCAGATGGCGTTGTTGTTGAACAGAAAACGCCTATCGCACACAGGAAGCGAAGAAAACGTTTTAAAAAAAGATTCATAGCAACTTAAAAACGATAGTAGTCTTCGGCTTCATCCCACTGAACCCTCTCTTTGTTTCCCTCCCACCACGCTTGCCAATCCTGTTTGGTTTCTAACGGTTGTTTCGTATAGGTCGAAAGCACGTCAAGACAAAACTCGGCAATCGTTCGTTGTGGGGAAAGATATTCAATAGAACCGGAGGAATCCAGGCCACCGATGAGCACGGGAAGAGCTTCGGTAACCCCCTTATTTGCAAGCGTGCCAGCAGCGGAAATCCGCACCACGTCGTCTTCATCTTGAAGAAGCGGAAGCAACATTTTTGCCGTCTGCGGGTCAGCCACACGCCCGATGACGTAAACTGCGATCCAGCGGACCTTCGGGTCCTTGTCGTTGATAAATGGCTTCATCTCTTCAACTGCCCCCTTCCCTTTCATAACCAGTGCATCTACATCCTGCATGCTTTGATTCTTTTTCGGATCATACAGCTTCATGACGGTTTTGGTATCCGACAAAGAAGCGTTTTCGGGTCCGCGCGCGCAGGAAAATCCAGACAGAACCAGGAGGAGAATGCTAAGCCCCATGAAAAATTTGCTCATAGCGATCCCTGGAAGTTTTGAAAAATTTCCTTTACTCTACCAGAAAAGCTTTTTCTTTTACAGGCATCCCTATGGCCTCTGTGTTCAAACCCATTTTCCTTGCTGCCGCGGTTCTTTTTTTTGCCGGGTGTTCCCTTTCCGGATCGAAAACAGAATCACGCCCTGCCTCAACCGCTTCCGATGCAACAACGCAAAATACGGGAACGCTTGGGGAACGCGGCCAAATGGTTTTATCTGATATTCAACCCTCCTCAGGAAATGCTCCTCCCTCAAGCCAAACGACAACGAAGACCGTGGATCTTAGCTCGTCCGTCCATATGCAAGGCAGTGGTTCACTCATCCTGGTTGAATATGCCGATCTGGAATGTCCTTATTCCAAAGAATTTCATCAAACACTGGAAAGCGTGATGTTGGCCCATGAAGGAAAAATACAATGGGTTTACAAACATTTTCCTTTGAATCAACATCTGAAAAAAGCAACGCTGGAAGCTGAGGCAACAGAATGCGCAGGCGTGCAGGGAAAATTTTGGGACTATGTTCAAATGGTTTTCGACCGTACGCCATCCAACAACGGTTTAGCTGAAAAGGAGCTCTTCACGATTTCAAAGGATCTTGGGTTGGACGAGAACCTCTTCAACGACTGCCTTGCCAATGCCACCTCCAACGCAAAAGTGAAAGCAGATGCTGCCGAGGCCCAGCGTCTGGGAGCGCCAGGAACGCCTTTTTCGCTTCTGGCAGACCAAAACGGCAATATTCTCGAAGTCATTGACGGCCTCTATTCCCAAAAGGAATTAGAAGAAATTTTTCAACGTTACTAAAATTAGGCGAAGATCCGCTTTTCACCAAAAACCGCCATTTCCAAAATGACGGTTTTAAAATCCTAAGACCGAGGCTCGCATTATTTCAGCGGCCATGGTAGATTTCTGTGTCTCTATGCTTCAAAAAAATGTTGTTGTCCGATTCGAAGACGTCTCCTTTGGTCACACCGAAGAAAATCCTCTTTTAGATGAGGCCAGCTTTTCAGTGCGCGAAGAGGTAAAGTTGACGCTCATGGGCCAGAACGGCGCGGGAAAAAGCACGATGTTTAAGCTTATCACCGGTGAGCTAAAGCCGGACCGCGGAAGAATCCATCTTTTGCCCGGCGCCACCATCGCTATTGCCAAGCAGGTTATGGCGCGCGAGCACCTGACCGAGACCGTACGCGATTATTTTTCCCATGCCTTTGCCGACGTGCCGCATAATCTTGAGAAGCGCATTCGGGACGCGCTTGAGGCTGTCAATTTTTCCGCGCCGTTTGACAAAACTATCGGGGACTTTTCTGGTGGGCAGCAGGCGCGCCTCCTTCTTGCTTATGCCCTTATTCAAGAACCGGATATTCTGCTCCTGGATGAGCCAACGAATAATCTCGATCGCGATGGCATCGATCACCTGACAGCGTTTCTCATCATGTATCCAAAGACGGTGCTTGTCATTTCGCACGACGCGAATTTTTTAAACAGTTTTACAGAAGGGGTGTTGCATCTTGATGTTTATACCGGAAAGGTTGAAAAATACGATGGCAATTACACGGACGTGGTGGAAGAAATCGCCGCACGCGTCGAACGTGATCGCGCCAGGAATGCACAACTGCTTAAAACCATTCAAGACCGTAAAGACAAGGTGAATTTTTTTGCCCACAAAGGCGGCAAGATGCGCAAACTTGCAAGCAAACTCAGGGATGAAGTTGCAGAAGCCGAAGAAAACATGGTCGATGTTCGGCGCGATGACCGTACGATCGGGGATTTCACGATTCCGGCGCAACCATTTCCGGAGCCCCTTGTGCGTCTGACATCCGTAAAAGTCATCCGCGACCATGAACCGCATCATGCAGAGATTGATCTCACCCTTCGGCACGGATATCACCTGTTTATTATAGGCCCAAACGGTATTGGAAAAAGTACGTTGTTGCGTACACTCGTTGAAGACAATGACCCAGGCGCCGTGATAGCTCCAGGAGTAAAGGTCGGTTACTATAAACAAGATTTTTCAGGGCTCGATTTTACAGAAACGGCTTACGCTTCGCTTGCCGCAGTCATGGATCAGCCGGACAACGAAACGATTCGACACACGGGGGCAAAATTCCTTCTCGATGGCGAAGCGCTTGCCACACCAATCGGCGCGCTGTCCGAAGGACAGAAAGGGTTGCTGTGCCTTGCACGATTCGTGCTCCAGGCTCCGGGACTGCTCATTTTCGACGAGCCCACCAACCACATCAACTTCCGCCATTTACCGGTCATCGCGCGAGCTCTCAATGCCTACGAGGGTTGCCTCATTGTGGTCAGCCACGCGGAAGATTTCGTAAAACAAATCCGCTTCGATAGCATCCTTGACCTCGCGACCCTTATTAAAAAAGAATCTTTCTGAAAATAAACGACCCCATCCGACGCGTGAATCCGAGGATTGGATTCGGACGCGCCGAATGGGGTCAAAGAGAAACGTGGGTTACAGTCGAACGACCGCAACCCTGTATATTTTGTTGCTGAAAGAGCGTTCCTCCAAGCAAACGCTCCCTGAAACGCACTGCCCGGTCTTTTCATCCCAAGAAAGATACTCAATATAGCTGAGTCCGTTTGCCTGAGAGTGAAAAATCGTCCCCAAGAAAAGCACGATCGACCCTTTCCAACTCTCCGGATAACGTTCCGGATTGACGAGAAAGTAGTCATGCACACAGACATTCGCGCAGCCGAAGCCGGCAAACTCCGTACAGAGGTCTTCTCCCACGGTCGCTGTGGGACGGATCAATAAAATAGTCGCTTCACTGACAGCAAAAAGTTCGCGCACCGCCCCCACAATTTGATCTTCGGGGCGGATGGACCACCCCTCAGGAACATGGAGTTCTTCCCCAGAGTCTACCCAGAGCCTTTCATCGCGGACGAGGACAAAACCATACCGTCCTTTTTCCCAAAAGCTTTCGAAATCGTCGACTCCGAAGAACACCTCCCCCTCATTTTTTCCAATAACGGCTACTTGCCGTCTTCCATCGACGA
This sequence comes from Patescibacteria group bacterium, assembly GCA_035290185.1. Taxonomy (GTDB): domain Bacteria; phylum Patescibacteriota; class Patescibacteriia; order UBA9934; family GWF2-40-263; genus DATDUW01. Next base: position 22,431 of record DATDUW010000014.1, read on the forward strand.
AGATCCAAGATCCGATGGCCACGAGCCAGACGCTCTTGATCAATTCGGGGTGTCTCTGGACAAGACGATAGACTTCATTATGGAGGGCAGGACGATAGCCCTGACAAACTCCTGCCGAAATTGCCTGGGTAGAATAGACGGGTCTTGAGAAAAAACCCACCACAAAATCCTGCTCCCGCGGGATTTCGTCGATATGAAGGCAAGAGGAATGCCTTACCCATGGTTGTCGATCGCGAAACGCAAAAGAAATGTTTCCGTTTGGGAAATTTCTGCTGAGTGTTTCCCATCCCGGAAGGGGTACGGAAGGCCCGGTGACAACGGAATAGTGATCGAAAGATGAGAAAGAGACCAAAGGAATCGCTCCACCGTGCGACTGTTCTTTTTCCCAATCCCCCCTCACGATTTGAACGATCTTTTTCAACGTGCTTTCCCCCCTCTCCGATCCCAGGCGCTCGAAGGCCTCAAACGGAACACTGGCCTCGTTCGCCAGCTTGCGTAACGCCACCGCGACCCCGAGCAGCCAGCCGAACACCCACACCACAACGGAAAAGTCCTTTGTTTTCTTTGCCACGTTCGCCTCCTTTTTCTGGACTTGCCCCTCATCCCGACATCATGTCAAGACCCCAGGCTTATCCTGAATCCGTCTTGAATTTTTCAAGAACTGAACGAAATAACAACAAAATTTGACGAAAATGTCAAGAGTCGCCTCCCTCAAAAGAAGCGAGAAACAAGGGCATAAAACATCCCAAAGGCTGCCAGGGCCATGATGCCAAACGTCAACCACACAAGCATGCGTGAGAGTCGTCCTCCCCGATAAGGACCAAGGAGTGTTGGATGAGCATTCATTTTCGCAAGGAGAAAAAGGAGGGGAACCGAAGCGACGCCATTGAAAACTGCTGTAAAAACAAGGGCCTTTATGGGGTCTATTCCAATGAAATTTAGCAGCAAGCCGATCAGGGTTGAAACAATGATAACGCCATAAAACCCTTTTGCTTTTGAAAATTTTTGATACAGACCTTCTTTCCATCCAAACGCTTCCGAAAGAGCATAAGCCGCTGAACCAGCAAGGACCGGGATGCCAAGCATTCCCAAGCCGATAATCCCAATGGCAAAGAGGCTCCTGGCAATCTGACCTGCGTGGGGGAAAGATTGCACAAGCGGTTCAAGGGCCTGCGCCGCATCCGCGGCCGTCGTAATATTCGTTATACCGTTACGAAACAGGACGCTGGCAGCCGTCAGGAGGATGAACCATTGAGCCAGCTCTGCAACGATCATGCCAACGGCTGTATCAGTGCGCATTGTCCGGAGAAAAGAAGCGACCCCGCGTGGCCGACCACCTTTTTGGGACAAGCGATGTTGAGCGATTTCCTCTTCGACTTCCCCAGAGGCCTGCCAGAAAAACATGTAAGGCGAAATTGTTGTTCCAAAAACGCCCGTGATGATGAACAACCACGAGAAGTCGAACGTGAGATGCGGGAGAAGCGTGGCACGAAAAATTTCGCCCCAGGGCTGTGGAACAAGCAGAGCCGTGACAGGATAGGCCAACAAGGCAAGTGTTAGCCACTTCAGAAACTTGACATAGGTCTTGTAAGGGACGAGCACTTCTAAAAGGAGGATGACAACCGCCGCAAGCACGGCAAAAAAAGCGAACGGCAACGGAAGAACGAGTTGGGCGGCCGCGGCAATGGCCCCAAGATCTGCGCCAATATTCACCGTATTGGCTGTAACGACCAGTAACACGGCCCCGATCAAAATTTTTCGCGAATAATGCTCCTTGATAACCCCGGCCAGTCCCTTCCCTGTCACGGCGCCAATTCGTGCACAGGTTTCTTGTACAGCAATCAAAAGCGGGATTTGGTACAGGGCTGTCCAGAGCATGCCAAATCCGAATTGAGCTCCGGTTTGCGAATACGTCGCAATTCCGGACGGATCATCATCCGCCGCACCCGTGACGATTCCCGGACCCAGGATGTTCCTGAACCGTTTCCATCGCACGGATTCTTTTTTAACAGATTGATTTTTCCGGGAACGCGGAAAGGGTAGCGGGGTCGTCATGGCCGTATCTTAGAGAAAAACGATGAAAAGGATACCATCCTTTGACATTTTTTCAAAATTCTTCTAGTCTTTTGCCACCCTTAACGGGCGCGTTGTTTGAAAACCTGTAAGAGAAGAGGAAAGGACGATGAAGAAAATCTGGTCTATTGTGTTGCTCATTATGTCCGCTCTCTTGATGAGCGGCATTTCCGACTGCCAGCAAGACGGCGACGGTGACGGCTACACCAAAGACGATGGCGATTGCGACGACGGAAACCCTTCGATTTACCCCGGAGCCATCGAGATCTGCGACCACGTCGACAACGATTGTGATGGAGTCAAGGATGAGGATCTCGATGCGGACGGTGACGGCGCCACGTCGTGTAGCGGTGACTGTGACGACACGGATCCGGCAAAAGGTCCTGAGGCAGGTGACCCGCCCGATGGCATCGACAATGACTGCGACAAATTCGTGGATGACGCAGGATGGGAGTGGGGGTCCGAGGAGACAGATACCGTCGCCGCCCTTGCGGTAGAGGGCACATTGGTTTGTGTGGCAGGAGAGACGTGGGGGGACTTGTATCAACTCTCCGCAGGAGGGAGCGATGCAATGGCGGCGTGTTTTGACACAGACGGGACTCCACGGCTTGAGTGGCAGTTTGGAACCGCATCCGCGGATTCATTCAGTGACATCACCCTGATGGATGGAGAAGTGTTCGTGTCTGGAACAGTTGACGAAGCGGCCTTCGTGGGTTCTCCGACATGGAGCGGATTTGGAATCCCTGGTTCCTCAGGGAATGCTGTGGTGGTAGATGAGGGGTTCGTCTATCTGGCTGGGAGGGAACCGAATGGGGCTGGTGGCGATCGAGCATTCGTAACGCGTTATGGCATCGATGGGACGCCTGCTGGAAAATGGGTTCTCGAAAAGGGCACGAAAAGCAGTGCCACAGGGCTCGCAAAACGAGCTGGGGGCATCGTCGTTATCGGTCACACCGATGAAACGGTGTATGGTCGCATTGATGGATGGGTCGCCAATCTGACGACGAATCTGGATTTGGAAGGAAACGTCGAAGTGTTTGGTACCTCACAAGATGATTTTCCCCATGCCCTCGTCATCGATGCCGACGGAAGCTCCATCATCGTGGGGAACACCTACACGGAGAATTCCTACGCAGAGGGATTCGTGACGAAATTGGGGATCGGTGGGTGGTTCGTCCTGACCGGCTTTGAGCGGGATGATTTTTTCCACGGAGTGATCACCGGCTCTGACGACGTCCACATCATTGGGAGCCACTACGACGACCTTCTTTTATCTCAAATCGTCGTGGAACATCGTCGTACCACCGACGGGACCCTCCTCGAAGAAAAAGTCTTCGGGACCCCAAACGATAACGATTATGGTTACGGGATCGGGATCGATGCAGGGGGGCGGATTTGGATCGCCGGTTATACGGGGGGAGACCTGTTCGACCCCCTTCCGGAGGGAGACAAGACAACAGACTGTTATATCTCCCCTCTCTGATCGCAGGCCCGGCCTGACTTCAGCCGCACCATCGTGAGTGCGGCTTTTCTATTTTGACAAATTTCAGTCTTTTTTTTCGAGCGGCCAAGCAACGGGAAGTGTGCCTGTGAACGGATGATCACCAAAAAGGACATCTGCCAACCCACCCCCTTCGCTTCCTGGTAACCATGCAGCTACCACAGCATCCCAATTTTTCACAGAAGAACTTATATCCAAGGGGCGGCCGGAAACAATGACAACGATTAATTTTTTGCTGATCGCTCTCACGCGACGAATTGCCTCCAGATCCTCGTCGGAAAGCGTAGGGTGTTCAGAATCACCCCACCCTTCAGCGTAAGGAGCTTCTCCGACCACGGCAATTCCTACATCAGCAAGTTCTGTTTCCAGAGGAAAGTCTCCTGCCTGACGGTATTCAACCTTCGTCTGCGAAGACACCGCACTCTTGATCGCCTGGAGAATTGTCGTACCCGGTATCCAATTCCCATCGATCCCCTGCCACTCAACCGTCCAACCCCCTGACTGACGCCCCAGGTTATCTGCTGATCCCCCGGCGACCACAATGTGCGCCGTTGTTTTCGAAATCGGAAGTGCATGCTGTTCATTTTTCAAAAGAACCAAAGATTTGCGGACGGCTTCACGGGCGACCTCTCGGTGTTCGCTTGAGCCGAAGGCCTTCCTATCAAATGTTGGAACCGCCCTCTTCTCAAAAAGACCTGCCGCGAATTTTACCCGAAGAATCCGTCGGACAGCGTCGTCCAAACGCTCACGGGACAGGTCACCTTGTTCCACAGCTCGGCGCATGTCTTGGGTAAATAATCGATAATCATACGGCAACATCACCATGTCCACGCCGGCGTTTATGGCCGTAACAAGCGCGTGGTATTTATCACCGGGAATCTCGTACACTCCATACCAATCAGACACCACAAACCCATCAAAACCGAGTTCACCTTTCAACACATCGGTTAGGAGCGTGTGATTTGCCACCAGCTCAACACCATTCCATGTAGCGTGACCAACCATGATACTCCCGACCCCCGCGCGAACAGCCCTTGCAAACGGGGGAAGATGGACGGAACGCAAGGTTGCTTCGTCTATCGTTATTGCCCCTTGATCAAGCTGGAAGTCACGATTGGTGGACGTGCCCCAAACCATAGCTCCCGTGCCTAAATAATGCTTTGCTGTCCCGACAACGGACCGTGATTGAAGGCCTTCTACATAAGCACCGGTGAGATCGCTCACCATCTTTGGATCAGTACCAAAGGTTTCATACGTCCGACCCCAACGAATATCTTGAACGACGTCTCCTGTTGGTGAAAAATTCCAATTTGCACCCGTCATAGCCATTTCCTCCGCGGTTATCATGCCAATACGCCGCACCAAATCAACATCACCGCTCGCACCAAGACCAATGGCATGAGGAAAAAGCGTCGCGCCAAAGACGTTGCTGTGCCCGTGAACAGCATCGACTCCATACAGTAAAGGAATCTCTAAACGGGTGGACTTGGCGATATCTTGGAAATCATGGATCATTGTTAGCCAAGCTTCCGGTTCAGGAGAATCAGGCCCTCCGCCACCGCCACTCAGAAGGGCCCCAAGACCAAAGCGGGCAATATCCGACTTCAAAAGAAGGCTGTTTTTCTCTACCAGTGCCAGCTGACCAATTTTTTCCTCCGTTGTCATGCGGCCCAAAAGATCCTCAACACGCTCTTCTACCGATCTTGTTTCATCCCGATAGAGCGCCCCTTCAATTTCGTCATTTTTTCCCCTTTCCGCGAGAATTCTTATTGTAACGACAGCAGTAAGGATGACGAGAAAAACCCCCGCAAGGATGACCATTCGTCTACGTGAATAACCCATAATAAGAGAAAACGCAGGATCTTAGTCGTATCAATTCCGAATGAATAATTTCTGATGGGGAAGCCTGCTTCGAGGGTAAGGCTAATCAACGTTGAAGAATTTCCGTCTTCATTCCATAATCAATCTCCAACTGTTCGCTAAATAGGAGAGATGACTTGAGCACTACTCCGTCAGCATCCCAAAAAATTGCTTTATACTGCATAGATATTTTCCAACCGGTATTCTTTGTCGGATAATCTCACATTTCATACATCCATCAGTATAGCAAGAATTTGCGAAAGAATCTGAGAAATAATCCTAACGAATTTTTTTAAACAAGACTCAACACGGAAATCTTCAAAAAAAGAAAAACCGACCAAGATTTGTTGGTCAGTTCTTCTTGGCTCCCTTACTTACCTTTTTACTGAACTGGGGAGTATTTATGCAGAAGTTAAGGTGAGTATGGAAAAAATGGAGGGCTTTTACCAGCTCACCGTGACCTCATCGCGATAACATATCCCTTAAGCTACAAGCTCGTATTTCAACATCTTCACAACAGTATCGTCACTTACGGCATCACCATAATAACCTTTATAGGCTCTCAGCCTGTCCGTCGCGTCTCTAAAACGTTCGTTCCCTTCCTTCACCTCATCCTCACTAGTAATGTCACCTAATCGTTTCTCGCGAACGGCGGTTACACGCGCTTTTGCAAATTCCTCACCAGTGGCTTTATTGATAAAAGTGAGTTCATCTCCTACTGATAAATCCTTCTCATCAAATAACCGCCATGTGGAGGTTTTTTCTCCAGAAAGAACAAGGGGAACAAGATGAGAAGCAAATTTGAGAGTTTTCATAATTTATCAATTATATTCGCTCCCAAGAATCCCGACAAGGCAATAGCTCAGAAAGCATTACGGTTTTTTCTTTGGACAAAATGACTTCAATATCCATTTTGCCGTCATTGGTTTGACACATGAATTCTCGACAATGACCACATGGAGAAATCACGAACACATCACCATTTTCATCTTTCCATGTTGCAACAATTTTCTGAACCTTCGCCTCACCAGCCGTTACCATTGCGGCTATGGCGCTCTGTTCGGCACAAAACCCGATGCCCGATGTATCAAGACAAACACCTGTGTAGACGCTTCCCTTATCTGTAATGAGAGCTGCACCAACATCGCCAAAAAGTCGATCGCCGACTTTTCGAGGAGCGATCATGGATGCAGCTTTTTGGATGAGTTCAATATTTTCCATAGATTTAAATATTTTCCAATCGGTATTCTTGTTCGGTTAGCCTAACAAACGATAATCGATCACTGTAACCCTTGATGATTTTGTCATGCTCCGCCATTTTCGCAACAGTGCTTTTTCCGACTCCGAGAGGACCTCGGATAATGATGGATTTCATGAAGCAAAATGTACCTTAATTCGGGTGATTAATCCACCGAGAACTGTGGTCGGGGATCGAACCGAAAAAAGAAGGCGAATTTGTAATTTTGGGTGTTTGAGGAAAATTCGTCGACTTTGCGTCCCGGGTGCTTCAGTTTTCTAGGAGATACACCGAGGGTTGCTCTTTGCTCAAGCTATAAACATGGCTCCCTAACCTACCTCTTTTCCGAATGAATACCGATGTACGTGCAGGCCATTATAGAGAAATGTTGCAATGACACCGGCAATCGGTTGTAGAATTTGTTTGAATCTTCACTATCGGAGACAACGTTACAAGGGCAGGATCGATGGGGTTTGAGCAGACCCAAGTAACTTTTCAGACAATTTGATATCTTAAAAGTCAAAGTCTTCGAGGAGAAGGATATTCTGAAAGAAACGACAGGATTCAAACGCAATCGCCTGTTCGTGTTTTCAGAGTACATGCGGCTGTTCGAGAAATAAGACCAATACGGTAGTAAGTGTCCGTTATGCCAAAAGGCGGTTTCTGATAAATAGAGTTGGTTTTCGGGGTCGGAAAATAAGAAATCGTTCCCGGGTAGTGGACGGCGCGATGGGAGGGGTGTACGCTTAACAGGTAGAGAGTTAGATGATTGTTTAACTGTTAAATATGAACACCCAAACAATCGTTCGACAAGGGGGGAAACTTCCGAACGGCACGGACCGGCGCCTCTCTGCGGTATTTAAGGCCCTGGGAGACACCACGCGGTTTCGCATCTTTCGTCTGTTAATCGATCAGCCGCAGATTTCGGTCAGTGCGATCGCGAAGGTTCTTCACCTCTCCGCTCCTCTCACGTCTCAGCACATCAAAATTCTCGTGCACGCACAGCTCTTGGAAAAACAACGAACGGGAAAAAGGATTTATTCTCGGCCGGTTCGGACGAATCCGGTCGTACGCGATCTCATTCGTACCATCCAGAAAAGCATAAAGACGGAACCCATAATAAGTCACACCACTGCTTGATCGTTTATTCCTAACATCGACCTCTATGCTTTATACCATCGCTGTCGTTCTCGTCATTTTGTGGCTACTTGGACTCGTCACCTCATACACCCTAGGTGGCTTTATCCATATTCTGTTGGTCATCGCCGTCATCGTGATCCTCGTCCGGCTCATCAATGGACAAAAGGTACTCTAACTTTCGACGGCTTTGTTCATCCTTACATTCCCTATGGCAACCATCGTCAATACACCCGGGACAGGAGATAGCTCGGCGGCAGTGCTTATCGTCGGGCTCGTCATCGCCGCCGTCATCGTCGTTTTGTTCTTCATTTACGGACTGCCCGCCCTTCAGAGCATGTCAAAGGCTTCGTCGACCCCAACAACCATCAAGGTAGAGTTGCCGACGCCAGAACCATCCCCTGCTCCCACACCCACACCCACACCCGCGCCAGTCCCAGAACCCGCACCGGCTACAACCCCATAACGAACCTCGAGCTCGTCCTGGAATATAAATACGACTGTCATCGACCGTCGTATTTATATGGCTCCGCATACTGAACAGGTTCAGAACCACGAATTGGAGCCAGTTTGAAGCGATGATGATTCAGTTTGTGTAAAAAATTTTTCAAGATTCTGAAGCTGGTTTTTTGGATTCAATCATTTGAATACCATCTGGCAGATCATCAAAAGTTACTTTTACAATTCGTGCAGGTGTCTGCGATAACTCTGCTCTCCAATCCATTTCCATCTCGCCCCCACGCATTGGGCGGAAATCCCTTCTTGGTAACACATAGACATAACCTACTTTTTCTCTTGCGTCGTTCATGGCAATTTTTGAAGCACTAAAACTCAGATTCCCTTCATCATCTGACCCAAAACCAGTTGAATCCGTGTAAACAAGGGATCTAAAAATAGCGATATCTGCATAGGGTGTGCCGACCACAGAAGGATTACCGTGTGGTTTTTTCTCTCCGCCCGTATAGTCATAAGGTTGTCTTGGTTCTAGTTCTCCAATACCGGGCACTGATGAACCGTGAAAAATATATTCACCTGACTTTTGAAGCTCATGCAACACTCGTCTCTGTTTTTCTGAGTCAACCCCACATTCCCGGCGTTTATTGGAAAAGTCGCCATGATAGCCCATTTCTCAATTCTTTGTTTTTCGGATAATTCAGACATACAAGTACAATATATCAAAATTTGGTTCTGAAGTCCCACTTGGGTCAAACAAAAAACACCAGTAAAACTGATGTCTTTTATTGGCTCGGGGGGTGGGGATCGAACCCACGACCAATTGGTTAACAGCCAACTGCTCTACCGCTGAGCTACCCCCGAATATTATTATCAAGCCATTTCCTTCCTTGTCCACTTTTGAGGAAATGCTCGCGTTGAATGGCTTCAGTCTTCGTGTCAAACGTTTCAGTATGGATAATTGTAAACGGTCCGTTTCTTCGCGTCCACAAATTTGAGCCGCTTAGATGTTCTTCCAACCGATCGTTTACCGACTTAGAAGTGTAACCAACGTATCTCTTTCCATTCGTTACACTTCGCAAGATGTAAACAGTGAACATAGATTGACGGAAGTTCAGAAGAAGGTTAACAGCCTCCGCCAAAGGCGGATCAGCCTTTGGCTGAAACTGCTCTACCGCTGAGCTACCCCCGAATATATTATCTTCGAGTGGTAGCGAAGCGGTTCAGATCGCTGTTTACCCCTCCGAAGTCCGGCCTTAAGGCCGCACGTAGGAGGGAGCTACCCCCGAATATTGTTATCGAGCCATTTCCTTCCCTTGGAAAAGATCGCCCTTTTCAGGACGCGGACAGTATATAGCAGAATTCAACGAATAGACAAGATCGGGTGTGGAGATCTACATTCACCCATAAAAAAGCCGCCTGTCCGGCTTGGCACTCGCGGGTCGGAACGAGGAGGAGACGTCCCGACCGCCGTTACCAAGCCGCATGGGCGGCCTTTTTGTATCCTTCAGATTATCAAACCAAAACCAGAGCGTCAAGGATAAGACCCCATCACCTCGTCAAAAAAGACAAGGGCTGTCAACCGACCTTCTCCTTTAAAATATGCCCACCCATAACGTAAGATCGCGAACAAAGCGCACGGAGCGCTTCCCGATGGGAAACTATCACGGCTGTCCTTCCCTGCAAATGTCGCCGGAGGAATTCGACAACCACCTGTTCCGTCCCGACATCCAAATGGGATGTGGGTTCATCCAAAAAAAGAATGTCTCGTTCCAAAATCACTCCACGCAGCAGATTGACCCGCTGTTTTTGCCCAGCGGAAAGCTTGATCCCCTTTTCTCCAACAACGGTTTCCAACCCATCCGCTAAATGGCCGACCCATTCTTCCAAATGAACCTCTTCTAAAAATTTCCACAACCGCTTCTCTTCAACTTCTTTTCCCAAACAGAGATTCTCCCGAAGTGTCACGTTGAAAAATTCCACTTCTTGGGAGAGGAAAATCGTCTGATTTTGAAACCACAACGGACTCATTTTCTCATAAGGTGTCCCGTCCATCCCTATTTGTCCATCCTCTGGTTTGAAAAAATTCGCTAGGAGATGAAGAAAGGTCGTCTTCCCTTCTCCGGAGGGCCCGGAAATGTTGACGATCTCTCCTCTTCGAAGTCGGAAAAAGGGAACACGGATCCTATTTGTGTTCCCTGGATGGTGGAAGGTTATTCCTTCACAGAAAATTTCTTCCCATGACGACGGAGACGATTTGTGTTCTACGGACGTCGTCGGTTCGTCCACGACTTCTTCGAGCCCCTTGATATAGGCGCCCATTTCCATAAGGAACTTCGCATATTCCGAAAGACGTTCAATATGAGCGCGAACCGCCACATAAGCCGCAATAAAAAGAACAAGGATAGAAGGGGAAAGCTGCCCGCGCGAAATCTGAAAAAGAAAAACGCCAATCGTGGAAAGAAAAGCAGCACCAAAAAGTGTATGCAACAAAAACCAGCGAGCTGCATGAAAACGTTGAAGAGCCCGGATGTCTCGGTCATTCGTTTCCGCGGCTTCGCCTGTTCTCTTTTGCACAAAAACCGAGACTCCTAGACGCCTCACGGTCGGCAAGTTGGCCAACACGTCAGCATAGCGTTCCAAAAAGGAAGCCCGACTGTTATTTCCTTGGCGCGCGAGCGGCACCATGCGCCGCGATAGGACAAGACTTGTCCCAACAAAGACCGCGAGGAAAACGGCGTTTAACAGAGCGAGCCCTACGGAATGTCGTGCTGTAAAAAAGAAAAACAGGGTAAAATAAGAAAACGTCTTAGGAATTTCCCACACGAACCCCATCGTGAGTGGCTGAAGGCCATCAGCCACTCGATTTACGAGGGAGAGAAGGTATCCGAAATGAGAAGAAAGGAGACGTGGAAGGGAAATGGTTTCCAATTTTTATGCAAACGCGAGCCGAGCATAATTTCCAAGAATCGACCCCAACGCCTCTCCGTAACGCCGCAAAATCCATTGAAAAAAAAGAGAGGCAACATACAAAACGAAATAGACCCTATCAGGCTTCCAACGGATGAAGAATTCAGATCTGACGGCGAAAATTCCGATAAAAGAACGGGAATAAAAAAACGACGACTCCATCAAGAATGCCTACAAGAAAAAGGCCAGCGACGGTCGGACGGCACGGGCCAAGGTGGCGAAAAAAGTAACGCAAAGCTGTTCCCACAGGTGATTCTACTCACTCTTCTTACTTCCCTTTAGACCCTCGACTTGTTTTTCCTGCCGAATCAACCACCCCGCTGCGGCCGCCATACCGACAATCAGAAAAATTAACGCGAGAAACTTTTGTCCACTTTGTAAAAATAGAGCGAGAGAACCCACGCCGGCTGCAAGGGCGTAATAGGAAAGAACCACACGTCGCTGAGACCAGCCCAAATCGAGGAGACGGTGGTGCAAATGCTTTCGATCGCCATGTACAGCCGCGCGCCAGCCACCACGGGACAAACGCCGCAGGATGACCCAGGCCGCGTCAAAGAGCGGAATCCCCAAGGCCAAGAGGGCGACCGCCAATTTTCCCCCTGAAATAACAGCAAGCGTACCCAACAGATACCCCATGAACGTGCTGCCCCCTTCCCCCAAAAAAATTTTTGCCGGATAAAAATTCCAGAAGAGAAATCCCAAGAGGGACCCAAACGCGATACTAGAAAACAGGGCGACGTCGCCCTGGAAATAAACGGGCGTGAGCGTGAGCAGAAGAACGAAAAATGTCCCAATAGTAGTCACACCGGTTGAAAGTCCGTCCAATCCATCCAAAAGTTTTGTTGTATACATCAGGACGAGCAGCCAGAAAAAAACAAGAAAATCTGATTGCCAAGCTTCTAAAAAGAAGATGCCGCCAAATGGATTCGTCAACTTCGTCACCTCAATACCAAACCCGACGACGGTTCCTGCTGCAAGGACAGGAAAAAGAAAAGACCAACGTGGCGGCAGTCGATAACGATCGTCCAACGTTCCCCCTACCATAAGAATGAATCCGCCGGCCAAAAAACCAACGTAATTTTGAATTGTGATCGCTCCGGATGTCAAAGGAGCGGAAGAATCGCCTAGCAAAAGCAAACAAAGACAGATTGCCAAAGCCGCGTAGGGAGCCAAGCCTCCCCCTAAAGGAATAGGCCGAGCATGGAGCCGACGAACGTTGTCTGGCCGGTCGACAACCTTGGAGTGAACGGCAACTCGGGCAACCAGAGGGGTCAGGGCAAACGAACCAGCCAAGGCAATCAGAAACCAAAAGAAAAACGAAACAGTCATAGAAAGGATCACCCGAAAACGACAATCTCATCAAAACAATCCAAAAACGCAGACCAATCGCTCCCCTTTTTCCGGAGAAAATCCATCTCTTTATCTGACGCGGCAATCAGAACCGTATTTGAAAAATCAATCGTCCGACCAAAGACATCCTCAAGCGTTCCTTCCGTCATTATCCGTTGAAAAGAAGCCAAAAAATTCGGAGAAAATTCTTCAAGGTCCTGCAGAAAAAGAATGCGGAATGGGTCTTCCTGTATCAGATCCGCTACCTCCCTTTTCTTTTCTTTTTCCGGAGCACCCAACATCTGTTCTCCCTCCTCCGCTCCTTGACCACCTGACATCTCCAAGGGAACCCATGCTTTTTCGCTGCCGAAAAAGACCTCCGCGATTGTTTTGGCGAACGCGGCTTTCTCACTATTCTTCGGTCCGAGAAAGAGGAAGGAAATAAGAGGGCGCCTATCCTCGCGCTGCATGGAACGGGCGCGCTGTAAAGCAACGGCAACGGCATGGACGATCTCCTTCCGACCGGGGATGCCTTGCTGCAGCCGCTCCTCCAAATGGGAGAGGAGATCCCGTCCGGACCCGTCGTCACGTCCGAGGGGCATCTTCATTTTTTTTAAAATCGAACGCATCACGTCCTCGCCCGTGATCAACGTGTTAGACCCCTGGGAATTGCGTGCGTCCAGGGCCGTTTCTTCTGCGAGTTCAATCGCCTTCAATGGCAGACAACGGTCATGGAGATATCGGTCAGAAAGGGCCACACACTTCTCAACAGCTTCAAAGGAAAAAAACATACCCTGACGAGCCTCTATGCGGCCGATTTTGCTTTCAAGCATACGAATCGCCTCATTCTCGCCAGGTTCTTCAACGACAAGGCGTTTAAAAGCCAGACCTAGAGAGGAAGTGGCAACCTCACGACGGTAAAGTTCCGAATCACAAACAGCTACCGCCCGCAGCCCGTTGGAAATGGCTTGGACAAGAAGGTTTAGGAGTTTCCCTTTTGTTTCTGTTATTTGTTCGAGATCCGACAGGACAAGAATCACGTCACCTGTCTGTTGAACCTCGGAAAGAAGATGAGAAAAATGTTCTTCGGAATCGGAAGAGGACTTTTTTAAAAAAAAGGAAGAAAGCGAAAGGGTCATTAGTCGCTTGTGTTGCAGCGGCGCAGGAACCATCTCTTCCACTAAATGCTGTGCCAGGCCGGCCAAAAGAGCCCGTCTGCCTGTTCCTGGAAAACCGACAAGGATGACAGCACGACGGGCGTCGCTTTTCAATACCTGAAAAATTTCTTCAAGTTCTCGTCTTCGCCCAATCAATAGAGGAAGACGTCCGGCTGCGGCCTGGGCTGTCAAATCCTGAGCGTATTGGTCCAAAAGAGGAGTGACAGTGGACATTACACGGCGATGCGCCGTCTTCCGGGAGGATGGTCGCGTAGCTTCATCACCCAGTGGCTCAAAATATTCGCGCCGACGGGCATCAATGCGCACCCATGCGACCACGTTTTCAAATCGGGCACGATCCACCCCCAAATCATGAAGCAATGCTTGAACGCACGCATCCCGACGGTAGGCTTCCTCTAATAATCTCAAAGGGGAAACCCGTTTTCTCCCTTCCAAAAAAGCACTCCCACAGGAAGCGAGAACAGATTCCACGGCTTCTCGTGTAAAATGCGGACGGGTTTGAGGGGGAAGATCCGACAACCGGCGGACAAGAGCGGCCCGTATGGAATCAAAAGAAAGGCCGAGGCGACCGAAAACAACCGCAACAGAAGGAGAGCTAAGGGCGCCAAGAAAAAGATGAAGCGTCCCGACCTGAGCATTCCCGAACTTGACCGCCAACCCATAGGCTTCCTGAACGGCCTTTTCCGCTTCCACATCCAAAACCTTCGCGACCTGCCTGTGCCGAAACCGCCCAGAGGGAATTTGAGAAAATAGGACAGGCGGCGCATCGTCATACAGACATCGTGGAAGATTTCGATGTCCGGAACCTCTCTGAAAAAACGGCAAAAACGCCCGCATGTCCGGACGTTCTGTCCAAAAATAAAGGGAACCTTTCAAGAGCAGAACAGGCGTCTCTTCCCTTTTTTCTTTTTTTCTCCTTTCTTTTGGCATACGACTCGACCTCTTTTCAGGTTTCCTTCTCAGATCATAACAAAAAAAGAACGGTTCGCGCTAGGCAACCGCTCCCCGGAGTTCTTCCAAAAGACGCAGGTAAAAACGGACATTGTGCATGGTTGCCAGCCGTAATCCCAAAATTTCTCTTGTTGCAAACAGGTGGCGCAAATAGGCTTTGGAAACGGTCCGACAGGTTTCACAATCGCAGAAAACATCGGGCGCCGAAAGATCGAGTGTATACTGTTCGTTGGTTACATGCATTTTTTGATAAATTTCTTCCGCACGAATCGGTCGGTCGCCAACGAGATATGCTCGCCAGGGGATGGATGCGGGATCAGCCGCCCAGGTAAAGAGCGTCCCATGCCGGGCATTGCGCGTGGGGAGGACACAATCGAACAAATCGACCCCGAGCGAAACGTAATGGATGATTTCTTCCGGCATGCCCCCACCCATAAAATAGCGTGGTCGGTCGGCTGGGAGCCGATCACAGACAACCTTTGCAATCCGATAGGCGTCTTCCCTCCCCTCACCCACGGATAAACCGCCAATCGCGTACCCATCAAATCCGATTTCTAGAAGACCGCGAACAGAACGCTCGCGCAAATCCTCATGAATTCCTCCTTGGACAATCCCAAACAACTGGGATCCAGAAGGAGCCAAACGGTTGAAATGCTCTCGACACCTTCCTGCCCATCGCATGGACCGTTCCATAGCCTCTTCGAACCGTTTCTTCGAAGAGGCCCCGGCCGCTACATCATCGAATGACATAAAAAGATCGGAACCGATGACTTCCTGCATTTCCATGGATCCTTCAGGAGTCAAAAGAATTTTCGAACCGTCCAAATGGGATCGAAATGTGACCCCTTCCTCAGTTGTCTTGTTAAGATTTGAGAGGCTGAAAACTTGATATCCGCCGCTATCTGTCAGAATCGGACGGTCCCAGTTCATCAAGCGATGAAGTCCGCCAATCTTTCGGAGCGCTTCCTGACCCGGACGAAGGAGAAGATGATAGGTGTTTGACAGGATGATCTGTGCTCCCGCTGATTCAAGTTCCGATCCTGAAAGGGTCTTCACGGCCCCCTTGGTCGCAATCGGCATGAACACCGGAGTTTCGACAACCCCATGAGACGTTTCTAGCTGGGCTCGCCTGGCGCGCCCAACCGTTTTCAAAAGCGTAAACATAAATACGGTAGACTTTTCTCTGTCAAAAGGAATTCTTTCCCTCTGGCCAGTCTTTATTCATCAGATGACTGCATGATGTATGCTTTCTCAGAGATCCTAATTTTCTTGACTTCTGATACTTGAGTTAGTTCAACCAACTGATGAAGACTGACACCGCGCAAAATGTAGGTGCCAGGATTGGAGGCGACAAACTGCCCCGTCCAAGGAAAGCCAGAACCTGGAATGAAGCCACCAGTAACTTTAATAATGATGGGAGAAAATCTATCCGGCAATGGTTCCTCTGGAGATCCCGTCCAAGGACAGCGGCCTTTCAAAGACATTAATTCTACGGACATCGGTTCGACTTTTTCAAGAGAAAGAAGATGGTTTATTAAGACGATATTTTTCTCAGCCCTTTCTTTTTCTAATGGCGTTAAAACTTTGCATGCAGATTTTGAAGAACGTAGGCGCGGGCCGTCCAAAGAAACGTCCACGAAAAAACTGGCCAAACTCAACGCCGCAACGACCATGAAAATTTTCCACCTGCGGGAAAGGCGACTCATACACAACCCAAATCAAAAAAAATCAAGCCAAGTATAACAAAGACGGTGATGCCTGTCTTGCCTTGTACTAAGTCCTGCGCCACGCTGGTTCATGGGCGACCTTTCCGTTTTTACAGGCAATTTCACGCTGCCTGTCCCGGTCCGTAGCGGAAATTTTCTCTGTCATGAGGAATTCTTTCCCTTGGCTTGAAAAAAGAACCAGTTTCCCGCTACACTGTATATACTATGGACGAAAAACATCTCACGCCGCGCGCGGAAGATTACAACCAATGGTATTTGGATGTTATCGCGGCCGCAGACATGGCGCAACATTCCCCGGTCAAGGGCTGCATGGTTATCAAGCCGTACGGGTACGCCATTTGGGAACGCATTCAAGCGATCCTGGACGCCAGATTCAAGGAAACAGGTGTGGAGAATGCCTACTTCCCTCTTTTTATTCCGCAGAGCCTCCTTACCCGCGAGGCCGACCATGTCGAAGGGTTTGCTCCAGAGGTGGCGGTCGTGACCCATGCGGGAGGAGAAAAACTCGAAGAGCCGCTGGTGATCCGGCCAACGTCCGAAACGATCATGTACGAGACCTTCAAGGATTGGATCCATTCCTACCGCGACCTGCCCCTGCTCATTAACCAGTGGGCCAACGTGGTGCGTTGGGAAAAGCGCACACGCCTTTTTTTGCGCACGACCGAATTCCTCTGGCAAGAAGGCCACACCGTCCATGCCACCCATGAGCAAGCGGATGAGCGTGCTCGAATGATGCTCGAGGT
This sequence comes from Patescibacteria group bacterium, assembly GCA_035290185.1. Classification (GTDB taxonomy): domain Bacteria; phylum Patescibacteriota; class Patescibacteriia; order UBA9934; family GWF2-40-263; genus DATDUW01. Next base: position 39,590 of record DATDUW010000014.1, read on the forward strand.
CTATCGCGATTTCGCGGAAAACGTCATGGCCATTCCAGTCATTCCCGGTCAAAAGAGCGAATCAGAAAAATTTGCGGGTGCTCACCGCACCTACTGTCTCGAAGCCATGATGCAGGATGGCAGGGCACTTCAGTTTGCAACGTCACATGATCTTGGACAGAACTTTGCCAAGGCTTTTGACGTCAAATTTACGGATGAGCAGAACGTTGAACAGTTTGCTTGGCAAACCAGCTGGGGTCTTTCCACTCGCACCATTGGCGGGCTTATCATGGCTCATAGCGATGATAAAGGGTTGATTGTTCCTCCGCGGCTTGCCCCTATTCAAGTTGTTGTTGTTCCCCTGTGGTTCAAAGATGAGCAAAGGGCCGAAGTCCTCTCTCAAGCAGAAAAAATCGCGGCTTTGCTCAAAACCGTGGGCGTGCGCGTAAAAATCGATCAAAAAGAAGGACGTCCCGGGGAAAAATTCTACGAATGGGAAAAGAAAGGCGTCCCTTTGCGTCTAGAACTTGGTCCCAAGGATCTTCTCAATGAAAAAGTTGTCGTGGCACGCCGCGACTCCGGAGAAAAAGAAGACGTGTCATTCTCCAACCTGGCAATTGAAATTCCAAAACGATTGGAAGAAATTCAGGGAGCTCTTTTCGCTCGTGCCAAAGCCTATCGTGACCAACGGTCCGTTCGTGTTGATACCTGGGATGCATTTAAAATGGCAATCGAGAACGGAAAATTCGTCCTTGCCCACTGGTGCGGCGAGGCTGAGGTTGAAGCCAAAATTAAAGAGGAGACCAACGCGACCATTCGTTGTCTGCCATTTGAAGCACCGGAAGAAAAGGGTGTGTGCGTCTTGAGTGGAAAGCCTTCCCAACGAAGAGTAGTCTTCGCGCGAGCTTATTGAATAGAACCTCTCAAATTTCCCGACCCTGAGCTTGTCGAGGGGTCAGGAATTCATCCGAGGGGTCGTGCGAAGCAAGCCTTGCCGCACGACCTGGAGAAAAGTCTCTTTTATTCCCGTTTAGCCCTGAAAGTAGTCTGGGCCTCGGACCGACCTGAGACAGGCCGTTTTCACGATCAATGCTTTGCACCAACCGTGAAGCAGTATCGCTTTCGCGAGGGTTACCCGCTGCTTCGGGACACCTCCTGCGCCTAGAGTCCTCTCTTCCCAAAGACTTTCAAACTCCGGGAGAAATTTCACTTGCTCTAGGAACTTGAGATCTCCTGCCTTTTTACGAGCAGGGATCGGGGTTAGCGTCTTGCGACCGTAAGTGACCCCCAGCTTGTTCATCCTCGCTTACGCCAAAGATTTGGATGGTGAACCATCCAAGGGGAAAGCCAGACCCCTTTGCAACTTTTACAGGAGGTCAGACAACCTCCCGAAAACTATCTTGGCAACAGCCGCGTTATCCGCCCGACTCCCAGGCTTGCGCCGAGGGTGGACTTTTCTTTCTTTGACGATCAGATCCAAAATTTTGGATCGCAGCCTTTCTTTTTCGGCTGCGATCCTTGCCTCGGCGATTTTGATTTCCGCGTCCCTGCTGCTCAAATCGCCGAACGGAGTCTGATGCGCCTCCGTTTTTTCAAACGGCCTTACGACTCCGTACCAGGTCGCGTTCAAGATTTTCTCGAGATCACCATCCGTGACCTCGATCTCCGACCCGCGATCCATCCAATCCGTAAAAAAAACAATGCGTGGCATTTTTGCCTCCTTTTTTCCTTTTTCCTCATCCAAAGCAGCTATTTCTGCTTCAGGATGGCTTTATCCTATCATTTTTGTCAAAAAAAGTCAACAGGAGAAAATTATTGCTATTTTAGCCCTTACATGCCAGCCTCGTAAGCTGTCTTAGCTTCCTCTTTCCAGTAGGCTGGTAAACCAGAACTGGCCTGTTTTGTTGAGACAATATAAGACCACTGGTCATTGGCCCAACCCCAATATTCAATCACCGGATAGGTGGTGTAATTGAAATAATCCCAATCAAATCCTGGCTGATATGGCGTGCATGCCCCATTGTCATTGCAGGAAACCCCGACCGTCGCGTCAACGGGAATCCAGTGGTCCCCGAGATAGACCTCGGTCCAAGCATGGCCACCGATATCCGTAGGACGGCTGCCAAACTGGACCGTTCCCATGGCCACCCGTACTTCGGAACGGTCGAACAGGCCAGAGGCAATAAGAAGCGATGCGAACGCATTTGCTTTATCGTCGCAGTCTCCCGCGGCCAATCCGCACATCATGTTACTTTCAAGCGTCGGGGATGTCGTTAGATAGTAATTCGGTTTTTGAAATTTATCCGCGCAGCCGAACAGGTTCGTATCCGATTCCCAGGGACGCTTCTGCATGGCTGTATAGAGGTCGTCGATCGTTGCATATTTTTTGGCTTCGCCTACGACCGCGGAATCGGAAGGCGTAACAAAACCCATTGTATAAGCAACATACTGACTCTCGCTCATGCCAGGAGAGCAGGCAGAATCCGGCTTGACCCCGCACTGTTGGTTTTCAGAATCGTACTGGAGGTCATCCTGGCCGGAACCTTGTTCCTTCTGCTGTTGGGCTTTCAGGGCCTCGCAACGCGCCTTGGCTTTCTGAGCAAACGATGGGAACCGCTTGGTAACAATGGCAGCCACGCGATCGCAGGATCCAGGGAGGTCATTTTGCAGACTCACGCTCGCTCCGGAAGATTCAAGCTGTTTTTGAAGATCCTCTTGAAGCAAGGCAAGCATTTTCCGAACGGAAACAAGGTCGCGTGACGGAAAGCTCATCTTGAGACAAGCATCGGAACTGTCCACTTTCGGCGGCTCAGTCCCGTCGAATTGTGCAATCACAACCGTAAAGGATCCCAAGTCTTTCTCCTGATAAATTTTTGAAGCATTTTCTGTATAGGCAGACACATCGCACCCAGTCCCCACAAGCAAAATTTGGCGCGACCCCCGCTGGCTTTTCAAATTTTGTAGGGACTCGCGCGGAGGCGCAACCGGACGGCCGGACGAAACAGACGAGGACTCTTGGGAAGAACGGGAGACGTCCGAACAACCAACACCCAGCAAGAGGAGGGCAAGGGTCGGAAGACTGAAGAAGAAAAATTTGGGAGAAAAAATCATACGCATAAAATATTCTCTCTTTTCTACAAAGAAAACCGATCTTTTCTTTCAAAAAAATCGTCTTGCCTGTAAACTCACCCCATCATACCTTATTCATCTTTTTTCCGTCCACCTCCCCTTCTATGAAATCTTTTCTTCCAGGTCCTCTTCCAGACAATGCCCGTAATCTCCTACGTCGGCTTGGCTACGGCGAGCACCTTGGCCACGGAGGCCAGATCAGTTTTTCCCGACGGACATCTGGCGGAAACTTTCCCCGTTTTCATGCCTATGTCGAAGAGCAGAACAACGGGCTCCAACTTAACCTCCATCTTGACCAAAAGCCGTCAAATCTTGGCAGCGGCGCCATGCACGGGGGCGAATATGATGGCCCGATCCTTGAGCAAGAAATGGGCCGCATGATCTCGATGATTCAATCGTTTCGCCAGGAAAATGAGACAGGAGAGGAATCAACACCTTCGCCTAAAAAAGGATTTTGGAAATCACTGTTTGGCTCAAACGAATAAAAAAGCGGGCAACGGAGTCTCCGTTCCCGCCTTGATGCGTCATCCCCTGCGCAGCGCGAAAAAATTTCGCGCAAGACGCAGATCTTCAACTGTGTTGATCCCCATGGCTTCCGTGGGGTCATCCACGACGAGATTTCCGATTCCTTCCTTTTCCTCCTCATAGGCCATGGCCACAAGAGGAGGAAGGGAAATTTCATCCGGATGTCCATCTGTCCGTCGAAATAAGGGGACATCAGAAATCCTTCTGCAAAAAAACTCCTTCTCGAAAATGTACAGCGAGGGGTTCACCTCGCGGGATCCAGATCCCTTGTCCCCATCTGGCGAGACCCCCCGAATCCTTCCGCAACCGTCCCTCAGAACCCGCCCCCATTTCTCAAATGTCGGCGGGAGATCTGGAACAAGTCTCACCGTTGCCATGGACAAGAAGAGCCCGTTCTGTTCATGGACGTCAATGAGACGATGAAGTGTCTCTGCCCTCCAGAAAGGCATGTCGCCAAAAACAACCAGAAACGATTCGGATCGAACGAGTGGTAGAGCCACTCGAACCGCGTCTCCGGCTCCCCGACGATCTGTCTGGACCAGAGAAGACATCTCCAGTCTATCACCCAGAGCCTGCAGGGCGGTAATCAAAATACTTCCACCATAACGGGGGTTCGTCACAAGGACGACCCTCTCGATTTCAAGACACGGAACCAACGCACGCATGAGCTGCGTGATGACTGTGGGTCCGCCGGCTCCGTCAATTTCTTCAACAAGTTTTGATTTTCCCGGCTGAATGGTCCCGTACCCTGCTGCCACAACAACGGCATCCATCTTTGGACCCCCTTTCTTTGTTTTTGCCCAAAATCTGTCTACCCTAGAGACATCTCAGCGTATTTTCCCTTTTTTGTCCAGAACGGAGGGTATCACTATTTGACTTTTTTTCTTTAACATTATCAAATGTCTTTTGACTTTTGGGTTCATCAAAAATTCGTCATTTTAGTGGGGAGAAAAAATGAGGTGTTCAAGATGTTTTCGGGGGGAATTACAGCTTTGGAAAATGCAGGAAGTGCGGTTCGGGCCTCAACCAAGGCACACCTATCAATGCCCTGTATGCGGCGCCAAGCTGCTGGAATTCACGTCGTCGAAGGATGGGGAGCCCTTGTTTCTGGATCTTTCGAACCGCGATCCAGACAAGCCTTTGGGTGAGTGGATCATGGACGAATTCTCGAGACAGCAACAGAACTGACCTCTACGGGGATCGAAAAATCAACGACAGGGGTCGGACTCACGTGGAGGTGTTGAACAAACGACACCTCCTTTTATTTTTTCTTGAAATCTTCTTCCATTAAACCGGCCTGACGTAAGATAGACCTAAAAGTACCAAGAGGTATCTCCTTACCATGCATGGGCACAATGACGGTGAGAGTAGGATTGCCAACCTTACGATATTTTGCATGACTGCCTTTTTGACAGAGAAAAAAGAAACCCTTGTCTCCAAGAACTTCTAAAATACGTTTAAGTAAAACCGGTTTAGGCATGCTGCAATTTGAAAGAAACCACATCCGGTTTTTCTACGCGAGAAATTTTTTGCGTTTTCGAATCTTCAAAATAGAACCCTACGGCTTCTCGTAAATTATCCAAGGCTTCTTTTTTTGTTGTCCCAAAACTTGCCACATCAACATTGAGGCACTGAGAGACATACTGCTTCCCTTCTTTCCAGATAGCTGCTTTTAGAGCTATTTTTTGCATAGAATGGATTTCTCATTTCTAGCTCTATTTTAGAAAATTCTGAGGATAAGTCAAATTTTTTAAAAAGGCCCGCATTATTTTTACAAGAGTGAAATCAACGATTCGGCTTCTCTAACAATTTTTTTATTCTCTACTAAAATATCAAAAGTTCGATTTTTTTTAAAATTAGGATTGGCAATAATTTGAAAAATCAAACGGCCATTCATAAACACCGCTTGGGTTGAAAAAGACCTGTTAAGTTGATTCATAAAAATAGGATTTTCCCCTTCGGATTTATCAACCGCTCTGTGGGCAGAATATTTATGACGAAATCCTATGAAAGATGAGATTGTTGGTATTGTTTTTTTTGGATCCCCCAATTTATTTTTAACTGTTTCACCTTTTGCAAAATAGTAAAATTGTCCAATTCTATTGATATACGCTACTGCTTCGTGTTTCATTTTATTGATGATATCTTGATTCTCGAACACAAAAAGATCCGAATTATTTACTTTTTTTTCCAACTCCTGGCTAAATTTTTCAAAATTTCCATAATGATATTTAATCCCTTCAATTAAAAAACTCGCACCAGTCTTTGGATCAAACGTTTCTATTTTTGATTCATTACTTATTTTAAAAATTTTCACCAAGATCCAAACGCCCACCACAACCATCCCTAAACTAAAATACTGGGCCGGGGTCAGAAAAAAATACCGCGTATCTACGATTGGTCCGGTCGTGGCACGTAAAAAATCAAGAAAGAAACGGGCCACCCCGTATCCGATTAAAAAAACCGCTGGATACATTCCCTCCGGAGGATTTCGACGTTTAAGAATAAGGAAAAGAAGAAAAAGGAAAAAACCAAGCAAAGAAAGGTAAAAACCATGGTCGTGACGTACCACACCATCCGGATAACGTTCTCCAAGAAAAAAGGACGTTGGCCTTCCCGGATGATCGTGAATAAGGGCACAGCCAATACGACCAATGCCATAACCCAGCGGCAAGCCAAAAACAGCCGCATCTACCACAGACAAGATATTAACTTTACGCCGTCGCAAGAACCATAGACCGAAAAGCGTCGCTCCCACGAATCCCCCAATACTGGAAAATCCTCCGTTCCAGATCGCCAAAATTTCCGCTGGATGGGTCAGGTAGAAAGACGGCTCATAGAAAAAAACATGGGACACTCGGGCGAAGAGGAATGCCCCGATCATGACCCAACCAGTCAGATCCCAGATAAGGGCTGGGTCAATTCCCTTTCGTCTTGCCTGTCGAGCGGACACGGCTGCCCCAATCAAAAATCCGAGGGCAACAAACATTCCCCAGACCTGAAGAGTCAGGGGGCCGAGGTGAAACGTGTGCCATTCGATGTAGGGAAACACAACGGAATTTATCGTATTGCAACGGCGGGACGGTGGGCGTAGGGATGGGTCGCGGCCCATCCCTACGCCAATCCGCCGTTGCATATGTATTCGAATTACTCGTCCATTTTCGGCGTCTGCTTGTGCCAATCGGTCACGCTTTGGTAGTACTTCCCTGCCCGTAGAACCGTTGCCTCGCCGAACGGCCGCGCCATGAGCTGCAACCCAACCGGAAGGCCATGCGCAAATCCGCAGGGGACGGACAGGGAACAGATACCGGCCAGGTTGGCAGAAATCGTATAGATGTCGGAAAGATACATTGCTATCGGGTCTTCAAATTTTTCCCCGATGTTCCAAGCCACGGACGGAGACGTGGGGCCGACCACGACGTCTACTCGCTTGAACGCTTCCTCAAAATCCTGCCGAACAAGAGCGCGCACCCGAGCAGCCTGTTTATAGTAGGCGTCGTAATACCCCTTTGAAAGCGCATAGGTCCCCAACATGATCCGGCGCTTCGTCTCTGCCCCGAATCCATCTCCGCGGGAGAGTTCATAGGTATCTTTGAGATTCGATCCTGTGGAAGAAAATCCGTACCGCATGCCGTCGAACCGGGCGAGGTTGGAGCTGGCTTCGCAAAAAAGAATAACGTAGTAGGCAGCAAGGGCGCGCGAGGAATGCGGAAGGGAAATTTCGATAATTTCTGCTCCGCCTTTTTCCAGAAGGTCTATAGCTTCTTGGACGCGTTGTTTGACTTCCTCGTCCATTCCTTCTATGAAGTACTCTTTGGGAACACCGACATGCAAACCCGTAACGTTGTTCGAAAGCGCATCAAAGACCGCGGTCGCCGGTTCCATCCCTGTCGTGGCGTCGCGTGCATCCTGCCCCTCAATGGCATTCAACAAAAGGGAAACTCCCTCCACGTCCCGCGCGAACGGACCAATCTGATCAAAACTGGAAACGAGCGCAATGAGTCCATAACGGCTCACACGCCCATAGCTTGGCTTCAAGCCCGTGACACCACACAAACTTGCTGGCTGACGTACAGAACCGCCCGTATCGGAACCCAGAGCCGCCAAAGCAAATCCGGCAGCAACAGCCGCAGCCGATCCACCACTGGAACCACCGGGAACTTTCGTTGTATTCCAAGGATTGCGCGTGGGACCAAAGCGGGAGTGCTCCGTGGAAGAGCCCATAGCGAACTCATCCGTGTTCGTCATTCCGACGATAATGGCGCTGGCCTGCCGCAGGCGTTCGATGACCGTGGCATCGTACGTTGCCTGATAATGTTCCAGCATCTTGGAACCAGCCGTCGCTCGCTGTCCTTTGGTGAGAATCACCGTTTTGACAGCGATCGGAATTCCAGCCAAAGGCCCGAGCTCTTCCCCGGCCGCGCGCCTTGCATCGACCCGGTCCGCCTCTTCCAAAACGGAATCGGAACGTTCGAGAAAGGCGTGAATTTTTTCTTCGTGAACCCCTATGCGGTCCAGACAAGATTGAATCAGTTCCCGACTTGAAATTTCTTTCTCTCGAAGGAGAGAAGAAGCCTCACCAACCCCAAAAAATTCTTTAATCATACATTCGAGAGATTGCTTCGTCGCTATAAACAAACGGGCTCCTCGCAATGACGAGGATGGAATTATTCTGTCCTTCCTTCAAACACGGCCTGGACCTCCAACAGCGCCCCTTGTCGGCGAGGAAACGCCTTAATCATGGCTTCACGAACCGCAGGATCGCACGGAATGCTCTCGTCCGCGCGCATCACGTTCGTTCGCGTTGTTCCACGCGCAAGCTCAGACACTCCGGACGTATCTGCCGCTCCAAGCTGTTCAACGTATTCCAAAATGGAACCAAGCTGTTCTTGGTAGAGTACCCTCTCTTCATCCTCAAGTCTTACTCTGGCTAAAGAGGCGATTTTTTCAACAGATTCACGTGAAAGAGACATACAAATACTACTCATGAAGTCACATCTTGAACAAAATCAACCACCGTCGGCTGCTCAAGGCGCTCGTAATCCGCATAGGCCATGGTGATGGAATCCGTGAGCGAACCGGCATTGAAGTGGATGATGGGGTGTTCTGCCAATCGTTGGTCGCAAAAGGTCTGCAAACCGACAACGGAACCAAATGGAGGGACAGATCCACGCACACACCCAGTAACCGCTTCCGGATCTTCCGCAAAACTAACAGACTCTCCGGCGAGGATAGCGGCTTTATGGCTGTCCAAACGCCGGTCTGCAGGCATGACAAACAGCCAGTGCTTGCCTGTCTTTTTTCCCCGAAGAACCAATGCTTTCGCACCGTCGCACAAGGCAACCCCGCGAATCCGAGCCGCGTCTTCGCTTGTAAGGGTTGGCTCATGGTGCTTGGTTTCAAAGGAAACGCCGCGTTCTGTCAGCAAGGAAATGATCGACTGGTAGGTTTTGGTCATAGATTCTTGCCAATCATACCGATCAAACCCTCCTCCGACAAGATAGGGACACCCAAGGCCTGAGCTTTTGACAACTTTGACCCTGGATCCGTTCCGGTCACGACATAGCTCGTTTTTTTGCTCACGGATTCGGAAAGAGTGGCGCCAAGCGCCTTCAGTTTCTGTTTTGCTTCCTCGCGCGACAGAGAAGAAAGGCTGCCGGTCAGAACAAATGTTTTGCCGGAAAGCGGCAGGCCCTGAACGTTCTTTGCCGGAAGGATGTTCACATTCTGTTTCCCATAGCTGGCAATCATCCGTTGGTTCTGTTCGTCGGACAGGTATGTAGAGATGCTCTCGGCAACAACCTCGCCGATGTTCGGAACAGAAAGCAACTCATCCGTTGACGCCTGGAGAAACGCCTCCAACGTTCCGAACTGGACGGCGAGATCATAAGCCGTTTCTTCCCCGACATTGGGAATGCCCAAAGCCATAAGGAATCGATCCAAAGGAATTTCCTTATGGGCGCGGATTTCGTTCACGAGCTTGTGGGAAGAAACATCGGCAAATCGATCCAGCTCCAGAAGCCCTTCCGGAGTCAGAGTAAAAAGATCCGGCGGGGACTGAACTAATCCCGCATCCATAAGAACGGCCACGGTCTGCGGACCCAACCCATCGATGCCGAATGCCCGAGCCACGTGCAAAACCCGCTCGCGGTCTTGCGCCAAGCAATGCACATTGGGACACACGATTGCCACTTCGCCTTCGCGTCGGAGGACCGCTGTTGTACATACGGGACAGGTGCGCGGCGGGATGATCTGTTTGGCGTTCAATGGCCGCAATTTTTTAAGAACAGTTTTGACCTTGGGAATAATGTCACCAGCCTTATAGAGCAGGACTGTGTCGCCGATCCGTACATCCAAACGTTTGATTTCATCCACGTTATGGAGCGAGGCGTGTGTGACCGTTGTGCCGCCGATCCAGGTCGGCTTTACGATAGCCACAGGTGTGAGCGCTCCGGTGCGGCCCACGAACCATTCGGCGCCCTCGACGACCGTCGCTACTTCTTCCGGAGGAAATTTCCAGGCCACAAGCCCGCGCGGTGTTTTCCCAACCACGCCCAGCTGATCAAACCAATCGTTTTGATTAACGCGAACCACGGTGCCATCGACCCAAAATGGGAGTGCCCTGCGTCGCTCCTGCATGCGCTGCCAGAACGCCTGCACATCCGTTTTAGATTTTGCCAAAATACTTTCCTGATGGACACGGAAACCCAACGCCTGAAGCAGTTCCCATTCTTGCGCATGCGTTTTTTGCCCGCCGTCCGTCACAAGATCCCAGGCAAAAAAAGAGAGCTTGCGTTGTGCCGCCATTTTCGGATCAAGGTGTCGGATCGTTCCTGCGGCCGCATTGCGCGGGTTGGCAAATATCGGCTTTCCTTCCTTTTCTTGTTGACGATTAAAGGCGGCAAAATCCTTTGAAGGGAAAAAAACCTCTCCGCGAATCTCCGTGGTTCCTGTAAAAAAATTTTTGAGCGGAGGCAGGCGGCGAAGTTCGTCGTCTGTTGGCTCGCGCAAGGAAAGCGGAACGGCCTCAATCGTCCGAATGTTCATGGTGACATCCTCGCCGATTTCCCCATCCCCACGCGTGGCTGCGGTTTCTAAAATGCCATTGCGATACGTGAGGGAGACCGCGAGACCATCCAACTTCACCATGCAGAAAATATCAAAAACAGAAACACCCAACCGCTCGGCCAGCCGATCGTACCACGCATCAAATTCCTCAGGCGTAAACACGTCCTCCATCGAAAGCATCCGGTGGCGATGGCGGATTTTTTGGAACTTATCGAGCGCTTTCCCTCCGACTCGCTGGGTGGGCGAATCCGGTGTGCACGTTCCCGGAAATTCCTGTTCCAGCTGGTAAAGCTCGTGCTTGAGCGAATCAAGCGCCTCATCCGAAAGCTCCTGTTGGTCCAGGACGTGGTACTGGTAACGGTGGTGATTGATAAGATCCCGCAATTTTTTAGCCCGTTCAGCGGCTTGTTGTTTCGTAAAATGATGAATCATACGCAGGGGCAGTGTAACAAAAAAAAGACCGGCGGAAAATACCGCCGGTTTCCTTCGTTCACCATGTAAAAGCCTATTTGAAGCGTTCTAAAATTTTTACAATCCCCTTCTCCGCATCCACTTCGACCAGGTCGCCGTCTTTCAAAATCCTGGTTGCCACCTTTGTACCAATCACACACGGAATTTTCATCTCTCGACTAATGATGGCGGCATGACACGTAATTCCGCCTTCGTCCGTCACGACCGCGGTCGCCTTCTTCATGAGAGGAACGAATTCTGGACGTGTCATTCCCGTGACCAAAACCTCGCCTGTCTCAAACAATCGCCCTTCCACATCAATGTTTTTTACGACGCGAACGCGGCCCTGGACTCTACCTGGAGAACCGACTTGGCCGCGCAACGTTTGTTCTTCTTCTCCCTTCGTTTGTTGAAGAAGAAAAACTGATTCCATCCATTCCTTATTCCCTTCAAAATTTCCATCTTCCCCTTCTTTCCGACCGTCAGAATGAACGAAAACCGCACAGCCCTCCTTTTCCCTGCGCTCAAACACATCTACCAGAGAGCGTAATACTTCGGTTCCACGTCCGATTTCCTCAAACTGACTATAAAGAATGTGCTTGAAATCCAATCCGGCTTCAGCAAAAGCCCGTTCGGCAACGCGATACGTTACAACGAGCATTTTTCCAATGTCATCTTTGCGTCGGTCACGCCAATCCATGATGAATTGCAAATAACGAACGAGTTTTTGTCCGTCCTTGGGAAGCGTTGCCAGCCATTCTTTGTAGGACCGAACGCGTTCTGTCAGATCAATCTCTTCTTGTTTCAACCACTCTACGGCTTGTGCAGGATCCGCAATCCATTTCCCATATTTTTCCTGCAGAAGTGAACGTGTTTCTTCCTGGGAAGGAATATGGTGGTAAGCCGCTTCAAAATATTGGCAGGGCTCGACAAAATGATCCAACGTGCAGCCTTGTCTCAGAAGTCGAATGAACGTCTTCTCGCGCCTCTTATCGAACGAATCGGCCACGGGAGTCGTCGCGCGATTCCACAAAATTGCCACGTCAGATTCGGTAAGAGAGGATCCGACTGATTCCAGAAGGGAGACGGCCATTTCCTGGTCGAAATAAATCGAAAAGAAAGCAAGTGTATTAAGTTTCCACGTGTGATCCATGGCCCTGCAGGCACGTTCATACGCTTCTGGAAACGGACGAGTCGCGACAAATGCATACGTAAGTGTGTCGTACTCTTTTCCCATTTCTTCAGAAAAAAGATGGAATTGCTTTTCCTTTTCCTCAAGAAGGGAAGGTTTCGTCCAATATTTTTGGAAGACTTCCGAAGCAACCGCCTTGGCTTTAGAAATCGGAATGTACATGATGCCTTCCGACGCTCCGCAGAGAAGCAAAAGGGGGAAAGGTGTTCGATCCTCGTAAAAAGCATGAAAATAGGCGTCCGTATTCCAGCCATTGGCTTGGACGAAGATCCGAGAGTTGTGGAGCGGCGGACTGAGTTCTAATCCATCCGCTTCGCGCAAAAAGGCTTCCGCAAGCATAAAGGAGAAAATTAGGAAGAAGCGGGTTCTAAAATTTTTATGATTCCCTTCTCCGCATCCACTTCAACGAGGTCCCCGTCTTTTAGGACATCGGTGGCTCGCGCAACTCCCACCACGGCCGGAACGCACATCTCACGACTGATAATGGAAACGTGGGAGGTCAAACCACCTTCTTCGGCCACAATGGCTGCGGCTTTTTTAAGGATGCAAAGAAAATCTGGGCTGGTATTCATGACAACCAAAATATTGCCGGCCTCCATCTTGGAAAAATCCTTCGGGTTTAAAATCACTTTGACTTTTCCTGTTGCTCGACCAAGCGAAGCACAACGTCCTTTTAAATCACCTGTTTTATTTTCGTGGGTCAAAAATTTTGTTCTGAAATCCCGTGCTTCGACACCTGTCAAGACGTAAAACACTTTCTGAAAAGTAATCAGAACATGCTGGGAAATTCTTTCCGTTACACCCTGTTCATCCAAGGATTTTTGAAGAAGCAGATCCTTTATTTCTTCCGGCGATAAATCTTTCAAACCGTCAACCGACTGGCCCGTTCTTTTCGCCAGTTCAAAAAATACGGGCTCACAAAAATAAATTGCCTGATTCATGAAAAATTTATAATGATCCTTCACAAAAGCCATTTTTGCTGCCAGCTGAGAGAGTGTCTTCAGCCGTTTATCGAGCTTTTTGAAAAACCGTTTTCTCTTCTCTCTCGTCTCTTTTTGATTCTGGTTTATTTCTTTCAGACGCTTTTCAGGATCCATTGCAGCCACGGAAAGCAATTTTCGTCTGTAATCATCCAAGGTTTTGATGGGTTCGTTATAATAACCGAGCTCAGAATGACAGAATCTTTCCTGGATATTCGACAACGAGGATAAAACAGATCGCTGTTCGACCGTTAATCTTTTTTTGTTCATCTTAATGGCCAAATTGAGCATTTCTTTTTCTTCCTGCAAAGCAAAACTCAATGATCCATTCGCAGAAAGAAGGGCGGGAATTTCCGCGGTCCAACCAAACGTCTCAGAAGCCTTTTTCAATTCAGCGATGATTCCTAAATCAACCAGTCGAATCACGCTTGATGGACGCAAAAGACGATAAAAACAAGATACAAGGAGGTCGAGAAATTCTCTCAACCCTTCATCACTCATTTTTTGATAATCCCTCCGTAAAAGGTTGATGGTGGTCTGTCTCTGTTTTTTTAGATAGCCCAAAAGCCTATCGGCCAAACGCGGCTGACAGACAAACCCCTCAAGGGCCTTGGCATATTCAGATGAGTCCTTGTGGATGCGAAACCACTTCGCCTGGTGGTTGGTATAAGCCGAAACCGTATTGATGTCTCCCAAGGGCCAATCAGGATTCTCAACGGAGTATTGTTTGATTAAAAGGTAATCAAAAAAATAAAAAGCCGCCCGCCCACCTTCCGGTTGAAATTGGTATGCGTCTAAAGATTCAGGAAAAACATTCTGGGGGTCGGATGAAATCATAGATTTTTCATCAAAGGATTTTTACTATCCCTTTCTCCGCATCCACTTCGACCAGATCGCCGTCTTTCAATAATTTTGTACAATTGCCTGTTCCAACGATACACGGCTTTTTCAGTTCCCTGGCAATAATGGCGGCGTGGGACGTTATTCCACCCTCTTCCGTTACGAAAGCCGCGGCGATTTTCATGGCATGTGTATAATCGGGCATCGTCGTCCTTGCAATGAGGATCATGCCGGGTTTCACTTTTTTCAGATCTTGTTTGTTAAAAACCAACACAGTAGGTCCGGCGGCCACCCCCTTGAACGCAATCATCCCTTTAATGGTCTTATCCGTGGTTTTTGTAAAAGCGGCAACTATTTTGTCCACCTCTTCTTTTTGTGCCATTATTTCCGTTCGCTCGGTATCCCGATAATAAACAGCTCCTTTCCTCTCGGGAATCCGTTCATAAGCAGGAATAATCCCATCAGAAAGATAGGAAATAATTTCCGCATTGAGCAGACTTACAACCAGCGGCCGCGTCCATAACAGACTGGTTTCGTTTCTTAAAAATTCTGCGACAGATTCAAAAATAATTCTTCCTGAACACTGAATCTTTTTAAGAAGATCTATACGATCGGATCGCAAAAATGTATACGTGTTCAAAATCTTTACCGACAAGCGCTGTTGATCCGTTCTGAGCATGGGAAAAATCCTCTCCATTTCCTCCCTTCCTTTTTCAAGCTCGTACAAAATACGCGTCTTTTCTTCAAGAGCTTGGACAGGAGACATTTTTCCCATTTCCTCAAGGAAAAATGCGGAATCAAGTAAAGGTTCCACATAGGAATACTCTCCATACCAACCAAACTTCTTGGACAAGTCGCGGCTTTTTTCAAGAGGAGATACGCGTTCAAGAACGGCATCACAAATTTCTATACGCATCTTTTGAAACTCATTGGCAAGCGTGGGCATCCCGATGGCTTGAAATATATCTTCCCCCTTCACAGGTTCTTCCTGCATGATCTGTTCATGGAAACGCGGCGAAAGAATTTTTTCAATCGCAAAAGGCATGAAGAGATAATCCGCAAGCTCCTGAATACATCCGAGGAAGGATTGATAGGCCGTCAAAAGATCCTTTTTTGTCTTTGGGAACGTTTCGAGCGATCTTATTTCCACGGCGTATTTTTTCGTGAGGTGCTGATAAGTATCCAAATGCTTCTCAAAATTTCCTGGTACGAGCATGGTTTGGATCAAATGCTCCAACAACTGTTCCCAACTTTTCTTTTCCACATAAAGGGCTCGGTTGTCTCCTTCTAACGGAAGGCTCACAAGCGTTGGTCGAAAATCCTTCTGGTATTTTTCCAAAAGAAGATAGACCATTTCATCCCGCTGGATGGATTGCGGCCGAGAAGCCAGAAAAGAAAACCGCTTCGCAGGATCCACCAAAAGATCGTTCGCAACCATAGACGTTCCAATGGAAGATTTCATAATCTTTTACAACCCCCTCACCGCCTCCACAAACTGGTCCCCGCGGTCGTATTCGTTCTTGAACATCCCAAAGCTCGCCGTGCCCGGAGAGAGCAGAACAACGTCACCGAACTGAGCCGCGGAAGAGGCTGCTTCAACGGCTTTTGCCATGGAATCTGCACGTAGTTTGAGAACTGTATCTCCGATGGCAGCATCCAGAGCATCCGTTGCGTCGCCTTCGAGCAGGACGACGGTTTTGCACGTGCGTCCAATTTCCTCTCCGAGCTTGTCGAACGGCAGGTTCTTGGACGCCCCGCCAGCGATGAGAACCACCTTCTTCCCTTCTCCGAACCGTTCCAAGGCTGCGATAGCGCCATCTGGAGAGGTCGCGGTCGTGTCATTGACGTACGTGATTCCGTTAACCTCACGCACGACTTCCTGCCGTCCTGGCAAACCACCGAATGTCCGGAGCGCTTCCGCCATCTGTTCGTTTGAAAGTCCGGCGATTTTGCCAACACAGACGGCTGCCAAAACGTTTTGAAGGTTGTGGTCGCCTTGAAGTTTTATTTCCGAGGTTGGGAAAACAGGTTCAACAGATCCGTCTTTTCGGAAGACGATAAAACCTCCCTGGACATACGCCCCGTCTCCTTCAAACGTTCCTTCTTTAGCAAACCACATTTTTTTCGCTTCGGTTTTCCCCGCTGTTCCACGGACAATCTCGTGCTCAAAATTCAAGACAGCCCATTGGTCAGACCCCTGACGGACGAACAAAGCCTCTTTGGATGCGATGTAGTCCGCAAACGAGGCATAACGGTTCAGATGGTCTTCGTACACGTTTGTAAATACTGCAATATCCGGCCCGCGACGGACGTTTCCCAAACTTTCAATTAACCAAGAGGAAAGCTCAAGAATGATTGGGGTCGGTTCAGACGCAACCATCAACTCGTCTAAAAACTCAAGCGGTGAAACGGCGATGTTGCCTGCCACGACCGTCCGTGGATCTTTTTGTTTGAACATTTCCCCAATGAGCGCCGTCGTCGTGGACTTCCCACGTGTCCCTGTGACGGCATAGATAGGAAATGGACAGAAACGAAAGAACAAACTCATGTCGCTTTCAACAGAAATGCCGCGCTCTTTTGCTGATTTTACAAATGCGGATTCCCGAGGCACACCGGGATTTTGTACGACCAAGTCGACGTCTGTAAAATTCTCCGCACGGTGCTCGCCCAGAACAAAGACCGGCGCGTAGATTTCCCGACCCGGATATTCTTTTTTATAGCGTTCGTACCAGCCCGTTACCTCCTCAACGGATTCTTTTAATTCTTCTTCCGACTTTAAATCCGTAATGACTAGTTGGGCTCCATGCCGCATGAGCCATTTCGCTGCCCCGATGCCACTGCCCTGCTTATATCGGCCGAGACCCATAAGGGTTACGACGGCGTCTTGAAAAGAAGAAATCTTTGAAAGGTCCATAAGGAAATAAATAATGAGACCAAAAGTTGGACCGTTTTTATTCCATCCGTTGTAGATCAAAAAGCGGAGCGAGCAGGCGCGGAGCGGTAAGGTCGATCTTTCTCCTGGCATGGACAATACCACCGTTGACGAATTCCATCTTTCCTCCCTGAGCACGGAACTGATAGACGAGCCGTCCCTGCGCCTGGGCAAGGCGCGTTTGTTCGGGATCATACCACATCTTTCCACTCCCTTCTTTGGTCGGGACGACCCAAGCCCCCTCAAGAGAAGAAAGGCACAGGGCCTGGTGCAGAGGACCAAGTCCCATGGCCTCGATTCCGTAAAACAAGAAAGGGTCGGTTTCAAGATCCACCTGGTAACTCCACAGATCATAAATCCTCATTCCGTCGGATTTTGACAGATCAAGGAGGGCAAACTGCCGCCCGTCGGAAACGCGCAGCCATGTGTGATCCGCCGGAGCCAGAGGATTTTTTTTAATCGAAAAAGACGTTCCAAAAAGGCGTTGGACAGACAGGTCCGGAAAAGCTTTACGGATGGCCGCGCCAGCCAACAGAACGGATTCGTTATTCGACAACTGGGGACGCACCGAAAGGTCGCTCAGGTGTGCGACGGGTTTTCCCGACTGGCCTGAAACCCGCCATTGCGCCTTGAACAGTTCTCTTAGGGAGGAAAGACGTGTATCGAGTTCTTCCGCGTGCGTTTTTTTAGACAGAAGATCCTTCCAGTTCGAAATGAATTCCGAAAACGGAGGAGTGTCGTGGTCAAGGACGACCGCTCCATCTTCGTTTCCCTCGGGAAAATTGCGCAAGAGGAAATGTGTGTCCTCCAAATCTACCGCCGGAAACCCGATTTCCGTACGATAGGATCCTTGGGGGACCTGAAACAACTGATAACAATCATCACCTATTTCCTCTTGTCGCTCTTGACGAAATCCTTGGTTTTCCAAAGCGGAACGAAACGCCTCCGGGGACGAGAAAAGCGGATGACCCTCCAGAATCCCCATGGGATAGGAAAGACTTTCAAAACGAGAACTTTCCGAACGCATAGACGTTTGTCTTTAAAATTTTCCGATGTGACGCGCCCAGCGCACCCTTCCCATGGCCCACCCTACTTGCGCGAACATCCGGAGGTATTGCCATAACCCTCGACGCCAACCGACTTTTTCGTACTTACGACGGATCGTGAGACCGGAGAGCAGAACAGAGGAAGAGGAAAGCCTGCGGAAACGACAGATGTAATTTAGGGCAGATTCAACCATAAACCCCTGCAAGTAGGTTGGCGGAATTTTTTCAATGAGCTCGCGGCACAGAACGCGTTCTCCCCCAATAAGAGGAAGGAACCTGCTCAACAACGTAAAAAACCTTCCTCGATCGCGCAGACCCACACTCATGGAGACTCTCCCCGAAAGCACAGGACGAACCAACTGTTCAATGTGGCTGCAGGTAAGCCCCCGAAGGTCTGCGTCAAAGAAAGCGATAATCGGCGCTTGCGTCTTTCGCACGCCTTCCAACATGGCCGCGCCCTTACCGCCATTGCGTGACAGCTCGATGACAGACGTGGCGCCCGCTTCACGCGCCATCTCTGCTGTGCGGTCGGTTGATCCATCAGAGACAACAAGAACCTCGTTGAAAAAAGGCGAGGAGGCGAGAACACGGACGACATCTCCGATCGTTTCTGCTTCATTATAAGCAGAAACGACCGCCGTAACCGCTCGAGAGGAACCTTTCACAAGATCAAAAAACTCAATCAAAAAGAGGGCGACGGCGTATGACCACCCAAGAGATCAGAACAGATCCGTTCGAGTTCACAACGGATCTCTTCGCCCACGGACAAAAAGAAACGGATCTGTGCTCGATCTGGGTCCTTTCGCGCAAGCAACGAGAGAGACGCGAGTGTCCGACAAAGGTAGGAAAACGCCAGCGCATAGGATCTTCCAACTCTTTCCGGATCTGTTGTTTCGTCTTCTTCGTCCAAACGGGCATAGCCAATCGTAACAGGAACCAGACAAGCGTTGAGATAAACCCGAAAAAGGTCCCGATTTTTTTTCCCCGGATGAACGTACCGGCGACCGGACCATAGAAAAACCTCAGAAGCCCAATGGGAAGATCTGGTATACAAGTCATCGGAAAGTTGGACGTCTTTCAAGATGATTCGAATAGGGCGCGGATCTCCTACCCATGATTCAGGTTCAAAAGAATCCTGGCGACCCGAATCCTCGGGAAAGCGAAACATCCACTCCTCCATTCCGTCTTCCCCGGTTTCCGTGTGAAAAGCAGCTTCCGTTCTCTCCTGTTCTTCCATGACTTCCCTTTCCATCTGCCGGACGGAACGGCTTCCGGTCCGTCCGTGCCGAGCAAAAATCTCCTCGACAGTTTCTTCCAAGGAGTCGAACTCATTCCAAAGGAACGACCAATGGATGGAATCAGGATGTTTCTTCTCCATACAAAGACGATGAATTCAACGGCGGTTTTGAAAACCCGCGGGAAAGTCGTAATTCGTAAACCATCTGTTCAAGCGCGTGAAGGTTGCGCTTAGCTTGGTCGGCCTTCTGGCGCAAAGGGCCGGTTAGATCCATTTTCAAAAGGAATTCCACCGCCGTCTCCACGGCCTCTCGTGCGCGTGGAACCGCTTCTACCCGTCCCTGTCCTGCCTCGCGGACGGCATACCGGACAATTTCACCCGTCGCGTCAGAAAGACCCCCGATGAAGGCAGCCGGTTCTAAAAATAGCTGATCGTTTTTTTGAAAGGCGCCGGTTTGCACATAGTCGGAAAAGAGAACAGCTTCGACAAATTCTTCCTTTGCAGCCGCGTACACCCCCTCCTGTCGCAAAATCGGTTGCCGTACCAGCAGTTTTTCCGCCTTTTCCAAAGAGACGCGTGCTTGGACGAGCTGCTGATTCGCCCCGAGTCGATCTTCCCGATGAACGGCAAAAATCGCGCGTTTGGAAGCGATGCGAGCCTGATCCGATGCTTCAAAAATCATGTGACGAGCCCCTTGTTGGGCCTCAAATCTTTTTTGGATTTTCGTAAAAAACAAAGGAATTTTCCTCATAAAGTTCTTTTTATCTTCCACATGAGTCTTTTCTTCCAAATGATTCCCTCTTTTGCCGCCTCAATCACAGCCAATTTAACCAACCCCATAATAAGCAAGGGGACCAAATCCGACAAGCGCAGGGGAATTGTGTGAAAAATTTTTTGGAAAAAGGGAAAAGAGAGAGCCATAGCCATGAGGATAAATCCAATACCTACCCCTGCACATAGCTTGAGATTGGAAAACGGATTTGTCCGAAAGAGCGTCCGTCGAAAACTCTTCACGGCAAAGGCGTAAAAAAGCGTTCCTAAACCCACGGCCCCGAATAGGAGCGTTCTTGCACGGGCAAGATCCCCTGTCTTGGCAAGATACCAAGCATAAAAACCAAAAAGAAATACGTCCGTAGCAAGACCAATGATAAAAATAAAAAAGAGGGCCTCCCGATTCAAAACCGGCTCATGGCGTTTGCGTGGTCGTAAAGACATGATGTCCGGATCTCCGGGCTCAAACGCCAGTCCCAGGGCAGGCAGACTGTCCGTAACTAGATTGATCCAAAGAATTTGGGCCGGAAGGAGCGGTAAAGGAAGTCCGAACAAAAGAGCACCGGACACAAGAATAACGGATGTAAAACTGTCGGCCATGAGGTAAATGGTCGTCTTGCGGATATTCTCAAAAAGAACACGTCCCTCCTCGATCGCGGCCGTAATAGTACCTAAATCATTATCCATGAGCACAAGGTCCGCTGCCTCCTTTGCCACCTCCGTCCCTGATCCGAGCGCCACGCCCACATCCGCCGCTTTCAGAGCTGGCGCGTCATTGACCCCGTCTCCTGTCATCGCTACCACGGCCCCGCGCTTCTGCCAAGCCTGAATGATCCGCAGTTTATGTTTGGGTTCCACGCGTGCAAACACCTCAATCGAAGAAATTTTTTTTGAAAGTTCTAAATCATCACAATGATCCAATGCTTCGCCTGTCATGACGCCCTCCTCCCCGTGTTCCAAAAGTCCTCCTTCTTTCCCAACGGCAACAGCGGTCTTGGGGTGGTCGCCGGTCACAATGACCGTACGCACGCCGGCTTTGTGTGCGGCAAGAATTTGGGTACGGGCGGTCGGACGCAAGGCATCCTGAAGTCCTACCAACCCGATCAAAACAAGATGATGGAGAAATTCGTGAGGGGCATGGCCGTCCGCCTCTTTTCGATCCAAAAAACGGCAAGCAAGCAGAAGAACCCTTCGACCGTTCTCTGCCAAACGTACCACTTCGTGCTGCCAGGCTTTCCGTCGCTCCTCGGTGAGTGGATGAATTTTTCCACCACTCCATACGCTTGTTAAAAACGGAAACACGCGCTCCGGCGCACCCTTCACAATAAAGATACGATCAGAACCATCTTTCCAGACATGAAGCGTGGCCATGTACTTACGCCCAGAATCAAAAGGAATTTCGCCAAGGCGCACATGCCGATTTCGCAACTCTTTCCAAGAAAGCCCTGTTTGCAA
The DNA here is from genome assembly GCA_035290185.1 of Patescibacteria group bacterium. GTDB lineage: Bacteria > Patescibacteriota > Patescibacteriia > UBA9934 > GWF2-40-263 > DATDUW01. Next base: position 61,194 of record DATDUW010000014.1, read on the forward strand.
TCCGGCTTCAACGAGGGCCCGTTCCGTAGGCGTTGCCTCGATGTGCCGCGCTTGAAGGTCCGCGTCTTCCGCCATCGCAGCATCGTTGCACAAAAGAGCCGCTTCCCAAAGAAACAGAAGATCTTGCGCCAAAGGCGAACCGATTGCTTCAGCGACCTGAACGGGTTTAGCCCCGATCACCACGTCGCGTACTTTCATATTTCCTTCGGTAAGGGTCCCGGTTTTGTCCGTACAGATCACGGAAACACTTCCAAGTGTCTCGGCTGCGAGTAAACGCCTCACAAGCGCACGCCGCCGCAGGATGCGCTGGGTACCTATCGCAAGGACGACGGTGACCGTAACAGCCAACCCCTCCGGAATTGCTGCCACAGCCAGGGCCACGCTAACCTCAAACATCACGAAAGCCGATTGACCCAATACCAAACCAGCGACGAATAAAAGCGTACTGAGTATCAGAACAAAGAGGCCGATCCAACGTGCCAATCGGGCAAGCTCGGCCTGAAGAGGCGTGATGTTCTCTCTCGTGCTTCGTACCATCTCAGCCACGCATCCCAGTTCCGTCCGTCCTCCCGTGGCGATAACAACCGCTGTGGCTCGCCCACCAACC
>DATDUW010000015.1:0-26677 GCA_035290185.1 Patescibacteria group bacterium
TATTATGAAAATACTACTTCGGGAATGTACGGAGTCTAGCCCAACCTGACTTTCGGAAAAGAAAAGGAAGGAGTCGAATTCACTAAAGCCGCCGGCGTTCTTGCCAGCGGTTTTTTATAGGGCTTCTACTTCGGTATAGAACTTTGTCGAAATTTTTCTCACGAAGATTTTTGATTTCTTCTCATCCTACATCCAAATGGGGGTGTTTTATTTTATGGCAAAGATTTCCAGATGATTTCAAAAAGTTCTTTTTGCAGTTTGATGACGCTTTTGTTTTCAATCACAATCGCCATGATCGGGGGTATCAACTGATGAATAATGAGCATTTGAGGGGTGAGAACCATATCAATTTCCAAAGAAGTTCCAAGGGGGAGAATTTTTACCTGTTCCTGAAAATTTTTTTCCCATCGTTTGTGTTGACGTGCAACCGGAGAATCCTGAAATAGTAATCGCGTAGTGATAGGGAGTTTTGCCCGTTTTTTTATGTAGGACAAAAAATAGGGTTCGTCTAATTGCAACCACTGCGCTTGGTTTGTGATAACCAGATAATCTTCGCGGGATTTGATATGTTTGAGGGAATCGTCATAAAGAGATTTTACAGCCGTTAATCCCTCGTAACATTTTACAGAATTACGCTCTCCTTCGAGATTGTAAGCCGCTAAAAATTGAGGGAGATGTTTTTGAAAAATTTCCTTCCGTTTTTCAAGAATTTGCTCCAAATATTCCGGATGAGACGCGACGAACAGTTTTTTAAAACCACGCACTTTTGTATGCATCAACCCTTGCTGTTGAAGCGATGCAGCAATGGAATAGACCGTACTTCTTTTTATTCCTGCGCTATGGGCTATTTTTAAAATTGAACTTGGACCAAGGGAAAGGGAAGCAAAGTAGACCCTCGATTCATTTTCGGTTAAACCGATTTTTTTTAAAATACCAATGAGGTTGGTTCCTTCCATACTTTTTTGAAATTTAAAAATGCTCAATTTTTTGTCGAAAAAAGCGACAACATTTTATGTGCTAAATCATCTTTCTTTTTTAAAGAAATGTCAATTATTTAATAAATGTGTCGACAAATAGGACAAAAAATATTTTTTTATGGTACAGTATTCTCTGAAAGGAAATTTCATACATTTTATGGGAGAAAAAATTTTTGATGCGCTCAGTTTGGCTAAAAAAAGTCAAAAGTATTAAAATACGTTTGATTTAGATTTTTTTTAATTATTTTCAAGCACTATGAAAAAAAATGTTTGGGTCGTCGTTGCCATTTTGGTGGTCATCATAGGAGGATTTTTTCTCCTCAATAAAAAATCCGTACCAGCAACAGTGGTTACGGGAGAGGGTCTTTATCCGGGGGCAATAAAAGTTGGTCACTTGGTGGCCACAGATATGGCCCCGCTTTTTATCGCAAAAGAAGCAGGATATTTTAAGGACGAAGGTCTTGAAGTTGAAACGATATTTTTTTCAAATCCAGGCGATAATAATGCGGCACTTTCCGGCGGAAGTGTTCAGTTTTCAATCAACCCTTTCACCTTAGCGTATCTTGGTCAAAATAGTGGTGTCCCCATGCGCATTCTTGCAAATGCGGGAGGTAATGGCATTATGCAAGTTGTTGTTCAGGGAAAATACAATGTAAATTCTCTTGATGAGCTTTTTTCCTATGTCAAAAATCACCCAAAAGAAAAATTAAAAGTTGGGACACTTCGTGGAGATACCCTGGACATGATTCTCTACAAAGCATTCAAGAATAAGGGTTTGACCTATGATGATTTTGAAATGATTTGGTTTGACGATTTACTTGCCATGGTTCAATCATTCAAAACCGACGACATTGCAATCTTGAGCCACATTCAACCTTATACGACAGATTTACAAATGAATTACGGAGCAAAATTATTAACAGACAACGCCGTGGTGTGGGGAAAAGGTACTCCAAACACGACAATTATTGCCCTGGATGGTTTTGCAAAAAAATATCCTGAAACAGTAAAACGCTTTCTTCGCGCTGAAAATCGAGCCCTTGATTTAATCAAAAATAATCCGGAAAAGGCAGAACAATTTCTTGCTGGAAAAAATTACTACAAAACGCCCGATAACGTGCTCCTTGCATCTTTTAAAACACAAAGCGAAGCAACGCTCTATCCGAATATCGAAGGAATGATGTCCGCAATCAATGACATGGTGACACAAAATTATATCAAGGAACCGACGGTCAATATTGTAGATACATCCTATCTTGATGCGGCACTCAAAAAATAAAATGCATGAAAAGAGGGCCTTCAAATTATACAGGGGCGATTTGCGCAATGATTTCAATTGCGGTTCTTGTTGGTATTTGGGAATTATCAGGAAAAGTCGGGTGGAAATATCTGCAGATATTTCCACCCCCTTCCCATTTTCTAGCCGATCTCGCAGATAATGGTTTTCGTATTGGACTTGGTTCGCAAGCGGCGGGTATTCCGTCTTCGATTTTGTCGAGTTTTTTTCGTGTCTTTGTTGGTCTTGGCATAGGATTTATCAGTGCACTTTGCGCTGGTACAGCGATTAGCATCTCAATTTGGGTGAAACGATTTGTCATGCCCATTGTCGAGCTTCTTGCACCGATTGCGCCAATCGCATGGATTCCCCTTGCTCTTGTTATTTTTGGTATAGGAAATCAAACGGCAATATTTATTGTTTTCATGGGAGTATTTTTTATGCTCACCATTGCAACAGTAAAGGCAATTGAGACCGTTCCAGAATATCTCATAAATATCGCCAAAACACTTGGAGCACGTAAATGGCAAATTTGGACACAGGTAATATTCCCCTATATTTTGCCGCAAGTGTTTACCATTTTGCGATTAAACTTTATCGCCGCATGGATGGCTGTGCTCGCCGCAGAAATGACAGGGCTTCGCGATGGTTTGGGTGCAATTATTATGAATGGACGGAACTTGTTTGATAACAATTTAATTCTTCTTGGAATGTGTCTCATCGGCATTTCAGGATTTATCATTGATGCTCTCTTAAAATATATTCAGAAAAAGTTTTTCTGGTGGGATGTACAACGCATGTAATTTATGAGAGCACAAGATAAAAAAACTAAACAGGGTTCCCTTGAAGGGAACTCTATTGGATTTTCTCGTGAAGATGGAGGGCAACATTTACTTGAGATTATCAGGGATACCTCGCTCGCACTCCACAATGGCGAATTTAAAACAATTATCGGTCCATCAGGATGTGGAAAAACAACCCTCCTTTCAATATTGAGCGGGCTTCTTCGTCCGGACAGAGGAACCGTTTTGTTAAATGGCATTGAAATGGGAGAAATTACAAAACGCGTAGGACTTCCCACTCCGTCCGATGTCGGTGTTGTTTTTCAGGATTACGGTCTTTTTCCTTGGCGTACGGTTGAAAAAAATGTCGCTTTTGGACTCGAGATGGTCAAAACTCCAAAAAATATTATTGAAAAAAAAGTTTCAGATATTTTAGCTCGTGTTGGCCTTACAGAATTTTCAAAACATTATCCTCATCAATTATCGGGTGGAATGAAGCAGAGAACATCCATTGCACGGGTATTAGCAACGGATGCGGAATTTTTGCTCATGGATGAACCATTTTCCGCTCTCGATTTTCAAACGCGCTATTTCATGCAAGAATTTTTACTGGAAATTTGGAAAAAATTTGACAAGACGATTATTTATGTGACACACCACATGGACGAGGCAATAATGCTTTCGGATACGATTTATCTCATGACAGCACGGCCCGGAAAAATTATTGAAGAAATGAAAATCGATTTGCCTCGTCCAAGATCAATAATTGATCCAAAATTTGTTGAATATAGAAACCATATCGCGCTTCATCTCGAACGCGAAGTAAAAAATAATTCAGTCTTTTGTCTTGAACATCTATGAAGGAAGGGACGGAAGGTGAAAATTTTTTTGAAGGGGGGAAAGAGGATTCCCCCACTCCGGAGGAGACGACGTTGGATGTAAAAGAAGATGCTGTTCTTTTTGAATTGTTTGAATTTTTTTGTGATCAGGGTCACGCGATAAAACTTGAAGGGGACGAAGGGGGTCTTGTCGCTGTGCGAGGACAACTCGATTTGCATGGTATGCCAGGCCATTCGGAGTGGATTATTACTCCTGCAATCAAAGGAGGCAGAATTCTGGTTGACGGAAAACCAGCAGAAGGACAGAGGGTGACCCTGCGTCAAGGGAAGAAATCTTTTTTTCTTTTTTTTGAAGATGAGCCGCTCAGAGGTCTGAGATACATTGTCAATAGAAAAAGGTTTGCTGGGTCCGGAGAAAAATTTTAGAGGAAAGAAGAAAGTTTGTTGGGTGGTTTGGCGTTCCTACTCACCAACCACCACTCCTTTTCCTGTAGCAAACGCATCGGTCAGTAATTCCGTATCCAAGGCATCCATGGCCTGATGAATGGGATTTTTGGTGAAGGTGTCCATGGCTTCAAGGGCCGTGGCATTCGTAAGTTTAAAAAAGGACCCCACATCCGCGGTGGATGGGGTTACAGCAACGTCGAACCAGGCTTGCAGGGTTGTTGTTTCTTTAGAAAGGTGATCCACTGACCAGGTGACGATTCGCGTGGTCGAGTCATAGGAGAGAGACCCGACGCCAGCAGCGTTTATTCCTTTCCAAGCCGCTGTGGCAGGCAGGCTTGTTGTCATACGGACGCGTTCCAGATCATGAAGGGAATTCTCAAGATTCCAGAAGATTCGATAAGTCGTCGTCTGGTCTACGGTTGGTGGAATGGGGCCGGAACCCAGAGGCGCTCCTTCTTCATTGAAATATTTCGCTGCAGAAGAAGCATGGGTATCAGACTGGAGTTTGATTTCGAGGGTCGGTGTTTTAAGGGTTCGATCTGTTTGAACACTTCCGACTTTTTGGAGGCGCACGGAAAGATCGACAGTGAAGACATCGGCTGTTGCCATAGGATCAATGGAGGGGGGAAGGGGGAGGAGAAGATCGAGAATAGCATTATCGCCGGGAGAGAGCTTTGTAAGTTTGGCAAGATTGGAGGCATCCCAAATGAGAGAGTCACCCTCACGTCGTCCTCCAGCTGTATCCGCCTTTTCCCAATGGATGGGGAGAGAACGTTCGTCTGGCGTGGAAAAAACAAGGACGATCGAGACATCCTCCGTTGCCTCCTTTCCTTGTTGGGCAAAATCAATGGAAAGGGCCACTGGTTCGCCCAACGGGACCGTTTGATTCTGATCGGTTCCATTTACAATGAGGTGCACCGCGAGATTGGCTCCAAGTACGTCTGTAGAAATCTCGGCTTCCCCTTGGGATAAAAACGTTTCCTTCTCATCCAGAAAGCCAACGGTGGCCTTAGCCGTTGCAGTCCCGGATGCATCTGATCCAAAAGAACCGTTGATACTAATAAGCGTTTCTTCTCCAGGGGCAAGGGTTGGAAGATTCCATTCAGCAAGGCTTGGCGTACGCGGATCAGGCTTGGCTGTTAACCAATGAAAGGAAGTTGGGAGATCGGCTCGAAGGAGAATATTGCGGAGGGTGTCTGCTCCGGCGTTCCGTACGCTGACGGTATAAACGGTTTCGTCTCCCGGGATGGCCTTTGGTGGCCCTTCCATTTTAACGGACAGAACCGAAGTGTTGACGTCCGTGGTCATGCTGGCAATTTCTTTGAACTCCGAGCTTGTGTTTGCCTGGCGGTACGTAAAGATTCCTTGGATTTTTTCTGTGCTTGGGACTGGTGACTGAAAGGAACCGGTGATTTCAAGAAAACCGTCGGAGCCGGGAGAGAGGGGGCCAAAGGTCCAGTGTGTTCCGTCCGTGGGGGGCGGATTAGTCTTTGATAAGCTGAATCCACGCGGAACAAGCAGGTCCATTTCTAGAGAAGTAATGGAGATACGGGAAGGGTTTGCGTAGCGAATGCGGTAGCTGGCCGGCGCTCCTGATACAGCTGTGGGTGGCCCTTCTACGGACAAGGAGAGCGGTTTGGAGGTTCGTGCTACATATGGCTGCCAGAGAAGAAAGAAGGCTGTCCATGCTCCGGCCGCGGCAAGAATGAAAAAAAATGCTAGACGCATCGCTGTGTGTGCCACAGAAGAACGTCGACGCTCGAGGGTCTTGAAATTTGGAAGCGTTCCGTCCGCATCCGCATAGATACGGCGCAGGTGTCCTTCTACTTCGCGACGCGGTCGGTGTCGCGGCCTGCGGCGGGGATCGTTCGTTTGGTTCATAAGCGGTTAGAGAGATTGGCGGTGTTCAAGGAGCATGGCGTAAAAAGAGTCTCTCAATAAAGGAACCTCCGTTTCCTCAGTTCCTTCAAAGGATTGCCAGGCGGATGTCAAGGACGGTGGGAAGTTTACCGAAAAGGAAAAAGAACGGTTTTGGGCTCCTGATTGTGTTTGGACCGCAAGAGTATAGGCAGATCGCTGGGAACCAAAAGCGGCCTTCAGGACCCCAAGAGGCGTGTGGATAGAGGAAGTTGGTTTCAAAAGAGAGGGTGTTTCATAGACGAAACGGGCTGTTGATACTGCGCCGGGAACCGTCTGCGTCCAATTACCAAAGACCGTTTTTCCGAAGGCCTCTCCCACGCTCGTTCCCGAAGCAGGATCAACGGTTTCGTTTTCTTCCGTGCTTCTCTCCCAAGAGGGGTCCGGTTTTTCAAAAAGAGATGGATCCGGAACGCTGAAACCGTCCGAAAACAAAAGGCGGCTTCCGTGCGGAACATAGACTTGGATGTAATTGACATTGTTGACGCCTGTAAAGGGATCTCCGGGAACGCCGTGATGTGTGCGTGTGACAGTGAGTTCGTGCACCGCGCGTCCGTCTTCCTGTAGCCGGATTTGTAGATGAAGGCGTTCATCAATGACCCCATCCGTTTTTCCGCCACCGATATTGGCATTCGAAACCAAAAGATAGTCTCCATCGGACGTCTGATCCATTTCTCCAGACCAACCAAGCGGTTGGAGGTGTTTTTGTTCCTCCGCATCGGTAAGGTAGATTTGGACGTCTTTCGATTCGCAGGATTGGATGAATAATTCCACTGCCTCCAGGAGCGTTTGCGCATCCAGGGAAGAGGTCTGACTTAGAACAGCGTCAGCCAGGTCGCCGATGAAGGCTTTTGGTGCGGGTTCGTCCCTTCCGTCTGAAGCATTTACAAACTGCGGATACTCCTTTTCAACAATGGATTGCGTTTCGGAAACGGCATTTTCCGCGGTGATGGTCCGGCCGTATTTTTCCATGGAAACGGGGCCAATGAGCGAGAGAAGAAGCGGAAGGACGGAGGCGTTTATTGCTACGACGCCATCAATCGTCGGCCCACCACTTGCGGCATAAAAAGAGAGAATTTGACGGGCAGAGGTCGGGAAATCTGGAAACCAGTTAGCGTCCTGAAACTCCCATCGTGCATTGATAAGCTGAAGGGGGCGCGGTGCTGCCTGGCGGGAAGAGAGAGATCCCTGTAGGTCATAGGTGCCGCCGGCTGGGATTTCGATGCGTTCGACCCGTCCTTCCGAGATGTCTACAACCGCAAAACTTCCCATAAAGCCTCCGGCAGGTCGTAGTTCATTGTCGTTTTGAAAGAGGAGCAGATAACGGCGGGATTCTTCGGATCCGAGCAAAAGAGAGAAGGTCTTGGAAAGGGAAAGCCATTCGGAAATCGAGGAAGTCATCTGACGGAGGAGTGGTTGCAGGCGTTCCAATTCCGCTGTTTCGGTCTCCGGCAGTCTTTTCGGATTGGTGGCGAGGAGATTTTCTTCCGCCTCTTTCAAAAGGGGGAGGATGGAACGCAAAGAGGTTTCTAAAATGGCAAGTTTTGCTACGGGCGTGGCAGAAGGATGGCTTGTTGCCTCCAGACCTTCGGAAAGGCGCATTCCTGCTTCGCTGATTTGTTGTCCGGCCTTGATGAGTTTTTGGATCGTTTCGAGCGGAGAATGTACGGGTGGCAGGCGGGAAAGAAGAGCGGACAAATCGGAGCGGAAGCGATTTAGGTCGGTCTTAGCTTTGGACAGACTCCCACTGGCTTTTTGAAAGGATTGGGTAGCTTCGGCAGCGTTTCCGGCTACTAGAGAGGCCGTTCCCTGACGTAGGTCGGAAAAGGCGCTTGCTCCAAGGCCCGTCATACCCGTACGGAGGGAACGAACCTCTTCCCACATGCCTAGGGCATGGAGGGGCAGAACAAGGAGGGAAGCAACAAGGGCAAAAGAAACTGCTGCACGCGATGAGCCGCCGACAGACAGAAGACGACGGAGGAACGTAAAATCAACGGAAGGGAGAGATCGTCGCGAAAAACGGGGTAGGCGTTTCCAAAATGGCGTGGCCGTTGGCCAGGTGTCGTGCACTTTTGGCTGGTACAAGGCATCCCAGGTTGTCAACGCCGATTCTTCTTCCTGGATTTCCATTTCCGGCAGATCAAGCGGAAATGGACAGGGAGGTGTTTCTCCTCGAGGAGGAACCAACTCACCTTGAGGAAGAATTCGTTTGAAAAGAGGAGTTGTTTTCTGTAGCGGTGTAAGGTCACATTCATTGAGCTGTCGTTCGGCTATTTTTTTGTCGAATGCGAGGGATCCGCGCGTATCAGAAAATATTTTTTTGATGGAAGGAGGAAGAAAATTAAGTTGGGGAATTTGAGTTTCCGACTCCAGAGGCAAGATGGGGGTAGGTAACGACGGGTGAACACGGAGGGAGATGAGGAAAGGCGACAGAGCACCGTCGCGTCGTACCGTCAGTTTTGTTTCGATTCCTTCCTTTTTTTCACCCACAACAGGACGATTTTGAAGCAAGTGGGTTGGTAGAGCCGTGTCATACCGAGCGGCAGGAGAAGGAAGATGTTGAGAGAACGACTTTATAGGTTGGTTGATCGTTGGGAGAGATAGAGAAATTTTCCTCGTTTTTGAAGGAGGTTTGATTGTTGTTTTACGTTTTTTTGGCGTCTTAGAATCGGGAGGAGACAGCCGTCTCATACAGATACGATTCCGGGGGGAGAAAAGTCAACGGATCTATAGCAAGTGTAGCAGAATTTTTTGTGAAAGGGCAGAGGAAACAATGGTCTGTTTATGAAATATTTTTTCAGTGCTATCTCTTCTTTTCTAGTTTTTCGTTGAAGAATCCCACTAAACTTCCCAACAAAGCCGACGTGGTCGCGATGGGAAGAACAGACCAGGGTTCATTGGCCAAGACAAGAATCATAATCGGAATCGCGGCCATTTCTGCGATGAGCAATCCTTTGATCCAACCTTTCAGCTTCATGGAACTGTAAGAAATAAAGATCGCAACCACGATCCACTGGATGAATGCGGAGGCATTTGCGTACCAATCTAGTTTTTGGAGGACCATTGGGATGACGTCAACGATCCCAGTCGCAAGGCCGAGCAGGAGGATGACAGGGAAGCGGTTCATAAAGGAAAAAATGATTTTTTGCTTTACGTTTTCCTTTTTTTCTTCTTCAAAAAGATGTCTGCGTAAAGTGAATTTCTAAACTAAAAATCGAAGCCACATGCACCAAGTGGCGGTTGGCCCTGATTGTTGTAACTCTCTAGGCATTGAGCATTATTAAGCCGATGTTTAGAGAGGCTTAACTTTGGTAACCAGATCGCTAGTTGGATTAATAGATAAATACTTATAGCCATGAAAACGGCAGCGAGAATGGAATTGATGAGTTTCATTTTTTCTGTCATAGATGTTTAGCCCTTATTGATCTTTGCATAAGTACCCTAGTTTCTGACCTCCATTTCAGCCATAGAAACATTGGTCAAAATGAAATAAAAAAATTAGTTTAATGCGCGAGGATCAATAGGAAATAAATTTGGCGAGCGAACCGGCTAGCCAATGTTAAGCGTCGTTATTTTTCGGATTATAAAAATATTTTAATTCGTTAGATCCAAATCTGAATGGTTGCCACGTCTTAAAAAATTCTTGTTGCGACTCCATTGTTGTGAAAAAGGAATCAATTGATTTCTGAATTAATTCAAAAATTTTGTTTTCTGATATTTTCGGACTTCCAATATGATGCAAGAGTGCATTGCGGTAATTGAGGAATTTTCCTACTGATTCTAGATATTTTTTTGCCACTGCGTTAATTTTAGACTCATCTCCTTCAGAATTCCCGTGAAGTTTAAATGGGAAAAATTTTTCTATTACTTTTATAATAGTTCTCGTGCTTACTCGTTCGTCGTAAAAATAACTATCATCTTTGGGCTGAAATGATGGATTCTTGTTTTGAGCTAATTCAGATTTTAAGATCACTTGTTCGATTAGTCGTGCAACTTGTATTACATAAAATTCTGTAATGCCGGCAAATATAGTGATACCTCCTAATTTTTCTATCAAGTTGTTTGATTTTACTGCTTCGGTTGCTTTATCGTGCAATTTAGATAGTTTTGCAACCTGCTCGTCTGTTGAGAGAAATTCTTGAGACACAATGTAGAAAGATAGCGTTTAGTTCTTAGACGAAAAGTTTTCGTAAATTAAACCAAAAATTGTAAATTTTACGAACCATATTTTGGTATTTTGAGACAGGTTTAACGTTTACTCACCATCTCCAATACCTTCATTGTCTTCAGTGCACACTGTTCCCACGAAAAATTTTCTACGCGTTTTAATCCTCGCTCGATGAGTGTTTGACGCAGGATGGGAGACCCCATCAGGTGTTCAAGGGCAGAGACGAGATCGTTCCTGGAGTGCGGATCAATAGAAATGGCCGCGTTGCCGACGACTTCGGGCATGGAGGAAGTGCGGCTAGTAATAACGGGTGTACCACACGCCATGGATTCGAGGGCGGGGAGGCCGAATCCCTCGTAAAGGGAAGGGAAAAGTGTAGTCGTCGCGAGCCGATAGAGGCTGGGACGGTGTTCGGAGGGAACATAACCAAGCGCGATCGTTTCTTTTTTTTCTTCGGAAGGAATTGCATTAAAGGAGCGTGTTGATTTTCCGGCCAGGACTAGAGGAAGTGAATCACCTGTGTATTTGCGATAATCAGATAAGGCCTCGATCATCATCCGGATATTTTTTCGCGGCTCAAGGGTACCGACAAAGAGAGCGAATCGTTGCGGAAGACGATAGAGGGCTTGAACACGGTTGTCCATTTTTGTTTGTTGCGGATGGAATATTTCCGTATAGCCGTGTGCAATGACGTGGATGCGTTCGGTTGGCACGCCGTAGAGGCGTTCCACGTCCCAAGCGGTCGCTTGAGATGGGACAAGAATGGCACAGGCTCCGCGTGCCAGCGTTTTTGGGCGCACGGCCGCGTGCCACAAACGGGATTTTAGATCTAAATGGTGCGGAAACAGTTCGAAGGAAAGGTCATGGATGGTGAGAACATATGGCATCTGTGGACGCACGGAAGCTATGGCCAGGTTTGGAAAAAAGAAAACCGTGGAATCAGGCGAAGAGGGGAGTCCGTGTTCGATCCACGCATCCAATCGTGGTCGTCGCAGGGTTGTGAGGGACGCATTGAGAAGTTTGTTCGGGACGGCGAGGTGTCGGAAATGAGGAGATTCACTGGTTGGTGTGGACGCGGACAAAATGTCTTGTGCTGGTTTCCTCCCGCTGGAGAAGAAAACGAACGTGTGTTCGCAAGGGAGCGACAGCCACGCGGAAAAGAGTCGAGTCGTATATTCACCGACGCCGCTTTGTTGGGGGCGGGTAAGATGGCGGGCGTCAATGAAGATGCGCATGGGCCTGGGTTTTCCAGAGGTTTTCGACGAAAGAGTGTAGTTCATTTTGGAAGCGTTCCGCGCCGAAACAAAGCGCGTGGGCGCGTATTTTTTCCGGATCGTAAACTGTTTCATCGAAACGGAGAAGGAGATCGGCGAGCGTTTCCCAATTTTGTTCGTAGAAAAAAGCTCCCGTGACGCCGTCCACAACGGTTTCGAGCGTTCCGCCGACGCCATAAGCAATGACCGGCCGTCCACTAGCCATGGCTTCAACGGGCGTGATGCCAAAATCTTCTTCCTGCGGATGGAGGAAGGCTTTACACCCCGCAAAGAGTTCGGATCGTTTTTCGTCTGTGACTCGGCCAACGAATTCGATCGTCGGACCGGCCAAGGACAGGAGTTCCTTTTCGATCGGACCCGTTCCGAAAATTTTGAGGGGAAGCTTTAGGCGGTTGCAGGCCCGGATAGGGAGATCGAAACGCTTATAAGGGACAAGCCGCCCGCCAGTCAGGTAGTAATCCTTGGGAGCGGTCCGCACGGAGAAGAGATTCGTATCGATCGGTGGGTGGATGACGTGGCTCTCGCGGCGGTAGTATTTCCAGATGCGCTTAGCCACAGTCTGCGAATTGGCCACGAATCGATCCACCCGTTCGCTTGCTTCCCGGTCCCAGACCCGGAGAGAGGAAAGGACAGGGGGGAGGATCCATTTGATCGGGGCGGGGATGGGGAGCTCGCGGATATAGCTATGTGTATCGGACCAGAGATAACGGGTGGGCGTGTGACAATAGGAAACATGAAGAGCATCCGGTCGGGTGATGACGCCTTTACTGAACGCGCTGCAGTTCGAGATGACGATGTCAAAAGCCGAGAGGTCATAGCTTTCGGTCGCGGCCGGCATGAGGGCGAGATACCATTGGTATTTTGTTTGTACGAAAGGGGCGTGCTGGAGAAAAGACGTCCGTAGTTCATGGCCCTTGAAGGCAGGCAAAAGACGGGCATCGTAAAAGAGGGTGTAGGTCGGCGCTTCCGGCCAGATGTTTTGCATGGCTTTGAGCACGCGTTCGGCCCCGCCGTTTTGAGCAAGGTAGTCATGAATCAAGGCAACGCGTGGGAAGGCAGACATAGCCGATTTAATAGGTTCCTTTTCCAAATAGGACGGCAAGGGGGGTCTTGAGGAGAATATAAAAATCCAGCCACGGATTCCAGTGTTCAATATAGGAGGTATCTAACCGCATTTCTTCCTCGAATGCCAGGTCTGAACGACCACTGATCTGGGCCAGACCCGTAATGCCCGGCTTGATCGTGAGCACTTTTTTGTGCCCGCTCTCATAACGGGCCGTTTCTAGTGTCATGTGTGCCCGTGGACCCACAAGACTGATATCATCTTTGAGAACATTGAAAAGTTGCGGGAGTTCATCCACACTCCAGCGGCGCAGAAAGCGTCCAACGCGGGTTATACGCGGGTCATCCTTGATTTTGTGGAGGACCTTTCCTTGTTTGTGGTTTTTTTCTGTTTCAAGCTTTCGGAGCATCTGGTTTCCTTCCCGGCTCGCACTAGGCCCTTCGCCGTCGCATAGTCGGGCGTCCATGGATCGGAACTTATAGAAAAGAAACCGACGCCCGTGTCGGCCTGTGCGGTAATCAAGATAGAAGATGGGGCCGCGGGAATCCAGCTTGATCGCTGCTGCTGTCAAAAGCAAGACAGGAGACAAAAAAATCAAAAGGAGAAGAGAAACGACCAAGTCGAAAGACCGTTTGTAAATGGCGCCCCAGCCGTCGAGCGGTGTTTTTTTGATTTCCAAAATCGGGATGCCAGCAATCGTTGAAAATTCGGTTCGTCCAAGCGCGGTCGTAAAGAGGTCGGCAGCATAGAAAAAATCCAGATGTTCGGCTTCGGTGAAGGCAATGAGATCGACGATTTGTTCTCGCGACAGGTCGGGGTCCGCAAGGACCACCGTGTCGGTTTCTCCGCATTCCTTTAGGTGACGTAAGCGTTTTTTTGTCTCTTCTCCCATGAGGTCAAGACAAGTGACGACATGGTACCCCAGGCTTGGTTGTTGGTGGAACGCTTCTATGAGAGCTTCGGCTGTCCTTCCTTTCCCTATGAGGGTCACGCGGCGATTTCCGATGCCGAGAGCGAGAAGGATACGGCGTAGGATACGCACGCCGATCCGTTCGCCTGTGACAAAGAGAATGGCAAGCACCCAGGCCGCTAGGACGATGAAGCGCGAATCGAAGAGCGATCGGGAAAAGAAGAGAAAGGAAAACAGGAGGGCCATGCCCGTGGCGCAGGCTAGAAAAAGACGGAGAAATTCCCGACTGAATTTCAAGGGGCGGACGGCGTAGAGGCCGGTGATGGCAAAGACGCCGATCCAACCCGCGATGATCGGCATCGTGAGACGCAAATAGTCTGGAAAGGTCAAAGCAAAAATGACAGGGCGGATCTCCGTGAAGAATGGGTGAAACCGCAGGGTATAGGCCGTCATGCCGGCGAACAGGAGTGCCAGGGCATCCAAAGGGACGAGGAGGGCGGCTAAAAGAAGGTCTGGTCGTTTCATAGCAAAAAAGTGCCTCTATTGTAACGATTCGTCCGTTCATTGACAATCATCCGTTTTTTGCTATCCTTTTTCCCGCAGGCGACCGGACGGCCGCTCTGTGCCTCGTGAAATTCGGCGTGAGCCGGGATGCACGAAAGGTGCGGGGAGGAAAGTCCGAACACCCCGCGTGTTGCAAGACAGGCGGAAAAAGAAACGTCGCTAACAGCGACCGGGTATAAGGAACGTGTGGAAAACTTTGAGAGATCTCTGTTCCCCACGAGTTTCGAAGCCTAGGGAAAGTACCACAGAGACAATACTATTCGTTCCGAAAGGAGCGAAGAAAGGTGAAAAGAAGGGCGGTGGATTTTTCCGCAAGGAAGAGTGCTACGTTCTTCGCTCCACGGCGACGTGGAAGCGTGGCAAACCCGTTTCGGTGCAAGAGCAAGTTTGGTAGCTCGCTTGAATCGTCCAGCAATGAACGATCTAGAGAGATGGCCGTCTCCCCCTTCGCAAGGAGGGGCAGACAAAATTCGGCTTACAGGCCGTCCTGTCGCAAAAGACCGCTGAAAGGCGGTCTTTTGCGTTGGAAGTTTGACCTTTCAGATCTTTCCCACAAATCTCTTCTGGCAGAAGAAAATTCTTCGAACAGAAGGGATGGTTTCCCGCCACAACATTAAAGACGATTTCCATCCGACGGATGGGTTATCTTCTTACAGAAAAAGTTTTTGGGTGATCCCCGACAAAGAGGAGAACGTTTGGTGTCCGGTTGGGGGATCTGCGGGATCGCAGGCGTTACTTTTCCAGAAGGAAACGAGAATTTTTTTGACACCTGTGGACTTTGTCCCTCCGGAAGTTCTTGCCTCGATCCAGGCGTCTGCACCTGGGCAGAAAGAGTGATATTCTCTCTTAGACTCGAAACCGCTGGCGCAGAACCAGCGGTTTTTTAAACCCTTATTTTTCAACGATTTTTATCCTTGAGGGTTCTCCTGGTTGATGGAGACCTAATCGGTATTTTTCAACGTGCTTTGGGATTTCCATGACACCCTTTTCTACCAATTTTTTGTTATAATATCGTAATTTCCCCATGCTCTCCAAGACTTCCTGTCCCGATTCCAATACCGGCATTATTTTTCCCCCGAGTCTTAAATTTTGCAAATCCCGGATTGTTAATAAAATCAGGATGAGCATGGCCGACATTATGACGATAAGAAACTGAAAAAAGTATTCATTAGTGTTGATATAAAAAAGGCAAAACAAGATGATTATTGTGAGGCTTATGAGAACCATCCACTGATTTTTTGATATCTTTTCTTTTGCAATAACGGAATTTTTATTTCGGGCGGCTTCAATCGAAGAAAGAACCGAAAGCATGCCCGCATACGTCGAATTGTCGCTCTTTTCTCTCTGTTCACAAAAGACGTTGTGGATGCTTTCGAGAGAGGGTGCCGTACTTTTATAATAGTTTTCCAGGTCGTTTTCAAAGGAGACGACATAATAGGTATCAATAGCGTTCGCTATTTTGTCGGCAAAGGGTTCACCCAAGATTTTTGCCATTTTAAACAAAGAGTAAAAATAGGCATCTTCGTTACTTATAAGTTCTCGAATGTCGCTATAGCGGGAGTTGAGTCTGGAAATATAAAAACCAGCAAGGATAGCAAAGAGAAAAGAGGAAACCGTCAGTATGGTCTCAATGATCGGTGTTGGACCCACGCCTCGTACAGACAGGGCTAAGGGAGCAAAGAGAAACAAAGAAACGACGCCGCCCTTTATAGCATCGATGTATTTCATAAGGTTTTTAATGCGTCTTTACACCTCAATCACCACGGGTAGAATCATGGGCCGGCGCTGGGTCTGTTTGAAGAGGAAGGTACCGATTTCATTACGAAGATTATTTTTGATGTAGTCGGGATCCGCTTCGGATTTTGGATCGTTGTCAGAAACGACGGCACGAACCTTTTTACGCGTCGCTTCAATCAAATCCTTGTGTTCTTTCATGAAGATGAAACCGCGGCTCACAATATCTGGGGATCCTACTAGGGCTCCGGTCTGGCGGTCGAGCTGGATGATGATCACAATCATGCCGTCTTCAGCTAGAACCTGGCGGTCGCGCAGGACGACCTGCGAAACGTCACCGACGCCTAAGCCGTCGACGAAAACGTAACTCGTGTCCGCCTTTTGAGGAAGGACATCTACCTTTCCTTTTCCGATTTCAAAAACATTCCCGTTGTCGAGGGTGAAAACGTTTTGTTCCGGGTACCCCATGTGCCAGGCGATTTTGGCGGATTCTTTAAGAAAGTAATGGTTCGCATAAACGGGGAGGAAGTAGGTCGGTTTGACCTGGCGAAGCATCTCTTCGATGCCAAGAGCTGTACTGTGGCCACTGATGTGGATTTCCATGATATCGGTATGAACGACGTTGTCGCATTTCCGATAGAGGTTGTCTTTGAGACGCTGGACACTCCGTTCGTTCCCGGGAATGGTGGAAGAGGAAAAGACAACCGTGTCATCTTTTTGGAGTTTAATAAATCGGTGTTCGTTGGTGACGATCCGGGAAAGAGCGGCGTTTGATTCACCCTGGGCGCCCGTACAGATGACGACGATGCGGTTGTCTGGATGCGCGTGAATTTCGTTGACAGGGATGAGGGTTTCCTTTCGCATTTTGAGATAGCCGAGCTCCTTGGCAATTTCTACGTTTGTCTTCATGCTGTAGCCCTCAAGCGCCACTTTTTTGCCAAGTTGTTCCGCGTATTCCAAGATATAGCCGATGCGACGGATTTGAGAGGCGAACGTTCCAATAATGATGCGGCCCGGGGCGTTTTGGAGGAGATTTTTGAAGTTTTCATGCACTTCCCGCTCGGAAGGTGGCAGTCCTTTTTTTAAAGCTCCTAAACTTTCGAGCATAAGGACGGTCGGTTTTGGAAGGGTTGCAAGATGTTCGTAGGTGATGGGTCGCGGATCGATTGGGTCGTTGGTGATGGTCCAGTCACCCATGTGGATGACGGTTCCTGCGGGCGTTGTCAGGATGATACCAACGGCATCCATGATGGAGTGTTCGACTTCAAAAAACGTTATCTGGAATTCGCCAAGATGGAGCGTCTCTTGGAGGTTACGAATGCGAATGGCTTTGAGCCTCCCCGCCGCTCCCGCATCAACGTCTTCCATTTTCCGTTTGACAAGGGCGAGCGTAAGGTCACGTCCGACAACCGTCGGGTAGCCAAGCTGTTTGAGCAGAAGGGGCGCGGCGCCGATGTGGTCCAGATGCCCGTGGGTGAGGATAACGCCACGGATATTTTTTTCCTTTCCCTTGAGATAACTGACGTTCGGAATGATGTAATCAATGCCGGGCATGTCCTCTTCGGGCCACTGCAGGCCCATGTCGACTACGACAATGTCGCGGCCGTATTCAAAGACGGTCATGTTGCGTCCGACCTCTTCTTGTCCTCCCAGTGGAACAATGCGGAGTTTTCCTTCCGTTGGTTGTGGAAAAAGATGTTCCGGTTCGCTCCGGTGTGAAGACGGCGCTGATTGAGGATGGCGAAAAATGCGCGGAGGCGCGCTTTTGGGAGTCGAACCTCCGGTGCCTGTCCGATGGAGGACCGGTGGATGATGGGGGAGGGGGGCTTTCTGGGAACGAAAAGGCGTGCGTGCGGTCTTGGTCGTATTGGGACGAGGCTGCCACGGGGTGCTGTTTGGTCCCAGGGAGGGTGTTCGTTGGGGATGCTGCTGCGGTGGTGGTGAGGCTCCCCGGTTCGCGACTGAACGCCAATTGCGTCCCTGGTTTTGAGGGGGATTGGGATGTTGGTCCCGTGAGTTCTGCGTCGGGTTCGTGGGTGCGGGCACGGCATTGCTTGACCGGCGGTTGTCGTGATTCTGGAGCGGTTCGGGTTTTCGTCCGATTCCTTGTGCGGCTGGTCGCGGTCCTGTTCCTCCGGTAGGAAGGGGACGACGGTGCCAGGTTGGCCGTTTGGGGCGATAGGGGGTTGTGTTTTTTGGGTGTATTTCGTTCATAACGTTTATTTTTTTTCTAAAGTGACGCCTATTTTTTCGCGAACCACCTGCATTTTTTCTTCCGCGATGGTTCGGGCCTTTGACCCGCCTTCCTCAAGAAGACGGATGAGGGCTTTTTCGTCTGCAAGGCGAGTGCGGATACGTTCCTGCAGCGGTATAAGAAAGGAAAGGACGGCTTCTGTCAGTTCTTTTTTGAAATGCGCATAGCCCATTCCGTCATAGGCTGTTGCAAGCTCTTCGACAGAGCGCTTTGCGACAAGCGAAAAAATCGTAAGCAGGTTCGCAAGGCCAGGGCGGTTTTGTGGGTCAAAGACAAGGGAGGTTTCCGTATCGGTTACCGCAGACATGATTTTTTTACGGACGGCATCCGCATCATCGAGGAGAGAAAGATAATTTTTAGGACTTGGGGCGGATTTGGACATTTTTTTGGTCGGGTCATCCAGGCCCATGAGTCTGGCTCCATGTTCGCGGATGCGGGCTTCCGGCATAGCGAACGTGTCGCCGTGTATTCGGTTGAAGCGTTCGGCTAGGGTACGTGCGAGTTCAACGTGCTGTTTTTGGTCTTCGCCGACCGGGACGACATTCGTATCGTAGAGGAGGATGTCTGCGGCCATGAGCACTGGATAATCAAAAAGGCCAACGGAGACGGATTCGCCTCTTCCTTTTGCCTTATCTTTGAACTGCGTCATGCGTTCGAGTTCTCCCATGTGGGCCGTACAGTTTAGAATCCAGCAAAGTTCCGTATGTTGCGGCACGCGGGATTGTTGGAAAATCGTCGTGTGCACGGGATCGATGCCGGCCGCGAGATAGACAGCAAGGGAAAAGAGAATGTGTTCCCGCAGTTTTTTCGGATCTTGAGGAACGGTGATGGCGTGATAGTCGACAACAAACACGAAATTGTCAAAATCTTTTTGGAGAGAAACGATCTGATCGATCATTCCGAAGTAGTTTCCGAGATGGAGAAAACCACTTGGCTGCAGGGCGGAAAGAAGGCGGTTCATACGGAAGAAAGAAGGAAATTTTTAGAGGCAGCATTGTCCTTCAACCAGAAAAGAGAAAAGCGCGATGCTTTTAACAATGGTTTCAGACGGTGAATTTGATCGGCGCAAGGATCGTTGACGAGAGGCAAGGACGGATTTTCCACGCAAGGGTGGAAGGGCTGTCTTTGACGCTCCTTCGATTGAGAGATTTGTTGAATGGTGCGGACGGGGAGACTCGAACTCCCAAGCCCTTGCGGGCACAGGCTTCTGAAACCTGCGCGTATACCGATTCCGCCACGTCCGCAGAAATTTTTTAGTTGAAGATGGTTTTCGTTTTCACGTACCAGCTGGAAATGGCTCCGAATCGATCCGACGGGGAGAGCAGGCGCCCTGGGGGAGAAATATGGACCGCGTCGGAAAGGACATAGGTGTAACGCAACTGGGAAAGAATGACAGCTGGAACATCCTCTTGAACGGCCTGCTGAAAAGCCACCAAGGCTTCTAACCGTTTTGTCGGATCAACATTTTTGCGGTTTTCTTCCAGAAGCGTATCAGTTTTTCGATTTCCGTACAATGCCAAATTAAGGCCAGGATCCGCAATTTTTGAACTGTGCCAAAAGGGAGACGGATCCAAATCCGGTCCGAAACGGACGGAAGCAAGTAGAAGTTCGTAGGATCGCGGTTTTACGGTTTCGGCATAAAAAGAGCCTGCGGGGATGATTTTTAAGGTTAGATGAACGCCGATTTCTCCGAGCTGTGCGACGATTTCCTGGGCGGATTGGATATATTCCGGTTGGTCAATGACGGAAAGAGTTAAAGCCAATTCCACGGATGAAGACCCGTTTGTTTTTTTTCGAGGGCTCCCATTTTCTGTTTTTTTATAATCCGTTTCATCGAGGAGTTGGTTGGCAGCTGTCACATCCCGCGTCGGAACAGGAACCGAAGGAGGAAATTCTGGAAAATCATTAGGAAAGAGTCCAGCGGCCGCACGCCCGCCTCCTCTTTCGGAAATTTTTTCACGATCCAACGCCAGGGCTATGGCTTTTCGTACACGGAGGTCTTTAAGGAGAGGTTGGGTTTCTTGGTTGAAGAAGAGGGCGGTTACCGCCGGGAAGACCGGTTGGAAGATCTGAAGACCTCTGCGTTTTGTGAGGGTAGCAAGCAAAGAAGGAGAGATACCCCCCACACCTCCAATCTGCCGATTTTCCAGCGCCAGGACCGCTTGGAAAATATCCGTATAGAATTTAAATGTCAGGCGGTCAACAAGAGGAGAGGGTCCGTAGAAAGTGTCGTTGCGGACAAGAGTATAGGTTTTGACGTTCCCAGATTTATCCAATTGCATCCGTTCGAACCGATAGGGGCCGCTTCCGACAGGTTCTAATTCAAGAGAGGCAAGGGAGATATTTTGAGGAGAAATACTTTCCCACAAATCAGAGGGAAGGAGGCCGATTGTCAGGAGAGACGGAAAGGAGGGTGCAGATTCGGGAAGGACAAATTGGACGGTGCGTTCATCTTGTTCCGTTACCACAACGTCTTTGAAGCGTGAAGCCAAAGGGCTGTGGTAGGCCGGATTTTGAAGACAGTGAACGGTAAAAACAACATCATGGGCTCGCACGGGATTGCCGTGATGCCAAACGGCTGAAGGGCGAAGCATGATGGTAAACGTCTTTCCGTCTTCGGAAACAGAAAGCGATTCCGCCAGGTCTGGGATCAGCCCGTCTTTTGGATCCCAACGGAACAGGCCGGAATAGATGAGATTTGCCAGGCCTGCATCAGCTTCGTTGGCAGAGGCATAGAGCGGATTGATAAGGCGAGGCGAGCCGACGATTCCTTCTGTGTAAGTTCCTCCCGCGGCGGGAACGACTTGCCGGTGCATGCCGGCGTACCAGAGCCAGGCCGTGGTAAAAGAGAGAAAGGAAAAAAGAAGGATTCCGAAAACCAGCCGGCGTTCCCCTGGCTTCAAAATTCGCGGGAGGCATTTCCATTGCTGCCACGTCGGCCAGGATCGTTTGGCAGCGATTCGCAAGATATGGCGTCTGGTCGAAATTTCCGAAGGGGAAGATTTTTTTCTTTTGAAAGAGAAAAAACGGAAGGCCGGGAACCGGCGGAAAAGAGCGGCGGGGAAGCGCCAAAGCACAGGAGAAAAAACGGTTGGCTTTAGGCCAGGACGTTGGCGAAAGCCACGCCGAAAAAAAAGATGGCCAAGATGATGGTGACGCGGAAAAGCGTCTTTTCAATACCGCGTTTCGTGCGGTAAACGTTACCAGATCCCCCGAAGGCTGTTCCGAGGCCGGCTCCGCGGGCTTGAAGCAGAATACAGGCTGTCAAGGCTGCGGCAAGGACAAATTGGAAGATTTCTAAGGCAAGAGAAACCATAAAAGATTTTTTATCCGTTCCAGGGTACGAGAGGCAGCCTAGCAACTTTTCTTTGTTCCGTCAACGGGACCAGCCTCCTTCGGGAGGGGGAAACCGTTTTTTCTCCCTGTCTTCCGCTTTTTCTTTATGGTATCATTTTAAGGATTTTTTCTGCACCCTTCTGAAGATATGGAGACGCCGTCCCAGGTTCCCGTTCCATCCGCCCGCCATCCGCGATCTTTTACCGTTCCGTTTTTGGTCGGATTTTTTTTGGTGCTGGTAGGGGTGTTCGCGTGGCGGATTTTCCATTACGTACGCATGGTCGAATCCGGGAAGGGATCGCAGACGGCCCAATCGTTCGCACGTGACATGAGTATCAGTCGGACGGCTTCGACGTTTTCCCGACCGAGTACGGAAGTGCCAGCGACCCTTTTGGTCGATAAAAAGAGTCCCTCTTTGGGGAATCCGTCGGCACCGCTCACGATCGTGGAGTTTGCAGATTTTTCCTGCCCTTATTCCCGCCAGGTGAGTTTTCTCCTTCGGTCTCTGGCTTATGAAAATGCCGATAACCTTTTTTACGTCTACCGTTTTTTCCCCCTGGCCGATTTACGCCCGGAAGCGACCATCCTTTCCGAAGCAGCTGTTTGCGCTCAGGAGCAGGGAAAATTTTGGGAATATCACGACAAACTCTATCAGAATGCCACGACCGTTACGGAAGATAATCTCTTAGCCTATGCCGGACAACTGGGGCTGGAGAAAACACGGTTTGCGGCCTGTCTGCGTTCTGGCGCTGCATCACAGCGTGTTCAGGCTGACTACGAAGCGGGGTTGGCCGCGGGTGTGTACGGAACTCCGACGTTTTTTCTCAACGGTCACCGCATAGAAGGAGCTATCCCTGCTGATATTCTCCGAACATTGGTTGCCAAGATTCTTGCTCAGGACGCGGGCGAGTAAGAAATATGAAAATATTTTTTTCTTTTTTACAGGCGATGTCGGTTGGTATTCTTTTGAGTGCTTGGGTTATTTTTTTTCCCCTGTCTGCTGTCGCGCAAACAACGGCTGCCCGTGGAACCGTCTCTTCGACCGAAACGGATCAAACGGGTCCAGAGGATGACTTGGCCTGCTGGACACAGGAAGATTGCCAAAAAAGCGGTGGAAGGTGGGATAACAAAAATGAACGCGCACAAATGGATTGCGGGGGGTCTTCCTACGGCTATTGTTATAGTCCTCCGACCGATCTCAAGCTTGGCATCGGTCTTCCGTCCGGTGATTCTTTCGTGACGTCTGTTTCAGACCTTGGGGACTATTTGAACAAAATCTATAAAATTCTTCTGGGGTTGTCTGCCTTTATTGTCACGCTTTATGCCATGATCGGGGGGGTTGAATACGTCATATCCGGAATGGACAAGGGGCGGATGGAGAAAGGTAAAAAACGCATTTACGGAGCCGTCACCGGCATGATTCTCCTTTTTTTGGCAGCCCTGCTCCTCTCAACAATTAACCCAAGGTTGCTTTCTCTAGAAGTTCCACCATTTCCAAAGATGCGGCCGCTTTATTTCCTGGAGGAAGGGGCTTCCTGCGAGGCTCTTGTTGAAAAGGGCTATCAGCTTGAAAACAAGAAAGAGAAGGGCTTGTGTGGGGAAGACGCTTCCAAGGTTTTGGAAGACAACGCTGGCAAGGATTTAGCTGACAGGAAGGGGAATTACAAAACCTGCCGATGGACGACCTGCGTGGAAAAAGATAAAAAAGATTTCACCAAAATTTGTCTAGCAGCAACGGGAGGGAAGGATCAGTGCTTCAGCTGTATGGACGCCACGGCTTCCAATGAGGCCCTTATTCCTTCAGAATCTTTCTGTGCAGCCCTGACACCGCAGCCAAAGAAGGGAGAAACTTTTGGAAAGAAGCTTGTCTCTTGTCTATTTTCACGGGATCACGGTTTCACTCAGACCGCTGTTTTTGATTCAACTTTTCGAGGCGAGTGTGCTCTATTGGTTGTTGACTGTGGCCAAATTAAAAGTTGTGATGATTATGATTCGCAGGAAGCCGTAAACAATGATGGTTCCGAGGATTTAGACAGTTTTGAAGGATCCTCTGTTCTTCCAGGAGACTATCTTTTGCCCGAGTATTGCGATCGTAACTGGTGTGGGGATAGTGTTGAAGGTTTTCCGTGTCAGACCGTCATAGGGAAGATTCCCGTTGTTCTTCCAGGAGGAATTGCTGTTCCTTTTGATAATGTTGATTGTACGGAGGCTTCCCCTTGATTTTTTTGTCCACATCTTTGTTGTTTTTTTTCGAGTCTTCTTATAAAGTCTAGTGGTCCTTTCTGGCCGTTCCACAGGGGGTGGGGCGGCAGCGCGGTGTCCGTTATTTAGGAGGTGGACATGAGACGGTGCCTTGTTCTTTTGGCGATGATGCTGGCCCTTCTCGTATTGCCGGCAACGATCGCCGCAGCTTCGAGCGACAGTTGTCAGTTCCTTCGGCCATTCAACCCCATATTCGGAGGATTCCACGAAACCGCCACCGAAGTAGTGGCGGTCACCAACATCGATGTGTTCGCCATCGAAGTCGCAAGTACCGCGAGCTTCGTGGCGGTGGATGCCTTGGAAACTCCGGAGAAGGATGCTGGGGGTGCGATCACAACTCTCAAAAAGGTCGCGGCCAACACCCACCATCAAGCGGAATCGATGACCGGCGCCTTCGGTGACAATCCGGCATTGTTCGGCAGGCAGCAGAACGGGACGACAAGAATCGGATTCACTACCAGGGCAGTTGGAGGTCTGTCTGTCCTCCTTTGTCCGATGCGGATCACGACGTGATCGTTGGCCGCAACACAGGCAGGGGCAGCCGCGCCTTTGCCGGGAGCCTCGCTCCTCTTCGTTCTTCGCGGCTATCGTTTGAGCCACCCCACTGTTCTCGGGGCGGCTCTTTTTTTTGGAAAATGCAAGAGTTTCCTCTTGTTTCTCCCGGGCGAATATGGTATGATTTTTGTGCTTTTTTCACCTCAAAACTTCCGGATATGACCATTATTTGGCACGGACTTTCCTGTTTTGAAATTCATGCAAAAACCTCGGGTGGTGGAGAAGCTGTCCTTGTCACGGATCCCTATGAAAATAGCTCTGGGCTCCGATTTCCACGCACCCTTTCCGCTGATCTCGTTGCCGCGAGCCACGAGGGCGAAGATGGGGATGCCGGAGAAGCAGTTCAGGGAAAACCGTTTAGGATCCGTTTGCCTGGCGAATATGAGGTAAAGGGTATTTTTGTTTTTGGGATTCACGCGCCTCTCCTGAAAGGGAGTCGTTCTCACCGGCTGTTCCGTATGGAGCTTGAAGATCTGCGTCTGGCCCATCTCGGGGCTTTGGATCGGCCACTTTCCGATGGTGAGCTTCAAGAGCTTAGTAATATTGACATCCTTTTTCTTCCTGTCGGCGGCGGAAGAGTATTAGACGCCAAGAAGGCCGTGGAGGTGGTCGGGCAGGTAGAACCGCGTATTGTTATTCCTATGACGTACGCTCTGCCAGGGCTTAAAGAGGAATTTCAACCCGTTGACGCGTTTCTGAAAGAGTTTGGATCCCTTCAAAAGGAACAGGCGGCTCGTTATAAAGTTTCCAAACGCGATCTCCCGGAAGAAGACATGAAGATTGTGACCCTTGAACGTGCCTGAAAAGGGCAGGAGGTCAATCTATGAAAGGGAGCATCAAACAGAAAAAGGGATGGTATTACCTCGTCGTCAGTTTTTTTGTCTTTACGGTTGCTGTCGGATGGATATGGGATCTCCAGCGTCGCTTTGTTTCCCTTTCAGAGGTCGCTCGTTCTGAGTCTTTCGGCGATCTGCGGGCCTTGCGCGAAGAAATGGAACGAATTGCAGCAGAAACGCGCGATCGCGTACAAACGTCTTCGGAAGCCACCTTTCCTATGGCAGAAGAAAAAGAGATACCTTGAGAAGAAAATACTATGCCTAAACAAAAGAATGCCGTTCCATTGCCCTTGCCGGAGGAAACCAGTGAAATCGGTCGTTTAGAACGGCGCGACATCAGCCAAGAAATGAGCGAGGCGTATATGGATTACGCCATGTCGGTCATTGTCTCGCGTGCGCTTCCGGACGTGCGGGACGGCTTGAAGCCCGTCCACCGACGTATTCTTTTTTCCATGTGGCAGACCGGGCTGCGCGCGAACGCCCGCTTCAGGAAATGCGCCACTGTGGTCGGCGACGTGTTAGCCAAGTATCATCCACACGGCGATATCGCCGTTTATGATTCCCTCGTACGGCTCGCGCAGGATTTTTCCATGCGTTATCCCTTGGTGAGAGGCCAGGGAAACTTTGGATCGCTTGACGGGGATTCGGCCGCTGCTTACCGCTATACGGAAGCGAAATTGGAAGGGATTGCTGAAGAGATGCTTTTCGACATCGACAAGAAGACCGTGGATTTCCGCGCGACGTTTGACGGTACGCACGAAGAGCCTTCGGTACTTCCGTCCAAGCTTCCCAACCTTCTGCTCAACGGTACGGTGGGGATTGCCGTGGGTATGGCGACTAATATTCCGCCGCATAACCTGACGGAGCTGTGTGACGCCCTAGGTCACCTTATTGACTATCCGGACGCAACGGTTGAGGATCTTGCGGTTTGGGTGAAGGGCCCGGATTTTCCAACAGGCGGCATCATTTACAACCAACAGGACATTCAGCAGGCTTATGCCACAGGCAGGGGCGGTATCCTCATGCGCGCTAAGACAGAGATTCTGGAAGACGCGAAAGGTCATTTTCGGATCCTTGTTCACGAGATCCCCTATCAGGTGAATAAAGCGACGTTACTTGAACGCATCGCGGCTCTGGTTCATGAAAAGAAAATAGAAGGCATCAAAGACCTGTGGGACGAATCGACCAAAGCGGGTGTTCGGATCGTCATCGAACTCAAGAAAGAAGCTTTTCCCAAAAAAGTGCTTAACCGTTTGTTTCAAGCCACCCAGCTTCAAGAGACGTTTCATGTGAACATGCTGGCACTGATCGACGGCGTGCAGCCGCGTGTTCTTAACCTCAAGACCATTCTTGAGGAGCATCTGAAGCACCGGCTCGTGGTTGTGCGCCGGCGCACGCAGTTCGATCTGGATCGCGCGCGAGATCGTGCTCATATTTTGGAAGGGTTACGCATAGCACTGCTTCAGATCGACAAGGTGGTTGA